>KL569415.1:119798-129802 GCA_000715685.1 Streptomyces lilacinus
TGTGTATAAGAGACAGCGGCAGCACGGTCTCCGGCCGGCCCCGCTCATAATTCGCTTGCCCTGGCCACGGATCAACGCTGCACTGTGGCCGGACACCACGCGTTGTGGTGCCGGTATTTCGAGGAGGCAGCGGCGGCAATGGAGATTCGTTGCACGACCGATGAGGACGTTGACGTCTTCGTCGACACAGTCCATGCCGCGTTCGGGCGCTTCCCGGAAACCCCGATCGAGGGCGGCGGGCTCTGGTGGTCGGCGCTCGAAACGGACCGCTGCCTGCTCGCCCTGACGGCGGACGGGCGGCCCGTCGGCACCGCCGCCGCGCACTCCTTCGAGCTCACCCTGCCCGGTGAGACCCTCGTCCCGGTCTCCGGGGTGACCGCCGTCGGCGTCCTGCCCTCGCATCGGCGCCAGGGCGTGCTCAGCGCGATGATGCGGCATCAGCTCGCCGAGCTGCGGGCCCGCGGGGAGTTCCTCTCCGTGCTGCTGGCCTCCGAGGCCCCGATCTACGGCAGGTTCGGCTACGGACCGGCGACCTACACGACGCGGCTGACGGTGCCACGCCACCAGGCCGCCCTGGCCGTTCCCCGGGGGCGCGCACTGGCCGACGCACCGGCGACCGGCTCGGACACCGGCTCGGTCGAGGTCCTGCGTCGTGCCGAGTGCGGCGAGATCCTCGAAGAGGTCTACGACCGGTATCGCCGCGCCCAGCCCGGCGCGCTGTCCCGCCCGCACCGCTGGTGGGCCTTGCGCGCGGGGCAGCCCCCGATCTCGCCGGCGCCGCGCTACGTCGCCGTCCACCGGGACGCCGACGGCGTCCCGGACGGGTACGCCAGCTACTCGATCGAGTCCGGCACCTTGACGGTCGACGAGACCATAGCCACCGACGACGCGGTCTTCACGGCCCTGGCCCGGTTCGTACTCGGACACGACCTGGTCTCCCAGGTCGTGTTCAAGAACGTCCCGCCCGAGCACCCGCTGCGCTGGCAGTTCGCGGACTTCCGCGCCGGTGAGGTGAGCTACGACACCGACTGGCTGTGGGTGCGGCTGTTGGACGTCCCAGGTGCTCTGACCGCGCGCGGCTGGTTCATGGACGGCGAGCTCGTCCTCGACGTCGAGGACCCGTTCCTCGGCGAGCACGGCCGCTACCTGCTGACCGTCCGGGACGGCAAGGCCGACTGCGTCCCGACGGACCGGGAGCCCGACCTGTCCCTGGACGCGCGCGACCTGGGCTCGATCTACCTCGGCGGCACCGCCCCGAGCACGCTCGTGCGTGCCGGACACATCCGAGCCCACCACTCGGGCGCGGCCGCCCTCGCCGACGCCCTCTTCCGCGCCGAGCGCTCCCCGCACTGCCTGCACTGGTTCTGACCGCGCGCCCGGCCGACCCGCACACGTCTCGTTGCTGACTTCTAGCCTCACCCATTCGGGTGCATCGGGGGCGAACCGGGTGCGAGGCGTGGAGTCGCCGGTCGCCTGGACGGGGTGTCCCGGCGCCCCCTCGACGCATTCGCCCACTGGCGCCGAGCAGGGGTGAACCGCCGGACATGACGGCTGGAATCGGCACCGTACGACCACAAGGCGCCTCCGCTAGAGTGCGAGCGAGGTTGCATAAACCCCGAATCGGGCGATGTCGTCGACGGAAGGCGGGGCCATGAAGTTCGCAGTCATCGGCGGAACAGGACTGATCGGGTCACAGGTCGTGGAGGACCTGAACGCGGCCGGGCACCACGCCGTACCCCACTCCCTGTCCACCGGCGTGGACGTCATCACCGGCCAGGGGGTGGAGGAGGCCGTGACGGGTGCCGATGTCGTCATCAACCTGACGAACTCCCCGACCTTCGACGACGCCTCGCTCGCATTCTTCCGGACCTCGATGGACAACCTTCTCGCCGCGAGCCGGAAGGGTGGGGTCCGGCACTTCGTCATCCTCTCGATCGTCGGCGCGGACCGCGTACCCGGCCTGGACTACTACCGGGCCAAGGTGCTGCAGGAGGACATCCTCAAGGCCGGGCCGGTCCCGTACTCCATCGTGCGCGCCACGCAGTTCATGGAGTTCATGGACGCGACCCTGGCCATGACCACCGACGGCGACACCGTCCGCCTGCCGCGCACGCCGATCCAGCCGGTCGCCGCCGCGGACGTCGCCCGTGTCGTCGCCGAAGTCGCCACGGGCAGCCCCCTGAACGGCGTCCTCGACATCGCAGGTCCCGACGTCTACCCTCTTGACGAACTCGGCCGGCTCACCCTGACGGCCAAGGGCGACCGGCGAGCCGTCGTCACCGACGACAGCGCCGGCCTCTTCGCCGCCGTCCAGGGCGACGCCCTCACCGCCCCGAAGAACGCCCGCATCGCCCCCACCCACTACACGGACTGGCTCTCCTGACGGGCCCAGCGGGTTCGGTTTCCCGAGCTCCCGAGCTCCTGAGCCGGGGGCCGGTCGCGATCGATCGCCGTGGGCCGCCCGCCGCCATTGCCTGCTGAGGGCGTCCTAGGGATCCGGGGATCCGGTCAGGCCGGTTTCCCGCTTGTGCGGTCCCGGCCCCACGGGAACGCTGTTGGCCCTCACCCCTGGCATATGCATGCCTTCGAGGAGGGAACAGCCATGCCCTTCAGACACACCGCCGTCGGCGCGCTCGTCACAGGTCTCGTACTCGTAGCCGCGCCCACGCTCCCGGCCGCGACCGCCGCGGCTCTCCCGCCCGGCTGCACCAGCGGCGCCCTGCCGGCCGGCGGCGTCCACCTCGTGTGCACCCGGGGCGTCCCCGCCGGTACGACACTCAGCGGCACCGACCGGGCGGACATCATCGAGGTCAGGGGCGGCGACGACGTCAGTGGCCACCTGGCCGGCGTGATCAACGGCCTCGGCGGGGACGACGTCGTCATCGTCGACAAAATCCTCTCCAGCGGCAGCGGAAGAAACATCCGCGGGTCCGTCGACGGCGGTGACGGCGACGACAAGATCACCGTGACCGACATGGACAAGTTCAGCGTCCAGGGCACCATTCACGGTGGTGCGGGCAACGACACCATCACCACCGGCGAGGTGTCCTATCTGGGGGGCATCGACGGTGGTGCCGGGAACGATGTGATCACCACCGGCGACGTGTACAGCAGCACGATCGACGGCGGAGACGGCAACGACATCCTCCGCCTCGCCGCCTTCCGCGTACCCGGATATGACAAGGCGAGCCGTCTCGACGGCGGAGGCGGCAACGACACCATCACGGTCGGGAAGCTGGCCGGCCCCCTCCATGGCGGCCCCGGTGCGGACGAGATCACCGTGGGCGGGACAACCCCCATAGAATCCCGCCTCCCCAAGCCCGCCACCGTTTACGGGGACGAAGGCGATGACGTCATCCGCGTCGGGGCGATCGGCGCGGGCGACGGGGCGCGCGCCACCTACGTCAGCGGGGGCACCGGAGCCGACCTCATCGAGGTGCCGTCCGCCGGGCAGGACGGATACGCCACGGTCTCCGGGGACGACGACGATGACGTCATCCAGGGACCGGGCGCCACGCCGGTCGTCCTCGGCCCGTACGGGACCGTCGACGGCGGCGAGGGCGACAACACCTGCCGCACCGACAACAACGCGGGCGGCACGGTCACCAACTGCCGGAGCTAGGCCGTTTCTTGCGGATCATCTGATCGTTGGTCTTGGGTGCCGTTGACTGATGCCCGGTGGGCCAGGATCGAGCCGTTGCTGCCGGACCGGGCACCAAAGCGTGGTGGTCGGTGGCGGGATCACCGTGAGGTGATCGATGCGATCGCGTGGAAGTACCGGACAGGCTGCCCATGGCAGGACCTGCCCGGGCGCTACGGCTCGTGGAAGGGTGCCGACACCCGGCTGCGGAACTGGGCGGTCGACGGCACCTGGGAGAAAGTGTCCGTCCCCCACACGGAAGAGCTGCCCGCCCCCCCCGCTCCGCCCACAAACGCATCGCCCGCTCCGGGGAGAGAGAAGCCCACCCGCACCATCCGGTTCGTCACCCTGCGGCACAACCTTCGCCGCGATGACCGCGACACCGCAGGCGAGGACCACATGCGGCGTGTCTACCGGCACCGCTGGTTCATACGCCCTCACCCGACGAACCAGCTCTCCACCGGCGAAATCAAGAAGATCTGGCGTGGCCCGTACCCCGTTGTCCCGCCCGGCTGCGGGCACGCGCCGATCCTCGGAGGCGGCCGCTTCAACGTCCTGCGCCGCTGAAGCGCCGACAGATCGCCGATCTGCCTGTCCGGGGTGCCGTTATCGAACGGCGGACCGGCGAGCGCACGGCTGTGCCGCTGTGCGGAGTAATGAACGCTGGCCGGACGCTCCACGCGGGCGTGCAGACCCAGTGTGGGGGCCCTGAGGGTCCTCGGGCGGCCGGCCCGGTACCTCCGGCGTGTCTGCGCTCGAGAGGTTGCCCCGAGGGCTTCTACGACCGCTCCGGGCGACCATGAGACCAGCCAGAAGATTGGTGTGGCCTGGTCTATTGGATTGTGGTGGGTTCCTCCGCCATCGTGGTGCCTGGTCGAACGGTCCAGGTTCCACTGCCGGCGGGGGTTTCCACGGAGCGGGACTTGAGGGCTTCGACGTCTACATCAGGTGGCCACTGGGTGCCGGTCATGGACCAGCGCACGCCATCAAGGCTGATGCCGCGCAGGTCAGCGTTGCGCAGGTTGGATGTCGTGAAGTCGTGAAGGAACCTGTCAACCAGATTCATGTCGAGCGCAGACAGGTCCCGGCCGAGCATTTCGCTGAGGGTCTTCTTCACCCCCTTGGTCCAGATGTCCACCAAGTTGAGGATCAAGCCGAGGGCACGGTCGAGGTCGAGGGAGAGGTTGATGGCGACGGTGCGGGCGACGACGTTTCGGTCGTTGTCGAGGTCGTGGGCGAGCCTGAGGGCGAGGCCGTGGGCGACGTCGAGGGCACGGGCGAGGGCTCGGGCATGGGGGCGGGCGAGGTCGGCGGTGAGGCTGGGCGCGAGGTCGTTGACGATAAGGCCGTGGGTGAGGTCGCGGGTGAGGTCGCGAGTGATGAGGTCATGGGCGTCTTCGAGGTCATGGGCGATGACGACGACGAGGTCGCGAGTGCTGGCGAGGTCGCGGGCGTCTTCGAGGCCATGGGTGAGCGCGCGGATCCGCTCGAGGCTGTGGGTAACGATGCGGTCGAGGGTGCGGACGTGGTCCAACCTGCGGTGTGAACGTGCGACGTCGGGATGGGCACGCAGTTGCATGCGGGCCTCTGCGCCCACGGACTCCAAGAGTTGCTGGGCGAGGGAAGAATCTGTGGCCGCGGTATTCGGATGCGCTGGAGGGCGGGGCCCGGGCGGGGCTGTGGAGAGTACTTCGTGCAGGCCGGCTTCGACGTCGAGGACGGTGTCGAGGTTGTCGACCATGGCGTCGGGGCGGGACTGGAGCAGGACTTCGTGCAGGCCGGCTTTGACGTCGAGGACGGCGTCGAGGTCGTTCATCATGGCGCGCTGCTGGGCGAGCCAGGGGTCTGTGGTGGGGTCGTATGCGTCAGTCTCGTGGTGACTGGTCACTGTTCCTCCTCCCCGTGGGCGACGTTTTTGGCGATGGCTTGGCGGGCTTTTTTGAGGCTGGCGCGTACCGCCTCAGGGGTCATCCCGAGCTGCCCGGCGATCTCCTTGGGCGTGAATTCGCTGATTGTCCAGGCCAGGACTTGGCGTTGTCGGGGCGGTAGCGCTTTCATCTGTTCCAGCACATCGTGCCGGGCCTCCCATTCCGCCACGGCGTTCGTCCTGAGCAGAGATGTCGGTTCCGGCAGCGGATCGACAGGCTCCTCTCGAACCTCGGCGAACCGTCGGATGTAGGCGCGCGAGCTGACCGTGTGGACCCATGCCCGGGGTGAACGCAGGTCGTTCCAGCGCCGGTAGGCCACCGTCATGGTGTCCTGGGCGATGTCCGCGGCTTCCGTCAACGAAGCACCCTGGTTGACCAGGAAGCCGATCAGGCCACGGATGTTCTTGCGATAGAAGTCTGAGAACTCCCCGTCCACGGCCAGGCGCTCCCGGCTGCGGTGGCCGAGCGCATGGTCCTCGTGCGCGGCTGCCCGGGGATCGGTGCCGTCCGCCGGCTCGCGGGTACTCATCCTCGCCCCTCCTGCGTCCCCGTCGAGCCACAGATGATCTCTATTCGCAACCGGTGGCCATCACTGCGCTGCTCGTCGACCTTCATCCGGCTCCCCCCGGGGACCGCCTCGATGGTACGGGCGAGGTATTGGCGCTGCTCCCGCTCTTGCTGCGCTCGCCAGCGCAGGCGTAGCCACAGGCTGAGCAGGGCACACACCTGTCCCACAACGATCGCGACGATGGTGACGGCAGGCGTGGCCGTGTCCACGGTCATCCAGCATCCCCCTCTCATACAGTCCCAGGACCAGCGGCCTGGCCCCGTCGTAGAGGAGAGGCCAAAAGGGCCGGCTCCGTGAACTCCGTCGTGGGGTTTCGCCGAGGCGCTGCGCCACGTGGAACGGGCGGTGCGCGCGCTCTGGGGCTGTCGGGCGGAGGGGCGGTCTGCGGCGACTCGTCGAAGGGGCGGACGGTGCTACGTCGTGCCTCTGGGGCTGGAAGGAGGGCGAAGCACGGGCCAGCGGACTGGGCCCGCGGGTCCTGGCTCAGACACCAGCCGCAAAGTTGCGGGGTGATCATGTGCTCGCCGTTGTGGGGCCTGCTCGTCGTGTTCACGCAGCCACGGGGACGACAGCCGCTGCTTGTGGAAGCAGACAGCGGTCACGCCAGTACGCCCGCCGGTCAGTCCATTCCGCTACACGCCCGGCCCTCCAGGCTTCCACCGTCTGGCGGTCTGTTGCTTCGGTGTGTGGATCCATTGTGTCTGGCCGGATCCATGCCAGCTCGGAGCACAGGTGTGGTTCTCGGTTCTCAGGGGTGCCGGTCCAGGTTTTTGGTGTGGAAGTACCAGCCGACGACAGGAGTGCCGTCGTTGCTGGTCTTGTTGAGTACGTGCGCGGTATGGAGGTCCTGGATGTGTACATGGAGGTCGTTTTCCTCTTCAGCTTCGCGGGCGGCTGCTTGGACGAGCAGCTCGCCGTGGCCGACGCGGCCGCCGGGGAGGGACCACATGCCGTCGGCGAAGCCGGTGTTGGCGCGGCGCATGAACAGGACGGTGCCTTCGTCGTTCTGGATGATCAATCCGGCGAAGACGACGGCGGAGCGCTGGGCCTTGGCCACGCGAAGGTCCTCCCTGGGGTCGGTCTACGGCCAGGACCGTACCGGCCCCAGGGCTGGCGCTGCGGGGGTTCGGCCAGGAGGCATTCGTTGGTGGTCAGAAGACCGGCGGTCGGCCGGCGCGGGTCAGCTGGGCGACGGTGCGCCAGCTCATGGGCGACCGTTTACCCGCCTCTTCGCGCAGGCCCTCGCGGAATCCGTCGAGTGTGGCGCGCCAGGCGGGGCGGCCGCGTACCCGCCAGGCGGTCAGTAGCGCCCATGTGGCGAGGTTGAGGGGGATGAGCGCGGCGGGCAGGTTGCGGCGGGCGAGCCAGACGCGGTTGCGGGCGGTGAGCCGGTAGAAGCCGGCGTGACGGGCCGGGTTGGTGGCTGGGTGGTGGACGACCACATCGGGCCGGTACAGGCCCTTGTCTCCGTGGCTCCACAGCCGCCAGGCGAGGTCGATGCCTTCGTGGAAGAGGAAGAAGTCGCCGGGCCAGCCGCCGGCGAGGTCGAAGGCGGAGCGGCGCACCATGACGACGCCCTCGGCCATGACCGTCACGATGCCGGGGCGGGCGGCATCGGTGGCTCGCAGGCGGGGCACCCAGCGGCGCAGCGTGATCCCGGTGTCGGGGTCGGCGATGCGCGGCTGCACGTACGCCAGCGACGCGTCACGCTCCAGCTCGGCGGTGAGCCGGGCCAGGACGTCGCGCTTGGGGAGGACGGCGTCGTTGTCGAAGAAGAAGATCAGCTCGCCCTTGACGTTCGCGGCGCCGATGTTGCGGCCTTCGGGGATGCCGAGGTTCTCCTCCAGTGCGACCGTGCGGACGCCGTCGGGGACCTGCTCGGGGACGACGCCGTTGCCGACCACCACCACGTCGAGGTCGATGCCTTCCTGGGCCAGGAGCGAGGCCATGGCCTTTCGGAACTCATCCGGGCGGTCGTTCATGGTCAGGACCACGGCCCCGACAGCCGGGCGGGAGGCTCCAGTGCTCACGGGGCGGGATCCTTTGGTCGCGGCAACTTCACCTTGCGGTTGCCCCACCGTAATGCACCCGCACGCGACTGCTCCCGTTTTCTGCCGGACCGGGCCACCCGCCTTGCGGATGGCGGTGAGCCCCCTATGCCGGTTGGTGAGGGAGGAGGCTCGGGGGTGGTTTGGGAGAGACGCGGCGCTGGGACAGGCTTTGCCGCCCTGGCGGTTTTCCGGCCATCGGCCGCCTCAGCCACCTGGCGGGCGGCACATGCGGTGCAGTCGCTGACCCGGTACCGAAAGTCCTGCTCGACGCGCTGGGGCTGTGCCCGGTAATCCCATGAGGACGGCAGCAGTCGCGACGAGGGCGACGGAGTCCTCGTCCTCGAAGTCGAACCATTCCCCATGCGTCCTGTACGGGGCGAAATAGGCCCGCAGGGCGGATTCAAGGTCCTGACCGTCTCGGGTCTTCCACGTCACACCTTGATCGTGAAGGCGGACGGGACGTCTTCATCGGCCCCGACGGCGGCCAAGAGTCCGACGTCGGGGGCGAAGGCACGGAGGCGTACGTCTTGCCCGAGGGCCGGCGCCGTCCGTATCGACTCCGAGCGGCACGAGTGCCGCATGCCGGCTGCTGTGTGACAGCTCGGCGTTGGCGGCGGTCACGGCGTCGGCGTAGCGGGAGTCGCCGAGGACGGCCGTGATGGCGTCGGCGATCTCGCCGCGCGTCGTGGTGAGATCCAGCGCGCGGCCGAGGCCGCGCCGGGCGAATGCGGCGGCGTTGTCGGGCTGGTCGGCGAGAACGCCCATTCCCAGGACGGGCGTTGCGCCCTGCACCGCGTCGAGCAGGGACGCCCGGCCTCCGTGGGTGACGAACAGGTCGGCACGGTGCAAGAGCGCGGGCTGCGGGACATGTGCGACGACCTTGATGCGGGGGTCCGCGCTGCGCAGGTCCTTTGCGAGGCCTCCCGCGGAGACGATCGCGTCGCAGTCGATTCCGGAGAGTGCGGCCATGACCTCCCGGTACGCGTTTCCCACGACGGTGCGGAGACCGGGCATCGCGGTGGTCAGGGTGCCCAGGCTCACGTAGACGAGCGGGCGGGAGGGGGAGTGGTCCAGGCGCTCGGGGAGGGTGGTCCGGAATTCGGCGACGGTGCGTCGGACCGCGCGCGGCGAGGGCGGGGGCGTTTCGTGGAACCACTGGATCGGTGCGGGGGTGAGCATCGGGGGCAGTGCGGGGGTGTCCTGGTCGTGTTGCTTGTAGAGGCGGGTCAGGGCGGGTGCGATGTCGGTCTCCCAGAGGTCCAGGAGCAGCGGGCCCAGGCCGTTGTCCGCCGCGTACATGGGCAGATCCAGGACCTTCGCCGCGAGGTGCGCGCCGAGATCGCTGCACTCGGCGATCACCAGGTCGGGCCGCGCCCGCGTCCACGCGGTGATCAGGGCATGGGCCTTCGTCTCGGCCTGATCCGGCCAGAGCCGACCAAAGACGTAGCGGTTGAAGGGTGCGTTCCCGGATTCCTTCCAGATCTCACTTGCCGCTCGTTGAACGCCGGGATCGCAGGTCCAGTTCGTTCCCGCCCTGTGGAATTCCACTCCTCGCCGCAGGGCTTCGCGGCGGAACATGGAAGGGGCGTACAGCGCGACATCGTGGCCCTGCTCAAGGGCCGGGCTGGTGACGTAATCGAGCGCGGACACATGCGAAGGTATCGGCTCAGCAGTGATGGCTATCCGTAAGGTCACAAAGACTCCCAGGGGTTTCACCGACGTTGGCTGCGCTGATCTGATCACGGCGCATCGGCAAGTGTCCCCATATAGCGGAGAGGTGGGGGACACCTGCGGCATCTCCGCAGGTCACTTAAAGC
>KL569416.1:0-2448 GCA_000715685.1 Streptomyces lilacinus
CCCGGGGGCCTGGGGGCGGAGCCCCCGGTTACGGTGTGAAGCCCCGTTGTCAGTGGCCGTCTCTACGCTTCTCCTATCGCGCCACTGACGACCAGGGGGAGACTCTCGTGACGACCGAGTCCAAGGACATGACGATGCGGCGCATCGAGGAAGCCATCAGGCTGCAGCACGGGGGCGATCCCGACGGCGCCCGGGAGCGGTTCTCCGAGATCTGGGAAGAGATCGCACCGGACGGCGATCCCTTCCACCGATGTGTCCTCGCCCACTACATGGCCGATCTGCAAGAGGACCCGAAAGACGAACTCGCATGGGATCTACGCGCTCTGGAAGCAGCGGGTGCCGTGACCGACGACCGGGCCAAGCAGCACCACGCGTCCTTGGCGATCCGGGGGTTCTACCCGTCCCTGCACCTCAACCTCGCGGCGGACTACCACAAGCTCGGCGACGACGCCCAGGCCCGCGCGCACCTGTCCCTGTCGCAGCAGCACATCGACGCACTCCATGACGACGACTACGGTCGCGGCATACGGTCGGCGGTAGAACGACTGGCATCCCAGCTCGTGGCAACCCAGCTCGACGAAGGAGCCCCGGCCCCGCACCCACGCTGAGCACGGTTCGGTTCGCTTCGATCAAGGTTCGTGCGACGATCGATCAGTGATCGACTTCGATACCTCGTCGCCGGGCCCCGCCCTCGCCGCGCTGGGAGCGCTGCTGGATCGCTCGCTGATACAGATCGCCGACGCCGCCGCGGACGCCCGGCGCTTCGACAGGGAGACCATCCGCACCGTCTCGGACGTATGGGACAACAACGTCTTCCCGTTGTTCTGTGCGGCGACAGCCAGTACGCGCGAGGATCGCGAGCGCCGCGCCCGGGCGGCACTGGAGTGGATGGCCGGCCTCGGCGCGGAGCGACGGCGGGCCTGGATGCGGGAGCAGGCCGCGGCCGCCGGACACCGGCTGGACGAGCTGCTTCCGCCTGCGCGGTCGTACGCCCTCGGCCGTGACCACCGGGGCCGAGTGATCGCCCCGCCGGTGTCGGTGACAGCTGGCACCACAGCGTCTCCGACCGCCGACTACGACCTGCGGTCGGCCGACGTTCGGTATCTACGGGTGGAGCGCACCGGAAGCCGTCTCGACGGCCACCTCCAACTGGCCGTGGCGCAAGCCTTCCTCGTTCCCGTTGACGACACCACCTCGCCCGAGCCTGCCCTCGTGGACATGTGGCTGCGCGACATCACCGAGGTCCGCTTCGATTCCGACGACGCCCGGGGTGCCGACCTGCGCCACGAGGCGGACGGCGTGACGGTCGCCATCGGAGCCCGCGGCACGCTCCGCGCCGCGACGGCCGAACTCCAACCCGACGACACCTACTGGTACCTGTCCGCCGCCGGACGCCGGGCCGACGCGCTCACCCCGCCACGCGGCAACGAGCCCCCTGGCCTCGTCCCGCCCCAGGACGGCGACCTGAGCGCCACAGCCGAAGCCGCCGCCACGGTCGTCAGACACGCCATGTGGGAGATCCGCCTCGTCCGATACCCCCGGCACGCGGACGACGTCGCGGTGCGCGACTTCTGTCGGGTCTTCGCCGGGGCGGGCGAAGCGATCCTCGCGGCAGGCGCCCACCACGCCTCCCGCGACCGCGAAGCCGCCTTCCGCGCACTGATCAAGACCTGGGCCGGCCGCGGCGGCCCCGAGCTCGTCCGCTGGTTCGCCGCACGGCTGGGAGACGTGGCCGACCAGCCGGACCTCCTCGCCGGCATCCAGGCCCCGGACGAGGCCGGAACACCCGCACCCGCGAAGGCACCGGGCCCACCGGAAGCGGAACTTCGACTGGCCGAGTACACCTCGGCACACGCCCGCTACGGCACCCGCCACGACGCCTCCGTCCTCCTCCACCTCGCCCTGCCTCCCCGACCCGAGGCCGCCGAGACCCCCGAGGCTCCCGAGGACACCCCCTGGCGCCTACGCGCTCTGCACAACACCAGCCCCCTCCGCGTCCACCTGCGGACCGAGGCCTTCCACGGCACCAGCCGCCCCCAGGTCACCGTCGACGACGAGGCTCGCACGTTCGTCATGCACGACGGAGCCCTCACCATCACGAGCAAGGACCGCTGGAACCGTGATCGGGACGGCCGCTGACAGCCTGTAAGTTACCGAGAATGTCCCTGAATTCGTACAATCGGTTTCGCCCGTCACGGCGTTCCTTCCTCCTCACCGCAACGGCCGGCGTCCTCGGCGTCGGCGGCTACACGGGCTGGGAAGTCCTCCGGGACAAGGACGTCGCCGCCCCGCCGCAGCGGCCGGCGCTGTGGACCTTCAAAACAGAAAGATCCGACGGAGACCTGACATTCGGCCTGGCCATCGAAGGCGACAGCGTCTTCGCCGCCACGGACCACCCCGGCGGAATCGTCGCTCTCGACGCCGCCACCGGGGCTGTCTCTTATACAC
>KL569416.1:2680-3243 GCA_000715685.1 Streptomyces lilacinus
CAGCCGCTGGAGCGAGCGGCTGGGTGAGGAGGGGGCGTGGGAGACCGGCCCCGTCACCGCCGCCGACGGCACCGCGTACCTCGTCACCGGAACCGGCTTCGTTCAGGCGTACCGGGCGGACGGCGGAGAGCTGCAGTGGTCCGCCGGGCCGATCGGCAACGGAACGCCCGACGCGCCCGTGGTGCTCGGCTCCACCGTCTGCGTCCATCTGCACCGGTACGTCGACGACGAGGCGCCCAGCCGGCCGGGCGTCCTGTGCGGCCTGGACACCACCACCGGGCACGTGCGCTGGACCGCCCCGGCCTCCGGGATCTTCCAGCCGCTGCCCGGCCGGCAGCTGCTCCTCGCCCGGACCGGTCACCTCGCCGACGCGACACACGACGCCCGCCCCGTCGGCGCGCTCGACCCGCTCACCGGCACGGCGCGCTGGCAGGCCCCGGCTTCCGGGGACGAGGACACCATCGCCCTCGCGCCGGACGGCGGCACCGTCTACCTGCTCGACGAGCAGCACAGGCTCTGCGCGTACGACACCGACAGAGGCGAACCTGTCTCTTATACACATC
>KL569416.1:3456-7393 GCA_000715685.1 Streptomyces lilacinus
TGTATAAGAGACAGGCCATGGACGGGGTGATCACCGCCGCCGCGGACGGACGCACCGTTCACGTGTGCACCTACCGCGGAGACCTCGCCGCGTACGACGCCCGAAGCGGCGCACTGCGCTGGCGGCGGACCGTGGCCAAGGGCTACTGCCGCCCTGTCGTCACCCAGCGCGACGGCCGTGTCTTCGTCACATCGGGGGAGGGGTACGGCTCCGACGGCTTCTTCAGCATGAGCAGCAATGGCGGCTACGTGCTGGCCTTGTCCGCGGACAGCGGCAAAGAGCTGTGGCGGGTGGACCGCATGGACACGTGCTGGTCGGCTCCCCAGGTCGTCGGCGACGACGTGATCGTGACCCACATGTCGGGCTGGTGGTCCTACGACGCCCGCACCGGCAAGCCCCGCTGGCGGCTGAGCGGCGCCTCGTCCATCGTGGACGCCCCGCACATCGCCTCAGGCGTCCTGTACGGGTTGTCCTCCGGGGGCATACGGGCCGTACGGCTGTGACATGAGCCGCGCGCAGCCGCCCCGCGCCCCCTCCGCTGAGTCGAAGAGCCCGGACGGGGGGCCGGACAGCGGCCGCACGAGCGGGCGTCACGGACTCCCTCAGTCGAACCGCCGCCCGTCCGCCGCGTCGCACGACGGTGCGGCACCGGCGGTGTGGGGCACGGTGCACAGGAACAAGGGCCGGCGGGCGAGGGCCTGGTCGTCGGCCGGCAGCCGGAACGGTCGGTCCTGAGCGACGGTGTCCTTGACCTCCACGCCGTTGCGCAGCTGCTGCAGCACGTTTGACGAACGCGGGGGAACCTTCGCGCCGGTCCACGTCCGGTCGATGGCCGCGACGGCGGCACGGAACGCATCGCTCCCCGCGGCATGGTCGCTGTGATGGTCGGCCGAGAAGGCGATGTACGTCAGGTCGACCGCCGGATAGCGGTCGAGGCGGGCGAATTCCGGGAGCTCCGGGTATTCGACGAGGGTGTCGACGTCGGAGGCCAGCAGCGGGAAGGGCGTGCCGGACACGCCACCGCACTCGGCCTGGATCCCGTTGAGGATCTTCGGGAGCTGGCTGCCGCGGGCGGCGAACAGCGCGATGCCGCCGCTCTGGTTCAGGGCACAGATCTTCTTGGACAGATCGGGCAGGGCGCTGACCACCCCGGGCTGACCGAAGTCGGGAGTGCGCACGACCGAAGGCTCCATGACCTCGATGCCCTGCTTCGCCATCTCGCCGCTGAGGTCCTGCCACAGATTGATGCTGTAGCGGTCCTTGTCGTCGTAGATGATCAGCGCCTTCTTGCGCTTGAGAGCGATGACCCGCCGGGTCAGGGCCCGGGCCAGGTGGCGATTGGTCGGCTGGGTCTGGAAGTACGTGGCGGTGTCGACGGACATGAAGTCGCCGGTCACCGCCGCGCCGATGACCGGCATGTCCAAGGAGAGGCGGTTGATCGCGTCGACGGACGCCTGCCGGCTCTGAGAGATCCCGATGACGGCGGAGACGCTCGTGCCGTCGGTGGCCAGTTCGTTCAACCGGTCGACGACGGGCTCCGCCTCGGCGAAGGCGTAGCCCGCATTGGCGACCAGCAGACGCAGGTACGGCCGCTCGGCGTCACCCACCGCCTGCTTGTTGAACTCCCGCTGGGCGTCGGCGGCACCCTCGAGCTGGAGCACACCCGCGGGCGTGAGCTGCTCGCCCTTGCCCTGAGGATCCGCGGTCAGCGGGGCGAGGAAGACCACCGTGCGGTACGCGCCGTCCTTCACGGCGTCGTTCTGCGCCCGGATGCGGTCCTGGAGGCTGCGCAACAGCTCCTGACTGCCACCGTCGGTGAAGTAGCACCCCTTCGGGGCGGTGTCGATGCCGACCCGCACCCCCTGGGCCGGCCACATGTCATGACAGGCGTCCTGACGAAGCCAGCTCACCACGGGCACGGCACCGGCCAGCAGGGCGACGGTCAGGATGACGCCCAGGTAGGCGGAGGGCCGGCGCACCTGACGCGGGTGCACGGCCACATTGATGTCCAGCCAGTCGCTCACGGCCTGCTGCTCGTCCCCGCCCAACCGGACGAGCACCTGCCCGTCCTCGCCCACCGGGCCGGCGGGCAGGTGCCGTTCCAGCAGCGGTCGCAGACAGGAGGCGGCCTGAGCGGGGGTACGGAGATCGCTCCGGGCGTCCCGCGCGTCCAGCGTGTCGCCCGCGTCGCGCGACGAGTCCGTCGAGGCACGAGCCGCCAGAACCAACAGCGGCAGACCGCGCCGATGCAGCTTCACGAGCCCGTCCAACAACCGGTGAGTGGCCGTGTGCGGCCCGTCGACACGCGGCAGCAGGACGACGAACGGCCAGACCCGACGCCGCCGACGCGGAAAGAGCACACCCCTGCGGCAGGCACTGACCAGGTCCACCGCCAAGGCCTCGAGAAGCAGGGACTGCCGCAGCGCGGAACGGTCGTGCAACTCGCCGCCCCTGCTCAGGTGAACGGCGGCCGACAGGAAACGAGTGGCGGACAGCCTGCTGGCGCTGCGCACCTTGGGGGCGTACCAGCGCAGCCGCCTGGTCCGGTTCAGCCGCGTACGGTAGGCCCACTCGAGCGGCCAGGCGATCAGCACCGTCGCGATCGCGCTCAGACGCGCGCTGATCTGACCGGCCCCTCCGGTGTCGATGAACGAGCGCAGCCCCTTCAGACCGGGAGTGTCCCTCTCCCACGCCGCACAGAGCTTCTCCGCCAGATGACGACGCTGCGCGCGCGCCGACCCGGCCCCCGCGTCGATGTCCAGCACTCTCCGACAGGTCCAGTACGTGGGCAGTGCCAGCCCGCCCGTGGACGCGGGCATGGTCTGCTCCAACTGCCGGGTGAGCCCGTCGAGCAGCACGACGTCCGGCTCGGCCGAACCCTGCGCCCGCGAGAGGAGCGCCTCGTCGATCAGGGCATGGGGGACCAGTGCCGCCTCGGTGGCATCGCGCAGCCGATCGCGGTAGCCGCTGACGAAGCCCGCGCCCCGCCCCTCGTCGTCCTCGAAGACGAGCGCCGGCAACTCCCGTCTGCCCACGGGCCTGCCCACGAGCTCGTCGAGCACCGTCACGAGCCCCTTCACCCCGCCCAACGCAGGAATCCTGCCCATCGCGCCCCCCTTACGCAGTGTTACTTGAAGGGCAGAACTGTCCCACCGGAGCGAGGCATGAACGGCACCGTTGACCTCAATTGCCCATAAAAGCACGAAACTGAGCGCAGAGGATGCACAGTTGGGCCGTCTTGTGATCGGTAGCCCCGGCTCGGGGGCGCCAGGCCGTCAGCCCTGCTGGGCGGCTCCCGTTTTGTCCTCTTCCTCTCACTCCTCCCCGACCTCTCCTTGGCGTCGCGTTCGTGGGCGGGGACGGGTTTCGGCCGGGGCGGTTTTCGGTGGCCGGAGCGCTGCCGTCGTTGATTGATTCAGGGGTGGATCGGCATTGATCCAGGGGGTCTTTTCGGGGGTGGCGGGTGGTGGTGTTTTGCCCGTTTCGAGTGGTGCGGGGTTTCGTGGTCGCGGGGGTGTCGAGGGGCTGGCGCGGGGGCGTCAATTGCCCTTCTCCGCTGCGGAGTTTGGCTGATCATGGGCTGACCGCTGCAGGGGATCATGAACGTAATGTGGGTGTCGCACCGATCGCGTCGGTCGGTGCCACGGAGGAGCTCAGCTCAAGGAAAGGCCGGCCTCGGTCGGTGTTCCGGATTCGGGAGGATTCGCTTGTCGTGATGGAGCGCGGTGGATTCACCCGGCACCTCCTCGGGCGAGAGTCGAAATCCCCCTGACAGCTCTCGCCCGAAATCGGACCCTTTCCCTTCTCCCATCCGTGGCATGACCCGATAGATCGATGCCTACCCCCATCGTCCGCCTCGAAAGAGCCTCGTATTCACGGGGATTTGTCGAGCGGACGTCCCCCCGGAATGAATTGGATGCGCACGTGAAGATCAGCA
>KL569416.1:7647-7852 GCA_000715685.1 Streptomyces lilacinus
CGCACGTGAAGATCAGCATGAAGACCGCGTTCACCACTCTCGCCGTCGCCGCGGCCACCGCCGTGCTCCCCGCCACCGCCGCTCATGCGGAGGGCCAGTACCGGGTCGGTTTCGCCCAGCAGGCCACCAACGTCGGTACCGGCTACACGAGCTTCGGCGGCCTGGTGCACTGGGACGGGAACGGTAACTACACCATCACCGGTAC
>KL569416.1:8133-10737 GCA_000715685.1 Streptomyces lilacinus
AACTACACCATCACCGGTACCCTTCAGGCGACGTGCGAGGACGGCGCCAGCCAGACGAAGGTGTGGCTCGAGCACGGTGGCAAGACCCAGGCCTGGCAGCCCAGCGGCGAGGCCGCGTGCGAGGCCGACGGCTACGGCCGCCTCCCGATCAGCGTCTCCGGCCACCTCGCTCCCCAGGAGCAGCTCCAGGTCCGCCTGGGCACGTGGCAGGCGGCGGCCCCCACCACCGCGAAGGTCGCGAAGGCCAGAGCGGTCACCACCACGGACGGCACCGCCTACACCGACCCCGAGGTGTTCGACATCTTCTCCTGACCGCACTCGGGGAAGGTTCGCTGTAAGGGCGATTCAGAGACCTGAGCGCTCATGAAACGGGAGCCGTTCACGCCGGCACGGTCCGGTGTGAACGGCCCCCCGCGTTTGGTGGGTCAGAGCGTCAGACCAAGGCGTTCTTGTAGAAGATGCTGGAGCGCCGGTCGCCCTCCTCGCTGGTGGCGAAGCCGAGGAAGAGGCGGGGCTCGCCGGCGTCGGTGCGGTAGACGGCGAGTCCCTCGGGCTCCCGGTAGGTCAGGGTGGAGCCCGCCTTGGTGAGCGTGGGGCCCTGGGCGATGGTCCCGGTGTTGACGTTGATGCTGGTGAGATAGGTGTTGCCGGGGTCCGGGTTGGAGGCCGAGTAGGCGTTGCCCGTGAGGAAGTACATGTACGAGCCGTACAGCGTGTACCCCTGCGGCGTGCCGGAGATCGAGGGCGGGGTGAAGTCGACGAGCGGGTTGCTGAAGTCGCCGCGGTCGGTGTCGGAGACGTTGTAGACCGCGATGTGCTTGGCGCCGTCCTTGTGATAGCGGACGATCATGCGGTTGTGGACCGGGTCGATGGAGCAGGTGTACTCGGTGGCGCCGGCGATCGGCTGGAATTTGCCGATGCTGGTGGAGGAGGCGTCAAGGGTGGTGCCGGCGCTGTACTTGACGCAGGAGAGCTTGGTGCCGTAGCCGTTGGAGTTGGCCTCGGACTCGATCCACAGGTAGCTCGTGCCGCCGCTCGGACGGACACCGAAGGCGACCCCGTGACCGAAGCCGTTCAGGTGCATGTACGAGACGTAGTTGCCGTCGAAGTCGAGCTGGCTGATGCACAGGTCACCGGCCTCCTCGGTGCTGCCACTGCGCTTGGCGGCGACGAACAGGCGCTTGTTCACCGAATCGAAGGCGAAGCTCTGCTGGACGCGCACGCTGTGCAGCGGCTTGTCGCGGAACAGGTCGTAGGACGGCTGCGCCAGGTCGAACCGCGGGGTCGCACTCACCGCCGCGGACGCGCCCTGGGCGCCGTATCCGAGACCGAGCGCGGCGAGTCCGACACCGGCACCGGTGCGCAGCAGCCCTCGACGAGTAAGGGACATACGGGAGCTGTGTTCCATAGCAGGACTCCTGGGAAGAGCGGTGAACGGAGTCCGAAGACCTTACGCACGGAGGCCGGTGAGGGAAACATCGGGGGTCCTGGTGCCGATGCTGCTCGCGATCGTCAACGGGAGACGGCGGAGGTCTCCATGCCAGCCGAGGCCGTGGCGATGGCTTCGTCCAGGACCTCGCGGGAGCGGAGCAGGTCGGTGACCATGCGATCGATGCGGTCCCGTTCCGCGGTGAGGTCGGCGACCAGCTGCGGCGTGGCGGCCTCGGACGGACCGCCGTCCGCATCCCGCATGCAGGGAAGCAACTGCGCGATCTTCTTGCTGTTGAGCCCCGCGGCGTAGAGTGCCTGGACGCGGATGACCCGGTCGACGGCCCACTCGCCGTAATGCCGGTGGCCGCCCGGAGTGCGCTCGGCCCTCAGCAGTCCCTGCGTCTCGTAATAGCGCAACGAACGCTCGCTCACCCCACTGCGCTGAGCCAGCTCACCGATCCGCATTCCCATTCCCGCTCCCGCTCCCGCTCCCGCTCCCGCCTCGCATTGCCATGAGGGACTTGAACCTGACACTGGTGTCAACTTCTACCGTATCGGCATGACGAACGCCTCAGTGTCTCCCAGCCGCCTGTTCGAACCCGCCCGCCTCGGCGCTCTGCGCCTGCCCAACCGCCTGGTGATGGCGCCGCTGACGCGCAACCGCGCCGGCGCCGACGGCGTCCCGCAGCCGATCATGGCCACGTACTACGCGCAACGCGCCTCCGCAGGGCTGATCATCGCCGAGGCCGCCACGCCGAACGCCGTGGGGCAGACCTACCCCAACATCCCCGCGATCCACAACGAGGCGCATGTGGCCGGATGGCGGCGCGTCACCGACGCGGTGCGGGCCGAGGGCGGCCGGATGTTCCTGCAGCTGCAGCACGGCGGTCGGGTCGGCCACCCCGCCAACAGCGGTCTGATGCCGGTCGCGCCTTCGCCGATCCCGCTCCCGGAGACGATCCACACCCCCGACGGACGCCAGGACGCCGTCGTGCCGCGCGAGATGACCCTCGACGACATCCGCTCCACCATTGCCGATTTCGCCACCGCCGCCCGCAACGCCATCGACGCCGGTTTCGCCGGAGTGGAGGTTCACGCAGCCAACGGCCACCTCCTGCACCAGTTCATGGCGCGGAACACCAACCACCGCACCGACTGTCTCTTATACACATC
>KL569416.1:11026-16167 GCA_000715685.1 Streptomyces lilacinus
GTCCAGGCGGTCGCCGCTGCCATCGGCCCCGACCGGGTGGGCCTGCGCATCTCCCCGGGGGTCACCGTCAACGGCATCGAGGAGGGCGACACCGAGAGCATCTACCCCGCGCTCATCGAGGCACTGGCGGATGCCGGCCTGGCCTACCTCCACTTCGTGTTCGCCGACCCGGACCAGCCCCTCTTCCGGAACATCCGGGCGTCCTGGCCGGGCACGCTCATCGCCAACCCGGTGCTGGGCTGGGGAGGCCCCCTCCCCGCCGACGGCGGCAAGCGCGCGGGCGAGCGCCTGCTGGACGCGGGAGCCGACCTGATCTCTTTGGGCCGCGCGTTCCTGGCCAACCCCGACCTGGTCGAGCGAATGCGCCTCGGCGCACCGCTCAACGAGGTGCGCGACAAGCACATGATGTACGTGGGCGGAGAGATGGGGTACACCGACTATCCCGTGCTGGCCACCGTCCAGCGCGAAGCCGAGACGGCCGTGCCCGTCGGACGGTGACCACGGCGGGCAGGGTCAGCGGAGTTTGGAGCGCGCTCGACCGGGGCGGGACGGGTGACCGGCGCGGCGCCGAGCGCGCTCCGGCAGCGGGGAGACCTCGCGGTCCATCCACGGTCGGGCCCTGTCCCACGCCATGGCGGCCATGGCCACCATGACGGGTGGGGGCAGAGCGGCGCATGCGCGGCGACAGCACTCGTCGGCGCAGTGCAGTGGGGATGCCTTCGCGCCGGGTTCCGGGTATTCCATCGTCTTGGGCGGAAGGTAGGTGCAGCCGCAGATGACGCAGGCAAAGACCGGGCGCATCTGGCCATGCTGCCCTTCAGCGGCTTCCTGAGCGGTCATCCCGACACCTTTCCTGCCCCCGAGCAGTGCGTGCAGGAGGAGACGAAGCTGCGTTGGACGTGCACCTGGTGGCCGTTCTCGTCCAGGTCCACGGTGTGCTGTGTCTTGTCGGTCAAGCCGGTACCGCCGCACGCGTCGCAGTCTCGCTCCTGACCGCCGGACATTACGCGCCCCTCCGTCCACGCCGTCGTATCGAGGCTAGCGCCCTCGCGGGAATCGGGGGACAGGTTCTCCGACTAGAGACACCATGTTGTGGATGTAGCTGCTGTCCTGGGCGTACCCGGCAACCAAGGGGGCGGTATGCGATCCAGGAGGCGGCTCATGCGGCTTTCACGACGCACCAAACCGGCATCCACCCATCCCGCCACGACTCCCGGGGTTCCACCAGAACGGCCCGTACTGGACAGACAGCAGCAACGACATCGACTCCGGCCGGCAGTCCTACCAGATCAGCGTGCCCTGCTAGGGCCTGTTTGATGGGTCGGTGACGAACCGAGACGAGAACTCGTTGGATACCGTCAACAGGCCGCGTATACACATGCGTTGACCTCGCTTCTGTCGTCGGGTTGAAGCGCGAACCACCTTGGCAGGGGTTCGCCGCATGCAACAGGGGACGTTCGGCCACGGGCACCGGTCCCCGAGGCTGGGCTCGAGGTAGAGACGCGGAGGGCCCCGCACGGAACCGGGAGGCCGGGGCTCACGTGCGGGGCCGCTCACGGGGTGGGGGCCGTCAGACTGCGGTCAGGGTGTACGTACCCGTTCCGTCCTGCCTGCCGCTGGAGTACTGGCGGATGAGCTCCCCGTCCGCGTACCGGTCGTGGCCCATCATGGAGCCGGTGTACTTGTTCTGAAGACCGATCTTCGTGCTGCCGGGTACGTCGCGGTAGATGTAGAACCGCTGGAGGTCGTCTTCACCGCAGCCGGCCGTTGTCAGGTAGGCCTGTTCCTGGTTGGCGATGTTCGCCGGGATGGTCGCGCATCCGCCGTTGCCCCAGTTCCACAGGGACGCCTCGATGACTCCGTTGCGCTCGGTCACGTTGCACAGGCGCCAGTTGTCCAGGTGGGCGCTGAAGAATGTGGATTCGCGCAGGCGGATGCCGTCGTTGGCCAGGAGCGGTGCGCTCCAGTTCAGGACCTTGCCGGGGACGTCGATCTTGTAGACGGCGGGCTGGCAGTCCAGGGCGGCCCGCGTGGCGGGCTTGGCGGCCTGGGTGGCCTTCATGCTCTGGGCGGCCTTGGCGGCCGCTGCGGCGTTGTCGGCGTCGTGCTTGGCCTGGTCGGCCTTGGCCGAGGGGACGGGACCTGCCGGGTGCTTCGCGGTGGCGGCGGGGGAGCCGCAGTCCAACAGGCCCTGGGCCTTGGCCATGATGCTGTTGGCGGGGACCTTGTCTTGGCAGCGCACCGCGCCTTCTTCGAGGGTGGTGTAGGTGGTGTAGCTGCCGGTGTCGGGGCCCTCGGTCCACTTCAGGCCGCCCGCATCCGAGCGGTTGCAGTTGAGGCTGCCGTACGTGCCGGTGACCTTCTTCGTTCCCTCGTACAGGCCGTAGTAGCCGGGCTGGCGGAAGTTCCACGAGATCGACTGGGAGGTGCTGGATGTGTGGGTGTAGTTGACCTGGACGTTCAGGCCCAGGCTCGCGCCGACGGAGCCGAGGGCCTCGACGGCGAAGCTGCCCTGAACAGTGCCGTTGAGACCGACGGAGACCGAGATGGTCTCCGTGGTGTTCGTGTTGACGCTCTGGGTGCCGGTCGAGCCCTCGGTGACGTACCAACCCTTGAAGTGCGTGATGGTGGGGGCGACTTCGGTCGTCTTGATGATCGGGTGGCGCTTGCCGAGATCGGCTGCGGTGCAGGTCTGGCCGGGCTGGACCGCCTGCCCGGCGGCGGGCGCGGCCGGGGTGGCGGCGGCCGGGGTGGCGGCCAGGCCCACGGCGGCCGTCGCGGTGGCTATGAGCGCTCCGAGCCCTCTGCCCAGGCGGGTTCTTGTGCGGCGCATCATTGCTTTCCCCCTGCTGTGCGTGGTCTGTGAGGTGAGTGTGAGTGAAACTAGCGCCGCCAGGAGCGGCAGGTCTAGACCGCAACTGGCCAAATAGGATCAAGAACTGTCGCGTTCTCGGTTGGCATGAATGGGAGTTGCCCGGTTCCATGCCTTTGGTGCCCGCCAAGGGGCCACCGACGGAAGGGACCACCTTTTGAAACACGTCAGACGCGGCATGGCGGCGATAGCCTCGCTCGCCCTCACCGCAGCCCTGCTCGCCGTGGGCGCCTCCCCGGCCACAGCCGCCCCGACCGCTCCCCAGGGGTACGGAAAGTGCACGGCCGTCCCCGCCGGATCGTATCTGCAAAAGCGTGGTGCGGCCTGGTCCTGCTCCGGGCCGGACTCTACCGACCGCCGTGTCCCCGCCCGCGCCCTGGCTGCCCCGGACCTTGCCTTCGCCCCCGCCGACGGGGCGAATGCGGTGAAACTCTGCCTCAAAAAGGGCAGTGAACGCGTCGTCTCCGATCGGCACGCGTACTGCACGCGGATGTTCATCAAAGATGTTCTCCTCAACAAGGAGAACAAGCCGATCGGCGAGGGCCACATCAGCGTTCTCGCTGTGGGCCTGCTCGACTCCTACGCGGGTAAGTGGACCGAGTTCATCATCGCTGTCCCCGGCGATATGACCGGCGAGGTGACCGGCGTGGAGGTGTCCCTGGATTCCACGTGCAGCGGCATGTGCAGCACGGAGGGACCGGCCTGGGGCGGCGGATACGCGACCGTGGAAAAGGGCGGCGACAACCAGACGGGCACCATCACCTACCTGTCCAGCGTCGCCGCCAAGACGGACATCTCCTACATCAACCTCACCTACACCGTGAGGGCCGCCGCCGTCGGCGGGGTCGGCGTCCCCGGGTACGACACCGCGATCTACGACGGCCCCCAGGTGCGCTGTGACGCGACGATCGGCGACAAGAGCCCCGTCCCCGGCTGTATCGTCTTCGCCGGGCACACGCCCAACGTGACGTTCTCCAGGGCGAAATACCGGGGGGCGGCCGTCGCCTACGAGTGGGCGCAGAAGAATCTCACGGGCCAGTACGGTACCCCCGGCCACCTGCTGTCGCGGTATATCGACCCGCTTGACCCGGAAGCCGAGCGCAGGCGTGCCCTGACCTGTGACCGTGGGCCGTACAAATTCCCTCATGGCGCCACCGGTATCCTCAACGACTCCTGTGACGAGTACCCCTTCGCCCGGTCCTGGCAGGGCGGGAACCCCGGCGACCAGTGTGTGGACATCACCCCGCGCCCCGTCGGCGGCGTATGGGACGTCTCGGGCGTCACCGTCGACCGGGCCACAGGCGTAAGCCCGTACAACGCGCCCTGCATCCGGGCTCATGTCGACAAGAAGGACAACACCGCCGCGGGCGGCGAGCTGGGGCGGGCGGTGCAGTCCGACCGCATCCTCGACAGTGAGTGGTACGAGGTCATCATCGTCCCGTAGGAGGCGGGTCTGCCTCCCCGGGCAGCCGGGGAGGCAGACCAGGGGCTGGTTAGGTTCCGTCTGACGGGTCATGCACGAAGCCACAGGCGTATGGTCGCAACGGTCACAGTGCCGTAGAAGACAGAGGCCCGCTTGTCGAACCTCGTGGCAACCGCCCGGTTGATCTTCAACTTTCCGATCAGCCGCTCCACTTCGTTCCTGCGAACGTAGCGGGCCTTCTCGAAGCTGGCGGGCCGGCCGCCTCGGCTTCCACGGCGCAAGCGATTGGCCTGCTGATTCCTCGGCTCAGGGATGGTGTGCTTGATCTGACGGCGCTGCAGGTAGCGGCGGTTGCGCCGAGAGCAATAGGCACGATCGCCGCTGAGGCGGTCCGGGCAGGTGCGCGGGTGCCCGCCCATCGGCCGCGGGACGCGGATGCGCTCCAGGACCGGAATCATCTGAGGCGCGTCGCCCCATTGTCCGGGTGTGATCAGAACGCCGACCAGCGGAGATGCCTGTCGTATATCGTCTGCCACTTACCAAACCGGGATGGCAGATCGCGCCACGGGATACCGGTCCGCCACCGGAACAGAATCCCGTTGATCACCCTGCGGTGACACTTCCAAGCCCGCCCCGCCCAACGTTTCCTGGCAAGTACGGCTTCAGCCTGCCCCACTCCGCGTCACTGAGATCTCCCCGTCCCACATGCCTGGGAACGAGTTCTCGTCTCGGTTCGTCACCGACCCGTCAGACAGGCCCCAGCGGTCGGTCAGGGCCCTGGGGAGGAGGCAGCAGCCGCAGCGCCCGCAGTGCCACCGCGAGATCGGCGCTGTCTCTTATACACAT
>KL569416.1:16380-17773 GCA_000715685.1 Streptomyces lilacinus
AGAGATGTGTATAAGAGACAGAGCCGGTAGCGCACGGTGTTGCGGTGGCAGTACAGCAGGGCGGCGGCGCCGGTCGCGGAGCCGCCCGCCGAGTACCAGCCCTCCAGGGTCTCCAACAGCCGGCGCCGCTGGTCGGCCGGAAGGTCCAGTACGCGCGCGAAGACCGCCCGCGCGATCCGGGCGGCCTCCTCCGGGGCCGCCGCCACCAGCAGGGAGACCGGAGCGTCGTCGAAGCGGGAGACCCCCGCCGCCTCCCCGCGCAGCCCCTCGAGCGCGAGGCGGGCGAGCCGCAGCGCCCTGGGTGTTTCGCGCAGCGTGCCGTACGGCGGGCTCACCCCCACCCGCGCCCCGGGGAAGCGGCCCAGCGCGGACATGACCGCCTCCTCGCCGCCGGGCCCGTGCGCGGCGACCACTCCGACCTGGAGGTCGGGCAGCAGCCGCCACGCCGAGCGTGCCCGCTCCGCCAGCAGCCGTGCCTCGACACCGGGCAGCGCCTCCCGCCCCGGGGCCGGCACCCGGGCGGCCACCACGACGTACGGCCCCTCGGACGGCAGCCCGAGCACCCCGGCCGCCTCCCAGAGCGTGGTGCTGTCCGTCAACAGCCCCGTGAACAGCGCCTCCACCAGGACGGAGCGCTCGCGTTCGCGCTGCACCAGCAACGCGGACGCCGCCTCGCGGTAGGCCTCGCCGGCCGCCACGGCGAGACCTTCGTTCATCCACCACGCGGCCAGGGCCACGAACGTGTCGGTGGTGACACCCGCCGTCGCGCGGGCCTCGGCGGCCAGCTCGGACCACAGCAGTTCGGAGCCGACGCGGTAGGCGTGCAGCAACTCCCCCAGAGGATCCCCTTGAAGCGCCCGCGCGCGACCCGTCTCACGGGCCGGAGCCATGTCCGGCGCACCGCCGTCCGCCAACTGCCCGAAGACGAGCTCCGCGTTGCGCCTGCACGACGTGCACAGCTCCTCGAAGGGAACGTGGTCGTCGCTCCCGTAATAGCCGACCTCGGCCCGTATACGTCGTGCCATCCGTACGCCGAGCTCCCCCACCCGCCCCAGCAACACGGCGGCGACGGGGGCGATTTCGGCAGGCGGGGTAATGGTCCGGATCATGTCCGGCAGGTTACCCACGGGAACCCGGGTGCTTCGGTTGTGCGTACGGACAACCGTGACCGCCGTGGTGTTGTGCGCCCGCACATGGCCCGAGGGGCGGGAGGCCACGACGATATCGGGAACGTTACCGGCCGGTTTCGACGCCTTGTCCGTCACCTTCCCCAGGAGAGACGCCGTGCCCAGAACCGCCCCCACCACCGCAGCCACCGCCAACACCTCGCACCGCACACCGTCCGTGGGCCGCCGCCGGTGGTCGGCCGCCGTGGCCCTGTCTCTTATACACA
>KL569416.1:17982-22281 GCA_000715685.1 Streptomyces lilacinus
TGTATAAGAGACAGGAGCGTGGCCGGCAGGTACGTGGCGCTCGGCGACTCGTACGCCGCCGGAGCGGGCGTCCCCGCGACCTCGGGCGGACTGTGCCTGCGCTCGGACCGCAACTACGGCCACGTCGTCGCCGCGACCCTCGCCCCGACCGCGTACGCCGACCGGACCTGCGCCGCGGCCAAGGTGAGCGCGCTCACCACGGCCCAGACCGACGCCGGGATCGTCGTCAACGGCCCCCAGCTCGACGCCGTCACCCCGGACACCTCGCTCGTCACGCTCACCGTCGGCGGCAACAACCTCGGCACGTCGGACCTCGGCTTCGTCGACGTCGTCGCCACCTGCTCGGCCCTGGCCATCACCAATCCCTTCGGGGCGCCGTGCCGCGCCCACTACAAGGACACGCTCAGCGGGCGGCTGGACGCGGCCGCCACACAGCTCTCCGGCGCCCTGCGGCGCCTGCGGGCCACGGCGCCCGCGGCTCGGGTGCTGCTCGTCGGCTATCCGGCGGTGCTGCCGGACGACGCCAAGCGGTGCCTGGGCAAGATGACCATCACGACCGGCGACCTCACCTATCTGCGCTCGGTCCTCGGCGAGCTCAACGACAAGCTCGCCGGTGTCGCCGCGGCGAACGGCGTCACGTACGTCGACACCATGGGCGCCACCACGGGCCACGACAGCTGCTCGTCCAGCCCCTGGATCGAGGGACTGCTGCCGCTCGAGCCGGCCCTCCCGCTCCACCCCAACGCGGCGGGCGAGCGCGCCATGGCCCAGGCGGTGCTCACCGCCCTGGCTCCTTGACCTGCCCCGGGGAGGCGAGTGCTGTCAGGTAGTCGTCCAGGAGCTCGACCTGGCGGTGGGATGGGAATGCCGTGGGGTCGAACAGGGCCTGCACCACCAGCCCGAGCACGAAGGACTGGGCGCCGGCCGCGATGCGCGCGGGGTCTCCGGGGGGGAGTTCGCCCAGCTGTTGGGCCGCGGCGATCAGGTCGCGCAGCTTGTCGCGGCTCTGCGCGTATCTGCGGGCGTGGTCGCCGCTCAGGGCGGGATCGGCGAGCGCGACATCCCAGGAGGACACCCAGATCCGGTTGGTGTCGATGGCCTCGGCGGTCAGGGGCAGGACGCCGAGCATGGCGGCCCTGACGCCGGACAGACCCACCCCGGCAGCGGGTCGTGGGCGGGAGGCGCTGCGCTGCTCGAGCAGCTCGAGGGCGTGGGCGACCAGGTCGCGTTTGGCGGGGAAGTAGTGGGTGAGCAGGCCGGTGGTGGCGCCGAGTTCGGCGGCGACGGCGCGCAGGGTCAGTCCGCCGAAGCCGTGCGCGGCCAACACCCGCCAGACCGCCTCGGATACGTCGCGACGACGGGCTTCGTGGTCTCCCTTGGTGCGTGGCATGCTGCTACGGTACATAACCGTAACGCTTGTTATGTGAATGGGGTCATCATGTTCTCTCTCCCGCTGCGGGACAACGCCGGCCTCGAGCCGCTGGAGATATGGCACGCCGAGGAGTTCGCCGCCCACCTGGACCGGGCTCGCGAGCACATCCGGCCGTGGGTCGGGCCGGCGTTCGTCACCGACGACGTCGACGGAGCCCGCGCCACCCTGTGTGTATAAGAGACAGCGCCTCTACGGCATCCGGCTCGACGGCGCGCTGGTCGGCGGCGTGATGTTCACGGACTTCAGCGTCGCCTCGGGCACCTGCGAGATCGGTTGCTGGCTGGAGCCCGCCGCCGAGGGCCACGGCCTGGTCACCCAGGCGTGCCGCGCCTTGCTGGACTGGGCGTTCACCTCCCGGGGGCTGCACCGCGCCGAGTGGCACTGCCGGGCCGACAACGAGCGAAGCTCGGCGGTGGCCGAGCGGCTCGGCATGACGCTCGAGGGCGTGCGGCGCGAGTCCTGGCCCTACGAGGGCGCCCGCCACGACAAGCAGATCTGGGCGATCCTCGCCTCGGAATGGCGAGCCGAGAAGAGCGCCTCTGTGCACCTGGATCACATGACGGGCTGAGCATGCTGTCGCCGGGGCGGCCGTGGGACGGCCGACGGTGCCGCGCGTGCCGAGGGGCGGCTTCGTGGAATCGAGCCGGTTGTGGTGACCGCTGCGGGCGCGGCCAGAGGGGTTTCCCGGGACGGGATCGCACGCTTTCTCGGCGTTCCCTTCGCCGCCGCGCCGGAAGGTCCGCTGAGGTTCCGGTCGCCGGTGCCCGCGCCCGACTGGGCCGGGGTCAGGGACGCCGCCGCGTTCGGTGCCGCTCCACCACAACTGGCCCCGGCGCCCGCGGCTCCGGCGATGTGGCGCCCCGGCGACGGGCTGGACTGCCTGACCGTGAACGTGTGGACCTCCGACCCGGGCTCGGCCGGATTGCCGGTCATGGTGTGGATCTACGGCGACCAAACGAACGGCCTGCCGGAGCCGGCCGGGGTCAGGCGTGGGCCGTCTCCAGGGCATCGGCCTGGCGGCGCAGGTCGGCGGCGATGTCGTCCCAGGCGGGGCCGTGGAGGTAGAGGCTGTCCGCCGCCTCCCGCATCAGTGCCGGGTCGTCGGGTCGTTGAAGGAGGAGGAGTCGGTAGGTGAGGTTGCGGACCCATACCGGGAGCCGGCTCTCGACCACGTGCGGGCCCAGTTCTCGCAGCATGGAGAGGATCGAGTCCGCGTCGGCGAAGGTCAGTTCTTCGACGAAGTGGTGCTCCTTGTGCTCGCGGCCGCAGGCGAGCACGTCTCGAAACTCGTCGCCATAGAGGCATCGGGCGTGTTCGGACAAGGACGTGTGCATGATCATGAGCCTACGACGTCAGCAACGCGGCAATGGCCCCACCCGGGTCGGCGCCGTGTGACGTGGCTGCCGCACCGCGGGCGGCCGCGCAGGTCCGGTCCGCTCGTTCCCGGCGTCTCCACGCGCGCCGGGCAGCGGGCGCACGTCACGGCCGTGATCACCGTCACCAGGGCACCGGGCCCTCATCGCCGAAGAACCCGGCGGTCGGCCCGTCCGCGTCGAGAGTGGCCAGACGCACCAGGACCGCGGCGCCCTGCGCGACCGTGAGGAACCCGGTGTGATTGTTGCTGTCCGTGTCGACGAAGCCGGGGGCGACGGCGTTGACGAGGATGCGGTCCTTCCGCAGCTCATTGGCGTACTGCACGGTCAGCGCGTTCAGCGCGGTCTTGGACGGGGAGTACGCGGCCGACGGCAGCAGTGCCGCCATGGGGCCGTCCGGGTCGGCGGTGATGGTCAGCGACGCGGCATGACTGCTGACGTTGACGATGCGCGGCGCCGGCGACCGCCGCAGCAGCAGCAGCATGGCATTGGTCACCGCGACGACCCCGAAGACGTTGGTCTCGAAGACCGCTCGGACCATGTCCAGTTCGACGGAGCTGGGGACCTGATCGTAGGCGTCTTCGGGCGAGACCTGCCCGGAGCCGGTGATGCCGGCGTTGTTGATCAGCACGTCGAGGTGGCCGAAGCGCTCCTCGACCTGCTTGGCGGCCTCCTGGACGGAGGCCTCGTCGGTGACGTCCAGCGTGACCGCGTGCACGTCGCCGCCCGCCGCCCGCAACGCCGCAGCGGCCTCCTCACCACGCCGCGGATCCCTCGAGCCGATCAGGACCGTCATGCCCAGCGCCGCGAGCTGCTCGGCAGCCCCACGGCCGATCCCCTTGTTCGCCCCGGTTACCAGCGCGACCTTCTGGTGTGCGGTCCGCTCGCTCATGACCAGCTCAGCTCCTTGCAGTGGGAGGGGTGTTCTTTCCAGAACCTGTCTTCGAGACCCGAGACGAGACAGCCCGACAACCTGTGACACGCGGACGCGATCGTGCACCAGATGACCGCGATTTCCATGGCGCACGCCGGCAAGCCCGACATCAAGCATCCGGATCGGTGGTTCGCCACCACCAACCGGCTGCGCACCGAGGGGACGGACCACTTGCTGGCCGCGGCCGAGGCGACCGGCGTGTCCCACGTCGACGCGCAGGGCTACGCCAGCTGGAACGGCATCCGTGAGGGCGGTTGGGTCAAGACCGAGGAAGATCCGCTGGACCTCCTCGCGGGGACGGCGGCGCAGCCGGGGATGGAGGCGATGTGCCACGTCGAGGACGTGGTCCTCCGGGCCGGCGGCGCGGTCCTGCGCTACGGCGCGTTCTACGGGCCGGGCGCCACCGACGACCAGGTAGAGCTGGTGCGCAAGCGGCAGTACCCGCTCGTCGGCAAGGGCACCGGCTACAGCTCGTGAGTGCACCTGGACGACGCGGCGAGCGCCACCGTCCTGGCCGTGGAGCAGAAGGCGAGGGACTGTCTCTTATACACATCTCTGAG
>KL569416.1:22556-24030 GCA_000715685.1 Streptomyces lilacinus
GATGTGTATAAGAGACAGCGGCTGGCCCGGCTGCTGGCCGGCGACCAGGCGGTGATCATGATGACCGAGGGGCGGGGCTTCTCCAACGCCAAGGCCAGACGGGAGCTGGGCTGGGAGCCGCGGATCCCGTCGTGGCGTCAGGGATTCCGCGAGGAGCTGGCGTGACCCGCGCGGGCCGCCGATTCGTAGGAACGGCAGGGCGTTCGCGGCGAGCACACGGGCCACGTTCTCGGCGCTGAGGGCGCCTTGACCCATTGCGGGGCCTTGCCGCCGCCGTCGCCGACCATGTGGACGTCCGCGGCGAGGAGCTCCCGAAGCCCGTCGAGTTCCCCTTCCCGGAAGGCATCGAAGAACCGTTCGGCGAGTTCCTCGTGCGCCTTTCGGCGCCTCGAACCGGGCCGCCACCGAAACCGAGTCGGCCGACTCCGCCGACCGCGCCCGGGACCCGGTACGGGTCGGCCAGCCGTGGTTCGGGGAACCACGGCCCGACGTACTCCTCCCGCCGCACACGCGCCGAGCGCAGCCAGGACACCTCGGCCGAGGCGGCCTCCGTCGGGGACGCCTCCCAGCGCAGCCGGCGCCCCCGCCCCCGTCCGCGGAAGCCCCATCCGGTGCCGACCGGCGAGAGCGGGTTTGACTCTCCCCCTACGTCAGGCTTGAGGCTGTGTGCCGACGAAAGGGCAGGTGGATGAGCTACTCCGTGGGACAGGTCTCGGCTTTCGCCGGGGTGACGGTGCGTACACTGCATCACTACGACAAGGCGGGCCTCCTCTCGCCCAGCGATCGCAGCCCCGCCGGTTACCGGCTCTACGGCGACGCCGACCTCGCCCGCCTCCAGCAGATCCTCTTCTACCGCGAGCTCGGCTTCTCCCTCGACGAGATCGCCGCGATCCTCGACGACCCTCAGGCGAACGCCCTGGAGCACCTGCGGGCCCGACAGCGGCGGCTGAGCGAGGAGATCGCCAGGCTGCAGCAGCTGGCCGAGGTGGCGGAACGAGCCATCGAGGTCCAGCAGACCGGGGTGTCCCTGACCCCCGAGGAACGCTTCGAGGTCTTCGGCGAGATCGCCTTCGACCTGAGCTACGCCACACAGGCCGAGCTGAAGTGGGCGCACTCGGACGGCCGGCGCGAGGCGATGGCGCGCGCGGCCGCCCACACCAAGGAGGACTGGCGACGTCTCATGGGCGAGGCCGCCGCCTGGCGCGCGGAGCTGCTCGCGGCCTTCGACGAGGGGGAGCCGAGTGACGGCGAGCGGGCCATGGACCTCGCCGAGGAGCACCGGCTGCACATCTCGCGCTGGTTCACCTCCTGTCCCGTCGACATGCACCGGCGCATCGCCGACGACTTCGTCGCCGAGCCCCGCGCCTTCGCCCTGGTCGTACCGCCGTCGCAGCAGCGCCCGGGGCTGGCCGCCTACGTGTGCAGGGCGGTCCACGCCAACGCGGCCCGCCACGACGGCGGCCGTACCGACTCC
>KL569416.1:24327-25848 GCA_000715685.1 Streptomyces lilacinus
GGCGGCCGTACCGACTCCGAGGAGAACCGATGAGGATCCTGATCGCCGCGGCCGGATCGCGCGGTGACATCGCGCCCTACACGGGCCTGGGCGCCGAACTGCGCCGGGTCGGGTACGACGTCGCCCTCGCCACCACGGACGCCTTCGCCCCCCTCGTACGCGCCGCCGGGCTGGAATTCCGCAGCCTCCCCGCCGACACACGGGCGCCTGGCGGCGTCACGGACAGACGTGCGCTGATGCGCGCCGCCGCCACGTTCGTCACCGAACTCGGCCAGGGCTTCGCCGACGCGGTGGGCGACCGCACGGATGTGCTTCTGCTGTCGACCACCACGGCCCCGCTCGGCTGGCACCTCACCGAGGCCACGGGCATACCGAGCCTCGGCGTGTACCTCCAGCCCACCGCGCCGACCGGTGACTTCCCGCCCGTCGTCACCAGCGCCCGCTCACTGGGCCGCCTCGCCAACCGCGCAACCGGACGCTTCGCCCTGCGCATGGCCGACCGCGTCTACGAGCAGGCGGTCACGCAGCTGCGCCACCGCCTCCAGCTGCCCCCGCTCCCTCCCTCCGCGATGCGCCGACGGCAGGAACAGGTGAACTGGCCCGTCCTGCACGGCTTCAGCACGGCGCTGGTGCCCCGCCCCTCCGACTGGCGTTCCGGCCTGGAGGTCGTGGGGAACTGGTGGCCCCACCACGACGCGGACGAGAAGCTGCCCACGGAGCTGGAGGACTTCCTGCGCGCCGGGCCCCGGCCCGTCCTGATCGGCTTCGGGAGCATGGCCTCCGGAGAGGGGGAACGGCTGAGCGAGATCGCCGTGCGCGCCCTGCGCCGCGCCGGGCTGCGCGGCATCCTCCAGTCCGGCAGCGCCGGGCTCGCGGCCGACGGCGACGACGTCCTGACCATCGGGGACGTACCGCACGCCCTGTTGTTCCCGCGGCTGGCCGCCGTGGTCCACCACGCCGGGGCCGGCACCTCGGCCGCCGCGCTGCGCGCCGGAGTTCCCGCGGTCACGGTGCCGGTGACGGGGGACCAGCCGTTCTGGGCGGGACGACTCGCCGCCCTCGGCGCCGCCGCCGACCCGATCCCCTTCCGGTCCCTCACCGCCGAGGGGCTCGCCGACGCACTCGATCACGTCGTGAATCAGCAGTCGTACGCACGAGCCGCCGCGTCAGCCGCGCAACACATGGCGACCGAGGACGGAGCAGGCCAGGCCCTCAAGGCGATCCAGCAACTGATCTGCGGATGAAGCCCCGTCGACGTCCGCAGCGCTCGGCTGCGTGGCTCGGGGCCCCGGGCACGGCGGTCGCACGGCAGGTGTTTAGGGTGCGGTCATGACGTCACAGGCCTATCTCTCCGAACTGTTCTCCCTCGACGGCCGAGTCGCCGTGGTCACCGGCGGTAGCTCCGGCATCGGCCGGGCCGTCACCGGGGCTCTCGCGGCGGCGGGGGCGAGCGTCGTGGTGGTGGCGCGCCGGGAGGCGGAGCTGGCCGCCACGGTCACGGAGCTGTCTCTTATACACATC
>KL569416.1:26047-28590 GCA_000715685.1 Streptomyces lilacinus
GACGGACCGTGGCTGCCGCGCCGGCTGGGTGAGCGCCGACCTCGGCACCCGCGACGGCGCGCGCGCCGCCGCCGACAGCGCGGCCGAGGTGTTCGGGGAGCCCGACATCCTCGTCAACTGCGCCGGGATCAACCTGCGGCCGCCGATGGGCGAGCTGGGCGAGGACGTCTGGGACGCCACGATGGCGGTGAACCTGGAGGCGCCCTACCTCCTGGGGCAGCGGTTCGGTCCCGGCATGGCCGAACGCGGCTTCGGGCGGATCATCCACATCACGTCCCAGCAGGCCCACCGGGCGTTCGTCCAGAGCGGCGCGTACGGCGTCTCCAAGGGCGCGCTGGAGTCCCTGGCCCGCTCACAGGCCGAGGCCTGGTCGCCCCACGGCGTCACCTGCAACACGCTGGTCCCGGGCTTCGTGATGACGCCGCTCAACGAGCGCCTGTCGTCCGACCCCGAGAAGGTGGCGGCACTTGCGGCGCGGACGCTGGTCGGGCGCAACGGGCTCGCCGAGGACTTCGCCGGCGCCGCGGTGTTCCTGGCGAGCCGCGCCTCCGCGTACGTCACCGGCCAGGCGATCTTCGTCGACGGCGGTTTCTCGGTGCACTGAGCCCCGCGGCCGATCCCCCAAGGTGCGCCCGACCAGCCGCGCCCCTAGCGTGGAAATGAGTGACCCTGCGGCTTCAGGGAGACACCATGGCCAAGAACAACGCCGGCCGGCGCCCCGCCACGGTGTACGCACTCGCCGGAGTCCGGCTCTTCAACGGGGTCACCGGCCTGCTGACGCCCTCCGTGCTCATCCAGCGCCTCGACCCCGGCCGTGAGCTCAGCCCGGCGGCCGTCTACGCCTTCCGGCTCTTCGGGATCCGTACGATCCTCCTCGGCCTCGACCTGCTGACCAACCGCGGCGAGCGGCTCCGGGAGGACCTGCGCGAGGGCATTCTGATCCACGGCAGCGACACCGCCACGGCGGCCGCGCTCGGTATCCGTGGCCAGGTCGCACCCCGCACGGCAGCGCTGACCACCCTCATCTCGGCCACCAACACGGTCCTGGCCGCACGTGCGACGGCCTCCGTCACCGACGAGCGCGGGAAGAGGAAGCGGACGTGACCGCGGAGCCCCACGCTCCGGACGTCGAGACCGGCTTCGACTACATCGTCGTCGGCGCTGTCTCTTATACACATAGACAGGGGCATGCGCGTCCTGCTGCTCGACGCGGGCGGCGCCGACGCGAACGACAACTACGCCGTGCCCGCCTTCCACGCCGACGCCTCCGAGGACCCCGTCCAGCGCTGGGACTACTTCGTACGGCACTACGCCGACGAACAGCAGCACCGGCGCGACAGCAAGCTCGTGCCGGACCAGGGCATCCTCTACCCGCGCGCCGGGACGGTCGGCGGCTGCACCGCGCACCACGCGCTGATCACCGTCTATCCGTACAACCAGGACTGGGACGCGATAGCGAGGGAGACCGGCGACGCCTCGTGGAACAGCACCGTGATGCGCGGCTACTTCGAGCGGCTGGAGCGCTGCGGGTACCGGGACAGGCCCAGGAACCCGCCCGCGAACCCCCTGCTGACCGCGCTCCTGACGCGCCTGCCCTTCATCGCCGACAAGTACCGCAACCACTCGCGGCACGGATTCGACGGCTGGCTGCCGACCGCTCTCGCGAACCCCGAGCTGATCATCCAGGACAAGCAGCTGCTCAAGGTCATCCTCTCGGCCGCGGAAGAGACGCTCGCGGACTTCCTCCACCGCCCGCTGGATCCGGAGGAAGCGCTGGACTCCCTCACCGACCCCAACGACTGGGCGGTGCAGACGCGCGCCCTGCAAGGGCTCTGGCGCATCCCCCTCTCCACCGCCGGCGGGCGGCGCAGCGCCGCGCGCGAGCGCGTCCTGGCCGTACAGCGCGACCACCCCCACCACCTCGTCGTCCGTACCCACACCCTGGCCGAGCGCATCGTGCTGGACGACGACGGAAGGGCCGTCGGCGTCGACTGCCTGGACCTGCCGCACGCCTATCGCGCCGACCCGCTCAGCCCGCACGCCACCGGGCAGCCCACCCGGCGCAGGCTGCTGGCCTCCCGCGAGGTCGTCCTGGCCGCCGGCGCCTTCAACACCCCCCAGCTGCTGATGCTCTCCGGCATCGGTCCGCGCGAGGAGCTGGTGCGGCACGGCATCCCCGTACGCGTTGCTCTGGAGGGGGTGGGCGCCAACCTGCAGGACCGCTACGAGGTCGGTGTGGTCAGCCAGATGGACCGGGAGTTCCCCGTCCTCAAGGACTGCGACTTCCACGCGCCGCGGCCCGGAGCCGAGCCGGACCGCTGCTACCGCGCCTGGCAGCGCGGCGATGGCCTGTACACGACCAACGGTGCCGTCGTCGGCATCACCCGTAAGTCCCGCCCGGAGCTGGACGCACCCGACCTGTTCGTCTTCGGCGGCCCCTTCGACTTCCGCGGCTACCTCCCCGGCTACTCGCGCGACCTGACGCGTCACCGCGACCGCTTCACCTGGGCCGTCCTCAAGAGCCGCACTCACAACACCGGCGG
>KL569416.1:28894-34167 GCA_000715685.1 Streptomyces lilacinus
CCCGCTCGACACTCCGCTGGTGAACTTCCACTACTTCACCGAAGGCACGGACGAGGACGGCCTGGACCTCGAGGCGATGGCGGAGGCCGTGGGCTTCGTACGCCGGATGAACCGCAAGGCCGGGTCCGTGATCCTCCAGGAGCTGTGGCCCGGCGAGGAGGTCCGCGACCACGAACAGATCCGCCGCTTCGTCCAGGACGAGGCGTGGGGCCACCACGCGTCGTGCACCTGCAGGATGGGCCGGGCCGACGACCCGGAGGCCGTGGTGGACAGCCGCTTCCGGGTACGCGGCGTGGGCGGCCTGAGGATCGTGGACGCCTCGGTCTTCCCCCGCATCCCCGGATTCTTCATCGTCACTCCGGTCTACATGATCAGCGAGAAGGCGAGCGACGTGATACTTGCCGACGCCCAAGGAGTACCACCATGAGCACGCGACGACGCACCCCCCGCCGGGCCGGCTCCGGATACCGCTCCACCCTCCCCTGGAGGATCGTCACCGGCATCGCCGCCTCCATCGACCGGCGCGTCGGCTGGGACAAACTCGCCGTCACCCCCGGCCTGCTCGTCCTCCTCGGCCTACGGGTCAGGCTCCGTCAGAAGAACCTCCACGACACCAACCGACTGCCCTCGGTCAACCTGCCCGACCCCGGGCCGCCGTCCGGGGACCACAAGGTCAACCGGTCCGCCGACGGCAGCCACAACGACCTCGACGAGCCCCGCATGGGCATGGCCGGCACCCGCTTCGGCCGCAACATCCCGCTCGATGCGATCGCCCCCGCCACGGCCGAGGACGTGCTCTCCCGGCCCAATCCGCGCGACGTCAGCCGCGCCGTGCTCACCCGACGCGAGCTCATCGCGGCCGAATCGGTCAACTCCCTGGTCGCGGCCTGGCTGCAGTTCATGATCCGCGACTGGTTCAGTCACGGCCCGAGCCCCACGGAGCGGCCCTGGGAGGTGCCGCTCATGGACGACGACACCTGGCCCGAGCAGCCCATGCGGATCATGCGCACACCGGACGACCCGACCCGGGACCCGCAGGCCCCGGCGGGCACGCCCGACACCCGCGTCAACGTCCTCTCCCACTGGTGGGACGCCTCCCAGATCTACGGGGCGAACGAGGAGGAACAGCGCTGGATGCGCACCGGAACGCTGGGCAAGCTCCACCTGTGGGACGACGAACGCGTCCCGCCGGCTTCGGGCACCGTTCCGAACCCCGCCTCCGTCCCCGGCTTCTGGCTGGGCCTGGCCATGATGCACGACCTGTTCACCCGGGAACACAACGCGATCTGCGACCACCTGCACGCCGCGTACCCGAACTGGAGTGACGAGGAACTCTTCCAGCGCGCCCGGCTCGTCAACGCGGCCCTCCTCGCCAAGATCCACACCACGGAGTGGACGCCGGCGGTGATCAGCCACCCCACCACCGTCAAGGCCCTGCGCGCCAACTGGTGGGGAATCGCCGGAGAACGCGTCCACAACCTCTTCGGCCGGATCAGCGACAGCGAGGTCATCAGCGGCATCCCCGGCGGCGAGACCGACCACTACGGCATCCCGTACGCCCTCACCGAGGAATTCGTCGCCGTCTACCGCATGCACCCGCTCATCCGCGACGAGTGGCACCTGCGCTCCGCGACCGACAACGCCACACTGCGCCAGTGCACCTTCCGCGATATCGCCGGCCCCGGGGCCCTGCAGGTCCTGCAGACCACGGACGCGAAAGACCTGCTCTACAGCTTCGGCACGCTCCCTCCGGGCCTGGTCACCCTCCACAACTTCCCCAAGTTCCTCCAGGAGTACGAGCGCCCGGACGGCCACCTGCAGGACCTCGCCGCCACCGACATCCTGCGCAGCCGGGAACTGGGCGTTCCTCGCTACAACGAATTCCGACGACTGCTGCGGCTGAAGCCCGCCGAGACCTTCGACGAAATGACGGACAACCAGGTGTGGGCCAAGGAGATCGAGCGACTCTACGACGGCGACATCGAGAAGGTCGACCTGACAGTCGGCATGTACGCGGAGAAGCTCCCGGTCGGATTCGCCTTCAGCGACACGGCGTTCCGCATCTTCATCCTGATGGCCTCGCGCCGGCTCAACAGCGACCGCTTCTTCACCGAGTACTACACCCCCGAGGTGTACTCGAAGGCCGGCATGGCCTGGATCGACGACAACACCATGCTCACAGTCCTCCTACGACACCACCCGAAGCTGCGCACCGCCCTCGCCGGGCTGACGAACGCGTTCGCTCCCTGGCACGTGGCGGGGGAGTAGGGCAACGGTTCCTGAGCTTGTCCGGTGACGTCTGCCAGGGCGGACTTTCGACGCCAGGAGTCGATCGGCTCACCGCCGCACAGTCGGCGCCGGACATCTATCTCTTGGCAGTGTCACACTCACCGGATGACCGCCTCTTATCTGGATACCCCGGTATCTGTTCGGGACATGGCCGAGGCCGACATAGATGCCGTCTCGGCCCTGCGCGTGCACGGCTGGCAGCAGGCATACGCAGGACTGATGCCAGAGTCCTATCTGAACAGCCTCAGCGCGGCAGAGGACGCTGCCCGCCGTCGCGAACATTTCGTCGCCGGTTCCTCTCACGTGATCAATCTCGTGGCCGAGGACTCCCATGGAGTCATCGTTGGATGGGCCTGCTTCGGACCTGCCAGGGACCAGGATCTTCCGCCAGGCGAAGGCGAGCTCTACGCCCTCTACGCCCGCCCCGACCTCATTGGTACCGGCGTGGGCCGAGCCCTCATGAGGGAGACTCTTGCCCGGGCGCACTATGCGGGGCTGCGCTTGTGGGTGCTTGAGGGCAACATGCGTGCCCGCCGCTTCTACGAGCAGGCCGGCTTTCGCCCTGACGGTGCCACATCTGCCGATGACATGGCCGGTATCCCCGTGACCGAGGTGCGGTACCACCGCACCCGCGGTGAGGCCGCTTGCTGATCCCGGCTGCTATGGGGCATGCCCAGCCTGGTCAGCTGGCTCGCGAGCGCCCGGGCAACGGTGGTGCAGAGCTGAGAAACCGCCCTTTCCGGGGTTCTCAGTGGCAGGTCGTGCCGATGTTCTTCGTGCCGTACAGACGCTGTTCCTCTTCGGTCAGGGGGCTGCCGGCCTGTCGGCACAGCATGGCCACGGTCGTGGACGTATCGGTGGTCCAGTCGCGGAGCGAGTGGTCACTCGTGGTGACGAGGAATCCGTTGGCGTCCCGGTTGAGGACGCCGATGCCGGTCGTCCCTTCGACGACGGCCACTGGACGGGGGTTGCGTCGGTCGCTGAGGTCCCACAGTCGGGTGGGGCCGGGACGGTTGCCGTTGGTGGTGAGCAGGTGCTTGCCGAGAGGGTCGAGGTCGACCTGCCGCACCGTTCCCTTGTGGCCGTCCAGAGCCGGCAAGGGCAGCGGGTCAGAGGGATTCGTCAGGTCCCAGAGGTAGACGCGCTGGTCGTGGGAGCCGGCTGCGAGGAGGCGTCCGTCAGCGGTCGCGGTCAGGCTGGCCGCGTTGGGGGCTTTCGGGAGGGGACGACGCAAGCGGTGGGGTGCGTGAGGGGCTTCGATGTTCCATAGCTGTACGCCCGCAGCGGTGGTGCCGACGGCCACGGTGGTGGTCCGGCCGAGGAAGGCCAGCGAAGCCACGCCCGGAACGGGGGCGGTGGTGTGGGGGTTGGGGTTGTGGGGGTCGGAGACGTCCCAGATGACGAGGGCGTTGTTGCCGTTGCCGCCGGTGAGCAGGGTGCGCCCGTCTGGGCTGAACGCGGCGGCGTTGATGTGGTTCTCGGCGTGTGCGTGTCCTTGACCCAGTTCCTTGGGGTCGTCCGGGTGGGAGATGTCCCACAGGCACACCACGGCCCAAGTCGAGGACCGGCTGAGGTCGGAGTTGTCCGGGGCGAGCGTGGTGAGTGCGACGGTGCGCTTGTCCGGGCTGAACGCGGCGCCCCTCAGGGGAAGACCGTCGCATCTGAGGGCCGGGCCCACCGGGTGGGGTGCTCCGGCAGATGGGAGGCGCCACAGGTGGGCGGTGCCGTCTTGGCTTGCGCTGATCGCCAGGGTGCGGTCCGGTGTGGTTTTCAGGGCGTGGATGGGCTTGGTGCGGCCTGTGAGAGGGGGCAACGGGTGCCACAGGCGGCTGCCGCTGGTGCGCGTACCGACGGCGAGTGCCGTGCCGCCGGGGCCGAAGCCGAGCCCGACCACATGGTCGGGCTGCTCCAGCGTCATGTGCCACGCCGACGTCCAGTCGTCTCGCGTCCACAGGTCCTGGACGTTCCAGACGGTGACGTGGGCGTCGATGTCGCCGACGGCCAGAGCGGCACCGTCCGGGCTGAAGGCCAGGTCGGTCACCGTGCTCGCGGACGAGTACAGCTGTCGAGGTGTGTCCGGCGTGCCGTCCTGAGCGATGTGCGTGAGCAGGACGGGGTGGCCGGAGACGGCGGCGTTGACGAGGGCCAGTACGTGGCCGTCGGGACTGAGCGCCACCGATTTGAAGTCGTTCCGGCCCGTCAGCCCGGTGACAGTGTGCTGCTGCACATGTTCGGGGTCGGTGACCTTCCATACGGTGGCGTCGGCGTCTCCCTCGACGGCGGCCACGGTGTCGCCGCTGTGGCTGACGGCCAGGTCGACGATGTGGTCGTTACCCGCCTGCCACGTGCGCAGCAGCCGCGGACGACGGGGGGCCTTTGTGTCCCACAGCGCCAGGCGTCCTTTGGCGTCGCCAGTGACCAGGCGGCTGCCGTCCGCGCTGAACTCCATGGCCGTCACAGCGCCCGACGCTTCATCGTTCAGGTCGGGCAGACGGGTCGGTCGGCGGGTGCTGCGCAGGTCCCACAGCCGTACCGGTCCCTTGGCCGCGGCGGCGGCAAGCAGGTGCTGTGGTGACCGTGCCCAAGGGGGCGTGCAGGATCAGCGGGGGCTGCTGCCGCGGGCCCTCGGCGTTCCACACCCGGAGGGTGTCCTGCGTGGTGCCTTCGGCGAGAAGTCTTCCGTCCGGGCTGCTGTCCCAGGCCGTCACCTCGGTCAGGCCGCCGGTCACGTACCGCGTGGCGTACGGAGGTGCGGAGGAGCCGATCAGCGCGCTGCGTGCCTCGGTGGTGTCGGCCGCTTGGCGCGCGGTGAGGGCGAGAAGCGCCGCGAGTGCGGGATCGGATGAGCGTACGGCGTTGGCCTCGGTGCTCAGGCGGGCGGAGACTGCCCGGGCGGTCTGCCGGTCGGCTTCGTTTTTGCCGTCCACGGCGAATAGTGCGGCGATCACGGCGGTCAGCGCGAGCGCCGCCATGACGGCCATGAG
>KL569416.1:34398-45071 GCA_000715685.1 Streptomyces lilacinus
GGCCATGAGTCGGCGCATGTGGCGGGCGCCGCGCCGCTGGTGGCGATGGCTTGCCGACAGAAAGGTGCTTTCCAGCGCTCCGGTCTGGCCGGGGTGAGCGGTGTGCCACTCGTCGGCGGCAGCGAGCCGGGTCCCGCGGTAAAGATGGCTGTCGTCGCGGCCGGCGGCCGCCCACGTGTTGGCGTCGTCGATGAGCCGCTGGCGTACCAGGAGCCCGACACGGTCGGCGTCGATCCACTCCCGCAGCCGTGGCCAGGCGCGCAGGAGCGCCTCGTGGCTGATCTCGACGTGCTCCCTGTCGGCGGTCAGCAGCCGGGAGCGGGTGAACTCCTCCACCACCGCGGCGCCGCAAGCGTCAGCGGTCAGTTCGTGGCGGTTCGCGCGCCGGCGGGTGTCGTCGGTGCCCTCACCGATGCGGACCAGGCCCAGCAGCACCCCACGGGCGGCTTGGCGTTCCCGCGGGCCGAGCCGGGCATATGCACGCTCGGCCGACGTTGCGATGGCACCGTGTACCCCACCGGTGCGTTCGTATCCGGCGACGGTGAGCACCCCGTCGGCGCGGTTCTGCCAGGTGGCGCGCAGGGCGTGGGAGAGCAGCGGCAGTGCTCCGGCCTCGCTGTCGCCAGAGCGCAGATCCCTCATGAGGATCTCGACCAGACCGGTTTCCAGCGACAGGCCGGCAGCCGCGGCGGGTTCGCTGATCGCCTGGCGCAGTTCCTTGGCCGTCATCGGTCCCAAGGGCATGGACCGCACGCGCAGTGCCTCGCGCAGTCCGGCGTGGGTCAGGCAATGACCGTAGAAATCGGCACGCATTCCGATGACCACGGGGAGCCCACCTCCAGCGAGGCGGCAGAGCTCGTCGGCGAAGGCCTCACGTTCGTTCTCGGGGGCGAGGGTGAACAGCTCCTCGAACTGGTCCACGATCAGCAGAGCGTGGCTGTCGAGCGGTCTCTGCTGGGCGCCGGCACGCAATTGTCCCATCGGATGGGCGGTCGGGGTGAGGCAGAGGACCGATGGTTCGCCTGGCACCCGCCCCGGCAGAGCGCCCCCTGCCACGGCTGTCGCCAGACCGGCGCTGAGCAGGGACGACTTGCCGACCCCGGAGGGCCCGAGCACCATCACGGGGTGTTCGTCGACACTGGTGTCTCCCAACAGGCACACCAGGTCCGTCACGGCGCGTTCGCGTCCGAAGAACCAGCGTGCGTCGTCCGTACGGAACGGTGCCAGGCCGCGGTAGGGGCAAGGCTCGGGCATACGTGCGACGAGTGCGAGCAGTGCGCCGCCGGCCTGGAGTCTCTCGTCGCAGCGGCGGGCGAATTCCTCGTCCGGACACCGGAGCCCGTTCTCCAGACGGCTGATGTAGCTCTTGTCCGTGTACAGCTTCTGCGCCAGGGCCGCCTGTGACAGGCCGTTTTCCTGCCGGAGACGGCGCAGCTGCGAACCGAAGGTCACCTCCGCGTGCCCGGGCGTGCCGTCGTCCGGCGCGCCCGGGGCGGGCGGGTTGCTGGTTTGCGCCACGGCCGTCGCTCCCCCCACGTCATGCTGCCCACGTCCTCTGGCGGCTGTGAGGTTCAACGAGGAAGCGTCAACGCAGGTGACGGCCCCCTGCTCGCGGTGAGCAGAGGGCCGACCGGATGGCAACGCGGCTGAGCGGCGGTGCCCTATGGGCTACACACAGAAGCCGAGTGATGCGGGCCTGAGCGCGTAGAAGGCGAAGGTGGTGCGTCCCTGGCTGCGGGAGTCGACCTTGGCGTCATCCCCTGCGCGGTTGGGCTGGCTGTAGATGCACCAGGTGGCCTGGGTCCTGTTCCAGGCCCACACCGCAGGGCCGGTCAGTCCTTGGGCCCGGACGTTGTTGGAGCCGTTGCGGTAGTACGCGTAGTGGCCGCCCGCGTCTCGGACGCAGAAGGTGTCGTCGGGGCAGGGCGCAGCAGCCGTGGCGATCCCGGTCGGGACAGGCTGGGCCGGTGTGGAGGCGGAGGCGGAGGCGGTGTGGGCTGCGACGGGAGCGGCTGTGAGGCAGACAGCTGTGGCGAGCCCGGCGACGAGTCGCTGGATGGTCACGATGGACATGAAGGTCTCCTGTGAGGTGGGCGAGACGGGTGAGGCGTTCTGTGGTGGCTGCTTGCCGGTGTGCTCAGTTGTTGTCGCCGGCCTTCCAGCCCAGGTAGTTGCTGAAGAAGGACAGCGAGGTGAAGTGGCCGATGGCGCCGCGGACGTTGGTCGCCCAGTAGCCGCCCTCGCCGTCGGCGATGCCCACGTGGCCGTGGCCGCCGGTGGTGTTCCAGAAGACGAAGGCGCCCCTGGGCGGCTGGGTGTCTCCGCTGTGCCGGGTGCCGTCGCTGCTGTTCCAGTGGTCCAGCGCGTCCGTGTGGTGCGTCGACCGGTCCCACGCCAGCCGCACGGCGCGCTCGCACAGGTTCTCGTAGGCGGAGCTGCCGCGATGCTGCTCGAACCAGCGCACGGCCTCGTCGGCTGTCCGGACTGCGACGGTTCGGACCTGGGCCACCGCGTCACTGGTGGCTGGTGCGGCAGCCTGTGCCAGGGCGGGGGACAGGGCCAGCGCGAGCAGCGCGCCGGAGACCGAAGCGCGCAGACGACTCCTGCTGATCATGGTGGTCACCTTTCGGCGAGTGGGTTGAGCCCGGCGTGAGCTCGCCGGTGCCAGCACCATCGCCACCCACCCGCCACCGGTGAACCGGTTGCGCGTTGCCCCCTGTGCCAGCAACGCGCAACAGACTCTGACCAGCGAGAACGCCCAGTGCGCAGCCGGCTCCCCGAAGCCCCGCACGACGGCAGGTCACCCCTGTACCGAGCGAGAAGCCGCTACTCTGTCGGTCCTCTGCATGGGCAGACAGCGAGCGCCAGGACGGCACGCAGTACCGCGCGCTCGCCCGGCGGCGGGCGCGCGGGGACCGGCCTCTTCAAACGACTCCTGACCGCGCAGATGGCGCTGCCGGAGAGGCCGCGACTGCTCCTCGTAGAGGGATACCGGCCGCCAGAGCTCCAGGAGCGGCACTTCGAGCAGTAACCGCCGAGTTGTAGGACGCGAATCCGGAGTGGCCCAGCGACCAGGTGGCCGGCACCGGCGCCGAGGAGATCAGCAAGATCCGTCTCGACCCCGACGAGCACGACCTGTACGCCGTGCGATCGATGAGCAAGTGGGCAGAGACCATGGGCACGAAGGAGTACCAGCGCCTCGCGGCCGTCCTGCGGGCCCGGGCGACCGGCGTGCCCGCCTACCTCGAACTGTCCCGTGTCCGCCCCTGAAGGGATTCGTGACCTGATGAGTGCGCACCCGCAGATGTCGCGTGCCGCATGGCTCGCCTCTCGTCCCCGGATCCTGGCGGCCGCCTCGTCCCTGGTGCACGACGCCGACTACAGGATCTTGATGCTGCGCGCTTCGTGGAAGGACGAGTGGCAGCTGCCGGGCGGTACGCACGACACGGGTGAGGACCTGTGGCAGACCGCCGTGCGAGAGACCTTCGAGGAGACCGGCCTGGCCATGCCGGCGACGCCACGGCTGCTGACGCTGGACTGGACCACGAACCCGGAGGGCATCGCCGAGGTGCGGGCGCTCTTCCAAGGGCCGCTGATTGGGGGCGACGTGCCCGTGAGGTTGTCGGACGAGCATGACCAGTGGAGCGTGCTCCCCCTCCAGGAGTGGATACCGTTACTGACGCCGTACCAGGCGCGCGTCCTGACCACCGCCGTCGACATGCTGCGCAAGGGCGGCTGCACCTACCTCAAGGAGGGTGAACCCATTGGCTGAGAAGCCGTCGAGCAGTGTGGGGGCCTGACGGTGGCCCCGACACTGACGGTCGTCAGCGGCCCGCCGGGGGCCGGAAAGACCACGTTGGCCCGCGAGCTGGCCCGCGTGCTGGGCTGCCCGGCCATCCTTCGCGACGAGGTCAAGCAGGGCATGGTCCTGTCCACCGCCGGCTACCAGAGCAAGACCGACGACCCGCTCAACCGCACAGCCCTTCGCGCGTTCTTCGAGGTGACGACGACCCTGTTGCGCGCCGGGGTGACGACGGTGATCGAGGCCGCCTACCAGGACCGGCTGTGGCGGCCCCACCTGGAACCGCTCCTCGGCCTCGCGCAGCTGCGGATCATCCGCTGCACCGTCCCAGCCGGCACGGCTCGTGACCGGATCGTCCAGCGCGCTCACCATGACGAGCACCGTGCCGCCCACGCCGACCACGAGCTGCTGGCCGCCATCGACTCCGGCACCTGGTCACCGGACGCATTCGTGCCGATCTCTCTGAACCTGCCCACGTTGGTCGTGGACACCTCGGACGGCTACGCCCCGAACATGCAAGACATCGTTTCCTTCGTCCGGAGTCCCGGGTGAGGTTGAAGCACTGCGCCCGCGATCGGCGCCGACGCTTTGGGAGAAGCCCGTCACGTTCTCGGCACCGATCCCGCCAGGTGGCACGCGGTCGACTGCCGGGATCCACCTAATGACCACAGAAGAACCCCCTACCCCATTCCCATAGGCGCTGCTCGGCTCGACGTTGAGCCGTCACGGGCTTTGCATCGAATGACTGTGCGCCCCCCTGTGGTCCTCCCAGGGGGCGGCATCACCTGGTGCTGTTGATCCTCTTCGTGGCTTCGGAGAGCAGTTCGAGGTCGTGCTCAGCCCTCCTTTGATCAACCCGGTCGGGGTCGCGGATCGGGAACGGCTCGAAGCTCCCGTCGAGCGCTTGCCGGTGCTGGGTGCCGAACCACTGCTGGCCGTCGACGCGGTTGGCGATGCGGTCCTCCAGAAACGCCAGATGACGGGGTTCGGCGTCGCCGGCCGTCACCGCTTCGGCCAGCAGGTTGATCCACGTCTGCTGCAGCTGCGGCTTCTGATCGGCGTGCTGGGCCAGCAGCCAGGCCGCGTCGGCGCCGTCCTCGCCGCACAGCGCGAAGCCCGGCCAGCCGACCCGGTCGATGACCTGCCGCAGCCACTCCGTGTTGCCCTCGTCGATCCCCGCCCACCGCGCCGCCACCTCGTCGGTCACCACGCGCGGCAGCTTGCTGCGGAACGCCTGGTCGATGCCGCGCCGGTGCAACAGCTCCCGCCGCAGCGCCTCGTCCCGCACGGGGCGCGGCCGCTGCGTCGCCACAGTGGCCGGCACGGTCTCGAACAGGGCGCTGCCCAGGAATCGAGTGTCCGCGGGTACGTCCAAGTCCTCCAGCTCCCGCACGCTGACCCAACGGAAAGGATGCTCGCGAGGGCCTGTCGGCCCGTAGGGGCGGTCGACCACGGCCACGTGGACGTGGTCGACGTGCAGGTGCTGCCCCGGGTGCCGGCTGTCCGGGCCCGCGGGGATGCCGTCTGTCGGCGGACCGCGGGGAGCGCAGGGTGGATTTCACGCGGGACGGCAGCAACGATCCTGCTCCATTGGTTCGGAGGGGGGTAACTGCCGTTTCCTTGCCCCGGATCCCCGCAGGCGTCACTTCCTGGGCTGCACGCCCGGTGGGCGGCCCGAGCAGGGGCGGGTGGGGGGGCCTCGCCGCCGCGGTGGCGGCTCGTCATCGAGCAGTGGATCGCGAGCTGCGGAAGGTCCGACGGTAGGTGTCCGGGGGTACGCCTATGGTGCGGTTGAAGTGCCGGCGCAGTGTCGTGGCGGTGCCCATGCCGGTGGCCGATGCGATGGCCTCGACGCTGTCGCCGGTGGTCTCCAGCAGCTCCTGGGCGCGCCGGATCCGCTGAGTCAACAGCCATTGCAGCGGGGTGGTGCCGGTTACCGACCTGAAGTGGCGGCCCAGATTGCGCGAGCTCATGTTCGCCTGGCGGGCCAGGTCCTCCACGGTCAGCGAATGGTCGAGCCGTTCGATCGCCCACGGGAACAGCTCGGCGAGCGGGTGGTCGTCCTGGGCGGGCACCGGGGCGGTGACGAACTGGGCCTGGCCGCCGGCCCGGTGCGGAGGCACGATCAGGCGGCGGGCGACCTTGTTGGCGATCGCCGAGCCGTGGTCGAGGCGGACCAGATGCAGGCACAGATCCATTGCGGCGGCCTTGCCGGCGGAGGTGAGCACGCTGCCGTTGTCCACGTAGAGCACATCCGGATCGACCTCCACCCGGGGATAGCGGGCGGCCAAGGCGCGGGTGTGCGCCCAGTGCGTGGTCGCGCGTCGGCCGTCCAGCAGGCCGGCGGCGGCCAGTACGAACGCGCCCGTGCACAGGGAGACCACCCGCGCGCCTGCCTCGTGGGCCGCGCGCACCGCGTCCACCAGGTCGTCGGGCGGGCCCTCATCGACATCGGCCCAACCGGGGACGATCACCGTGTCGGCGTGCGGGAGCTGGTCGAGCCCGCAGTCGGGCTCCAACCGGAACCGGCCGACCCGCACGGCGCCCGGCCCGCAGACCACGACGCCGTACCCGGGGCCGGACACACCGGGAAGGCCGGCGCCGAAGACCTCGTACGCCACGGACAGTTCGAAATGGAGCATGCCCTCGGTGACGGCCAGGGCGACGGTGTGCACGTCCGGAATTGTACGGGGCATGGCGTTCCGGACACTCGTGTGGGAGAACCGCCCTCGTCAGGATGTCCGTAACGGATCGTTCGAGACGGGGAGAACCCATGGGATCGGGACTTGCGGTAGCGGTGTTCGGCGCGTACGGACACACCGGACGCTTCGTGGTGGCCCACTTGCGAGAGCGCGGGTACGTCCCCGTACTCTCCGGCCGCGACATCGGCAAGCTGCAGACGCTGGCAGCCTCCGGCCCCGGACTCGACGCCCGCCCGGCGTCGGTCGGCGACCCGGCCTCGCTGGACCGCGCACTGGCCGGCACGGCGGCGGTGATCAACTGCGCCGGGCCCTTCGCCGCGACCGCCGCCCCCGTGATCGAGGCGGCACTGCGCGCGGGGATTCCGTACGTGGACGTGGCGGCCGAGATCGAGGCCAACGTCGATACGTTCGCGTATTTCGCGGACCGTGCCCGCGCCGCGGAAGCAGTGGTCGTCCCCGCGATGGCCTTCTACGGCGGCCTCGGCGACCTGCTGGCCACCGCGGCCATGGGCGACTGGACGGCGGCCGACGAGGCACACATCGCCTACGCGCTGAGCAGCTGGCATCCGACCGCCGGGACACGCGCCACGAGCAAGGTGTCCCGGCAGCGCCGGCCCAACGGCAGACACGTCCGCTACGCCGACGGACGGTTGGAGTACCGCCATGACGACCCGCCGACCGTGCGATGGCCCTTTCCCGAACCGACGGGCCCCCGGGCCGTCATAGCAGAGTTCACCATGGCCGACGTCATCACCATTCCCAGCCACCTGTCCATCCCTGAGGTGCGCACCTACATGACGGTCGAGGCGGCCAGAGAGGTGCTGGCCCCGGACACACCGGCGCCCGTTGCGGTCGACGAGCACGGACGGTCCGCGCAGACGTTCCTCGTCGACGTCGTCGTACGCTCCGGCGGCGCGGAACGGCGCGCTGTGGCAAGCGGCCAGGACATCTACGCCGTCAGCGCGCCGCTCGCGGTGGAGGCAGTCCACCGTATCCTCACAGGACAGACCAGGACGGTCGGTGTCGCTTCCGCCGGCGCGATCTTCGACGCGCCCGACTTCCTCCGGGCCTTGTCGGCGCACATTTCGCTCGAACTGTGCCAGTAGGCCCAGGATTTCCATCTCGGGTCCCGGCCACAAAGTAGCGCCAGCTCTTTTCGTGAGGGGTCCTTTGAAGTTCTCTGCGACCGGGCTTGCCGCTCACGACAGCCAGGGGTCGGCGTGGGCATAGCGTGTTCTCGCAGATCACCGGTCACACAGCCGAACCGCCATCAGCCGACCAGGCGTCGGAGATCCCGTCACGTTCTCGGACCAGAGCAGCGTGCCCCATTCCTCGATACGTTCGCCCATGATGACCATCATGACGCAGCACAACCGCAATGAGCGCGCCCTCGGCGCAGTCATCGGCTCCGCCGTCGGCGACGCGCTCGGGGCTCCGTTCGAGTTCGGTCCCATCGGAGCTTTCTCCGCCCGCTTTTCGGATCCCGGCCAAGGAGGGGAGATGTGCGGTGGCGGTGGCTGGGACGCCGGTGAAGCCACCGACGACACACAGATGGCTGTACACGTCGCGGAGTCGCTGCTGGAGCGCGGCGAGCTGGACCTGCCGGACATCTTCCACCGGTTCCAGCGATGGGCCGCATCCGAGCCTAAGGATATCGGTCTGCAGACGGAGGATGTACTGACCAACAACATGCCATGGGACCGCGCGGCGACCGCCCACTTCGAGACGAATCATCGCGCCGCAGGCAACGGCGCACTCATGCGGGCTGCTACCGCCGCCGTATATTTCGCGCAGGAAGGCCGGTGGGAGACCATGAACGCGGCCCGCCGCCTGTCTGCGCTCACCCATGGAGACCCTGCCGCCTGGGAGGGCACGGCGATCCTTCATGAACTACTGCGCTTGGCACTCGAAGGTAAGAACCCGCTCGACATGCTCCCGGACGTCCTCGACCAAGTCCATCCGGACCACCGGGAGCGGTACGCCACAGTCCTCGCCCCACACTGGCATCCTGACGACGCCACAGAGTTCAACGGCGCAGTCTGGCCTTGCCTCGGCTCCGCCGTATGGGCCCTGCGCACCACGGCCTCCTACGAGGACGCGATACGTGCTGCTGTCGATCTCGGCGGTGACACCGATACCGTCGCCGCGGTCACTGGCGGGCTCGCCGGCGCTGTCTATGGGTGTGAAGCGATTCCCACGCGCTGGACGGACATCCTGCACGTCCCGCTGCCCGGATCGGACGGCAGGGTGCTGCGGCTGCCTGACCTGATCAGCCTTGCCCGCCGCCTGGCTCAGTCGAGGATCGACGCTGCCATCGCGACCTGAGCCGGCGCTTGCGCAATCATGTTCACCGAACCACCTCACGTCCGCCTGCGCGGATCTCACAGGACGTCGCGAGCCGACCACGGCACCTCCTCCGCCGGTGGGGCAAGCGGCTCACGGAGCCTGCAGCTGACAGCCCGGGACTCGCTGATCGGCACTGTCGGAAGCAGGTTGATCGAAAAGGGTTTGCGGACGAGGGCTGCGGTTGGATAGACCTTGCTGCGGGACTCCCACCACCAGGGTTGAGGGGCCATGACAGCGAGAGGAGGGATAAGCCCATGATCCCCATGATCACCGCGCTTGTGTCCTCCCGGGGTGCGGACCACGTCTGATCCCGGAGCGGACGGGCGCCTTCACCGGAGCGTGCCTTGACCGTGAAAACGAACGACCTGACCATGCGTCCGATCACCGGATGCGAAGAACTCGACCTCTTCTCCCAACTGCCTTACGTCCTCAATGAGGAATTGGCGGACGACCTTGCCACCGGCCGCCGACGTCCGGAGTGGATGTGGGTCGCCCTGCGCGGTGACCGCCTGCTGGCCAGGGCAGCCTGGTGGAGCCGACCAGCCGGCGACGGACCACTCATCCTGGACGTCGTCGACATCGAAGACAGCGCCTCGGGCTCCGATCACGTGGACATCGGGGTGCGACTTCTGCAAACCGCGATGGCCGCTACCCTCCCGAACGGGTCGCGTCCCCCCGAGTACAGCCGTTTCGTCCCGCCGGACTGGCGTGAGAACGCGGTAACGAGGCTGACCGTCGAAAACCGCATGGCGGTACTCGAACGGACCGGTGCCCGGCTCCTCGTCGAACGACTACGTCTGGAATGGCGTCCGGAATCGCCGGTCCCCGAGCCCAGCAGGCGCCTCGTCTTCCGGCCGGTCCACGATGGCGAGGAACTCGTGGCTTTGATGGCCTCGGTTCTGGACGGGACGCTGGACGCACATGGCCGTGAGTCAGCGCCCGAAGCGGCCGTCCGGCACTACGAGGACGAGCTGGCGCGTTACACGAGCCCACGGGACTGGTGGCGCATCGCAACACTGCCCCACGGAGAACCAGTGGGGTTCGTCATCCCGGCCCGCAACGACTACAACCCGATCATCGCCTACATCGCGGTCCTGCCTTCACACCGCGGCAACGGCTACATCGACGACATTCTCGCCGAGGGCACCCGAGTCCTCGCCGAGCAGCACGTCCCCCGAGTCCGCGCGTCCACAGACCTCGGCAACATCCCGATGGCGAACGCCTTCCAGCGTGCTGGATACATCAATTTCGAGCGTCAGATCAACATGACCTGGAGCTGATCGAGTATTGGACGGAGGCTCCGCGTTGCCCACACGCTGGCTGGACCCACTGCTGGCTAGGGCGACGTTCAGCGGCCCCACCAAGGTGACCCCAACTGGCCTCAGTTCGGGGGTGATTGGCGATGATCAGGCATCTTGATTTGGGCCCGCGGGGCGTCCCGATTTGGGACCTTCGCGGTGGCGGAGCGGCGCAATGTTGCGGTGGTTGGGTGCCAGCGGCGGCATGATGGCTCTGGTGGCGATGGTCACCAGTGTGGGGAATGACAGGATCAATGTGCCGGATCAGGCAAGGTTGGTGAGGAGCACGAAATGAACGCCGAGGGCCCAGAGCCGGCTGCCGACCGAACCGTCTGTGGTCAGTTCCCGGAGGTTCCCGAGGAGCGTCGGATCGCCGTCGAGCGGTTCCTCGCCAAGAGGCCCGAGCTCGTGCCGTATGCCAGCAACCTCCTGCGTCGGCCCGACATCGCGCCGCTCGCGGTCGAGATGTTGCTGAAGTTTGAGGAGTTCGAGGCGGAGGAGCGGACACGGCGCGAGACCGCCCGA
>KL569416.1:45322-52326 GCA_000715685.1 Streptomyces lilacinus
CCGATTGTGTTGAGCAGGACTCTGCCGTGTGTCATGGTCGTCCGCGCGAGTTCCGCGTCACCTGCTTCGACCGCGGTGAGCGTCAGCTCCAGGTGCTGCTGCGTGATCAGTCGGCCGTGTCCCTGGCGGTGCCATGGCGCAACGTTTGTGTCCGGCGTGGTGTCATCGGCGATCGCCGTCCGTGCCTGCTCCAGTGCCCGACCCGCTGCCGCGAGGTCGCTCTTGAGGCGTTCGAGGCGGGCCAGTAGGTAGGCCTCCGAGGCCCGCTCCCGTGCCGTGTCCTGGAGTGAGAGGAGGTTGAGCTGGGGGCGGGCTGCCTGTGCGTGGTCGCCGATGCGTTCCAGCGTCCGGCTCAGCTGTCGGAGCTGGTCTGTGTCCGGGCCTGTGTTGTCCAGCATGCGGATGAGTGCGACCCGGGCGTGTTCGACACGGCCTTGCCGGTGGGCCAGTTCGACCCAGGTGAACTCGCTTTCCGCGGTCGTGTCCCGCCCGTACCGCTGGGCATCCTCGGCGCGGGCCCACTCCACGGCTCTAGCGCTGTCGGTGACCTGTCCGGCAGTGGCCGACCGCAGCAGGGGTACGTCCTCTTTCTCCCCGTGCGACGCCACCAGCACCGCGGCCAGCCATCGCTCCTCGAATCGCTCGGTCCGTGTGGCGTTCTCGTGCTCCAGCAGCACACGCAGGTGCGGCAGGTCGCTGTCGTGGCGGTCGTGCTGCGCGGCGCGCAGTACTCCCGCCCGCAGTGCTGGGTCCTCGGCCACCTCCTTTCGTGCGTCGAGGTTGCCGGAGCGCATGCGTTCCAGCGTCTCTCGTCCCGGCTCGAGGACGACGTCGCGCAGGGGCTGCCGGAAGGAGTCGTCCAGCCGGTAGGCGCAGAGCTCGTCGGAGTTGAGCAGGAGGTGGTCCGGCTCGGTGCGTCTGGCGGCCGATTCGGAGAGGGCGAGGAGTTCGACCAGCGATCGGTTCGGCAGATCCAGACCATTGATCAACGCTGCTCGCTGTGCGTCGAGGTCGGGGGCGAACTCCTTGCGTGCTTCGTTGTCCGCCGCATGTACTGCGGCGAGCAGGTCTTCCTCGTCCAGCTCGGAGGAGAGGTTCTCGCACCACCAGGGCAGCCGGACGAGGATCTCGAGCGCCTCGCCGACGCTGTCGGCGAGCAGCACGGCGTTTCCCTCGGAGGATGCGTGGAGCACTGCCGTTCTTCCGCACAGGAAGTACGTGCCTCCGGTGTCGTCGCCGGCGATCGGCTCCAGCGGTCCACCGGACGCCAGATGCACCGCCTCGACGTGGTATGCCCGGTCCACATCGAAATTGAAGGGGTGCGCGGCCAGTTCCGCCAGGTCGGGGCGGGTGCGCAGGAGTTCCAGAACGCGGTCGGTCATACGGCCGAACCCTAACGCGGGCTGCCGTTCGGGCGTGGCGCACGCATCGCAAATTCGAACATATGTAGCGTTGTCTGTGTGTCCGCTCCCGTCGTCGTGTGCCCGGAAGGAGACCGGCCGTGGATCCCATCGGCGTTCTCGCTCTGGTCGTCGTGGTCCTGGCGCCCGGAGTGCGGAAGGTGCTGGACAGTGTGGCGTACCGCAACCGTGCCCGGGGACAGGCGGAGATCATCCGGGCCCGGCGAGGCAACGCCCTGGTGGAGAGACGGCGCTGAGCCGGGTCGGGCGTGCCGGTGCACCAGCAGGCTGCCCAGGGCGGTTCGTCGGTGGAGGACCGCTCGGCCTGCTCGGGCCGTGGCGATCAGACCCGCGCCGCGCAGGGCCGCCGTGTGGGCGGAGACAGGTGGCGTTGCTGACGCCCAGGCGCCGGGCGCGGCGGCTCGTGGTGTGCTCCTCCTCCAGGGCCGGCAGGATGTCGCACCGCCTGGGACCGAAGCCCCCGGCCGGCGCGGCCTGTCCCTCGCCCGTGTCCGCGTCCTCGTACGGCAACGGGGGCCTGACCGCCGCAGCGTCGTTACCCGTAGTCCAATGCGGCGTTGGTAGGAGCCGCCGGCGCGGCGGCCGGATCCGCCCCACCGTCCGCGACGTTCGCACAGGTGCGGACGCCGCCCTGCCTGGCCTGACCCCCTTCGATGGTCAACGGCCGCACCGGACTCGTCGTCGACGGCCGGACCATGACTGCCTACCGCACCACCGGCTCATCATGAGCGGTGACGGTGGGCAGCGGAACGCCGTTGTGGAACATCAGAGCGGACACTGCCTACTCGCTGGTCGGGGACACTGCCTACTCGCTGGTCGGGGGGGGGCTTTGTGAGGCCGGGCCCCTGCGATGCGAGTCGCGACGCCGACAAGAGCCAGGTCGAGGGCGAGCAGCGTACCCCCCGCTCTCACGATCTGCGCTGCCTCCGTCTTGGCCCGGGCCGTCCAATGCCGCAGCATCCGTACGCACCCGTTGCCCCACTGCGTGGGGAGCGTTTCGGCGACCTGGCGCCAGCAGTGTCCCGCGTCCCGCGGAGGGGGTTCGTCCAGCTGGGGATCCGGGGGGGCATGGTCGGCCTCCAGCGGCCCTTTCCTGGCTCGGCCGCCGGGCCGGAGTCTGACGGGATGGACGATGATCGAGGTCGCGGACGTGGTGGCGGAGGGGGAGGGGGAGGGGGAGGTGTACGTCCCCGCTGGTGCCGAGGATGGCGCTCGCCGGTGACGGCCGCTTGGCTGAGTGCCACATCCTCGCTGCCCTCCGGTCAGGAGGTCTTCTGCAGCAGCCAAGCGTTCGGCGTGAAGGAGGAGTTGACGAAGACCACGCAGCCGCCGCTGTAGTAGGTCTGGACCTTGGTCCAGCCCCTCGGCGGTTGCGCGGAGGCGCAGGCGTTGACCTGGGTGCCGACGGGGAGGCCGTCCAGTTGCTTGATCATCTTGATGTTCGAGCCGCCCATCACGCGGCACGAGGCGCTGGTGCCCCAGTTCACGTCGACCCAGCCGTCCGGGGTCATCGAGTCGGCGCACACCGTGCGGGTCTCGCCCGGCGACGCCTGGGCCGGGCTCGCCGTGACGGAGCCGACGAGCGTCGCGCCGAGAAGTGCCAGACCCGCGGTGCGGAGTCGTCTCATGGGGTGTCTCCCAAACGTGAAAGAGTGCACTGACGCCCTGACGAGTGATCAGTGTTGGCCAGGGCATTCAATGGCCTGTGTGAAGGGCTTGAGGAGAGTGTTTTCGGCCATGAAGAGCCGCGAAGGGCCTCCCCAAGGTTTCCTCAAGGCCTTGAGGAAACCGCGGAAAAGCCGCTGTGCCGCATGGGAGCGGGCCCGTGTGGCCATAGTCCTGGGCGGTGGTAGACGCCCGGCGCGCACCGGACGCGCTTGCGCGAAGGCCCGCGCGGAGGTTGGGGCGAAGGCGCGGGTGACGACGCGGCGGAAGGTACGGCACTGTTCAGGGGTGAGGCGGTCCAGGTCGGCGGTGAAGCGGGGCAGGGCCTCGTACGTGGGCACAGCGAACTCCTCCAGGAGGCACGAAGCCCCCGGCCGGGGCCCGGCCGGGGGCCGGGGGCGGGGGTTGCTGTTCGTGTCGAAGGGCGTCGGCGACGCGGTGCGTTCAGCAGTGGTGGGTTGTCGGAGGAGTTGCGCGCGGTTGTGCGCTCGATGACGGTGGAGTCGGTTGCAGCGCGATTCCGGGGCGGGTGGGGCTCATGTGATCGGGGCACATCATTCGCACGGCCGCAGTATCCGCGTGCGGTGGTCGACCCACTGCGTGGGGAGCGTTTCGGTGATCTTGCGGGCCAGCAACGTCCCGCGCTCCGCAGAGGGGTCCGTCCAGCCGGGGGAAGGCGCTGTTCTCGAGGTGAAGGGGGGCGGGCCGCTCTTGCATGGTGCGGCCCAAGGATGCCGCTGATGCGGCCCGAGGGGCATTGCACCGTCGCCCGCGTCGCCTCGCCAGCTCGACCCGGTCGGGCTGTCCTGCCCTTTCCTGTCCTTTCCTGTCCTGGCTGGGGTGTTGGTTAGGGTGCTGCTTCCAGCCCCCATGCGACGGCTCGTGCTGCGGCGGCCACGCGGTTGGGGGCGTCGAGTTTGGTGAGGATGTGCTCGATGTGGGTGGCGATGGTGCGTGGGCTGACGTAGAGGCGGTCAGCGATTTCCCGGTTGGTGTGCCCTTGGGTGAGTTCTGCCAGCACCTGAAGTTCGCGTGGGGAGAGTGCCGCGGGCCGGGGGACCGTTCGGCACACGACGACCGTGCGGTCTTGCTGTCGGGTCAGGTGCAACTCGAGCATTCGTTGCTGGTACGGCACCAGTACCGTGGTCGGCAGCGTTCGCCGCGTGGCCGTGCGCCGCAGGAGGGCTACGAGGGGGGAGCCGGTCTCGGTCAGGTCCGGCAGCGGTTCCCCACTCACCGTCACCGCAAGCGCGTGGTCGCCCTCCTCGGCATCCGGCAGGAGTACGACGCAGGCGTGACCGGGGCTGCCGGGCGCGGGGCTGCCTGGTGCGGGGGAGTGGTGTCCGGTGAGCGGGTCGGCGACGGCCGCGAGGCACTCGCCCAGCAGGGTCATCACGGCCCTGACTGCCGGTTGGTCGCAGCGTGCCCGTGTCGTGCTGAGGTTGAGGATGCCCACGTACCGGCCGTCGGTGGAGAACAGGCACTGGGCCACGCCGTCCTTGACGCCCAGGGGCTGAAGGACCTCCTGGAACCCGGTGGAGGCGCCCCGCACCGGGGCGGGCACGTCGTGCCACCAGCTCGTGGTGCTGGGCGCGTGCCGGACGAGCGCGAAGGCCGGATCGTCGTGCAGACGGGCCTCGATGTAGCGGGTGGTGCCCGCCGGATAGCTGCCGGCCAACGTCACGTGGCGGCGGAGCAACGGGTCCCACCGGGACAACGACGCGTGATCGTGGTCGATCACCGCGGACAGCGCCGTGAGGACAGCCTCCGCACCGCCCTTGCCCCACACGGCGCGGCGCGCGGCCTCGCGCACGTCCAGGGCCGCGCTCAGGACGTCCGTGGCGGGCGGCTGCGCTGCTGTCGTGGGCGTCGGCTCGGCTTCCATCCGCTCAGAATGATCACCCCGGGACCCAGGCGTCAAACGGCCGGTTCGTCGTGCACGACGTCGCCGAGATCGTCGCGTACGACGTCGCCGCCGACGGCGGTCAACACCACCGGCATGGCCGGGATGCCGTGTGGGTCGGCGGTCAGCAGATCACCGGCGAGCACACACAGATCGGCGACCTTGCCCACCTCCAACGTGCCCTTCCAGCCCTCGGCGAAGTCCTGCAACGCCGCATCCGAGGTAGAGGTACGCCAGACCTCGGCGAGCCGGATGTGCTGCTCGGGCCCACTGACGCGACCGCTGGCCCTGGACTCGGCGACATCATCGTCGAGACACTCTGCCGCCAGTCCGGCAGAGGGACGGGGGCGCCCGAGCCACTGGTGACCATCACGGCCGGCATCGATCGCGTCCCGCCAGGGCCACTCCTACGCAGCCCGCTGCGCACCGACGAATTCTTCTTCGAGGTCGGCAACGGTCCTGCGCGCGGCGAGGAAGCCTCCGTGGATGAGCGCAGTGCCGGGCATCGGCCCGAGGCCGCTTCGCGGCGGCCGCGGCGAACGCGTCGACGACGGTGTCGATGGCCCGATCGCCCTTCCCGGCACCACCCGGATCAGGCTGCCCTCAGCTCCACCGCCCTGCTGCGACAGGGGCGGAGGCGAAGGTCTCCCACCTCCGCTCGAACCAACAGCGCCTCACGGCGCAAACTCCGCGTCCGACAGATCACCGCGTTCTCCCCGCCCCGTACCGGGAAGAACGAGCAGATCAAACGACGCTTACATGATCGGCCGGACAGCTCCGGGGCTCGGGGAACTGCGAGGCCGACCCGTGGATGGCCGAACACGCGCGTAAGGCCGATCACGGGGTTGGCGTCGCAGTTCCCCGAGCCCCTGATGATGAGACCGTGCCGTAGGCCCGGAGGGTGTCGGCCGGGTCGCCGGGGCGGCCTCGCAGGGTGGCGTCCAGAAAGGCGAGGGTGGCCGCGGCGACGACGCGCGGGCTCTTGGTGCGGCCCAGGGCGCCGACGATCGAGGGTACCGGCGGCAGGTAAAGCGGGCCGTCCATGAAGGTGAGGTGCCCGGCGCCGGGGATGGTGAGCCGGTAACTCCTCGCGGTGCTGTGCTCGAGGGCCTCGGTGAGCCGGGGCAGGTAGCGCGGGTCGGTGCCGGCGGTGATCTCCTGGGTGAGCGCGAGCGCCGGCTGCTCGAGGGCGGGCGCGGTGGGGCCGTGGGCGTAGCCGTCCAGGTCGACGACGGCGTCGAACCGGCGGTCCTGCCGGGCCGCCTGCAGGGCGGCGGCTCCGCCCAGGGAGTGGCCGGCCACCGCGGCGCGGCCGGTGTCCAGGCGTCCGGCCAGCGGGTCGGCGGTCTCACCGCGGTCCAGTCGCTCCAGCTGGGTGAGGACGAATCCGAGGTCGGCGGCCCGGACGGCGGTCCAGCCGGCGGCCAGCTCCTCGTCCCTGTCGCGGTCCCCGGAGGAGGCGGTGGTGGCGCGGATCGTGCGGCCGTCGGCGAGGACGACGACGGCGGAGTCGTACGGGTGGTCGAGGGCGGCGACCAGGTAGCCGTGGCTGGCCAGCTCCTCCGCCCAGGCGGTGTTCTGGGACCGCACCCCGCCCGACCCCGGGGAGAACAGGACGACCGGGAACCGCTCTCCCCCTCCGGCCACCGGAGCGTCGACGACCGCGCGGCTGCGGGCCCTCGGGACGCCGTCGATCAGGAAACCGGGCAGGCCGACCCCGCCGGCGAGGGCCTCGGAGACGGTCCGCGCCTCGCCCTCCGTGCGTCCCAGGTACTGGGCCCGAGGGACGCCCGCAGGGCTCTTCTGCGCCGGGTACCAGAGCTGGACCACGACCGTGCGCCGGCCGTCCGGATCGGCGGTGAAGCCCTCGGGGCGGAACGGGTCGGTCCACTGCACCACCCGGGTGCCGACCGCGAAGTCACCCGTCGGCTCGGGGAAGACGGGCACGGGGAAGGCCCAGGCAGCAACCGGGCCGGTGGCGATCAGGCCGGCGCAGGCCTGTCTCTTATACACAT
>KL569416.1:52553-55836 GCA_000715685.1 Streptomyces lilacinus
TCCCGGCAGGGCCAGCCACCAGCGGGCCCGCCGCGCCGGTCGGCCGGTACGGCGCCGCAGCAGGGGCGGGAGGGCGAACGCCGAGGCGACGGCGGCGCCGGCCAGGACCGGCAGCATCTGCCAGCGGATCCCCACGATGCCCAGCACGATCGCCGACGGTACGAGGACCGCCCCGGCCGCGACGGTGCCGGGCCGGCGGGCGGCCGCGGGGAGCCAGCGCGCCACCAGCAGCGCGACGGCGCCCAGCAGGACGAGGACTTCCGGAAGGGACGACGCCGACCGAGGGCTCAGAACAGCGGCCAGACCACGGCCCGGACCGGGCCGACCACGTCGCCGACGGGGACGGCGCCGCCGGTGGGGCTGTTGCGGTGGTGGCGGGAGTCCGCGGAGTCGCCGCGGTGGTCGCCCTCGACCGGGAAGAACGAGCAGATCAGACGACGGTTACATGATCGGCCGTACCACTCCTAGGAGCTGTACAACGTGCGGCAGCGCCGCCGGCAGCAGCAAGAAACCCTTCAAGAAACCCTCTGAAAGACCCCGCACCCGAGACCGACCGGCCAGGTGCGCCCGGAAGGCCGACGCCCGGGCAGGAGCCGCGATCACCTGAACAAGAACGGCTCACCCCCCAGCGGCACGGGGTGACGAGCCGCACGCCGAGCCGGGCGGCGTCTGCCTCCGCTGCCGCCCGGGCACGCCGGGCACGCCTAGGCCACACTGTCCACGCGGCGAAGACCGGCGACGCAACGATGGCGCCGGCTACGAGCCCCTGTGGGCCCCCTATGGAGCAACGCGCCCGGATTCCCGGCCTGCCCCCACCGGTGTTCGCCATCCTTCTGCCCGGCCAGACGCACACCGCCGTTCACCGCCACCCCGGCCTCCCCGGCCTCCCGCCACCCGCCACCCGGAAGACGGGAGACGGGAGACGGGGAGGCCGGGGTCGAGAAGGCGGAAAGACGGAAAGGCGGGGAGGCGGGAAGGGTGGGGAGAAGGGGATGAGAGGAGACCCGGAACCCATGACAGCCCCCGCCCGCATCGACGTCCACCAGCACCTGATCCCACCCGAGCGACACCACGCGATGTCCGGCCACGCTGCCGCCTACGGCTGGCCCGCACCGGCCTGGGACAGGCAAAGCGCGATCGCGATGATGGACCGCCGATCGATCACCACCGGCATGCTGTCCTACGCCGCCCCGACCGGACCACCAAACGACCCCGCAGCGGCCCGCGCCGCAGCCCGGAGCATCAACGAGTACACCGCCGAACTGGTCAAAGACCGACCCGACCGCTTCGGGCACTTCGCCGTCCTTCCCCTGCCCGACCTCGACGCAGCACTCACCGAAGCCACGCACGCCCTGGACGAGCTCAACGCCGACGGAGTCGTGCTGCTCACCAACACCCACGGCCACTACCTCGGCGACCCCATGCTCGAACCACTGTGGACCGAGCTGAACACCCGCGACGCTGTCGTCCTGATCCACCCCACCGCACCACCGGGCCCCGCACTCCCCGACCTGCCCGCCCCCCTGGTGGACTTCCCCTACGACACCACCCGCACAGCCCTGCACCTGGTCCTCAGCAAAGTCCCGCGCCGGCACCCACGCATCAAGATGATCCTGCCCCACGCCGGCGGCTTCCTGCCCTACGCCGCCCACCGCCTCGCCAGCGCCGGACGACTACGCCCCGACACCACCCCGGAAGACATCCTGACCGACCTGCGACGCTTCTACTTCGACACCGCCTTCGCCGCTGGCCCCGCCACGCTGCCCTCACTCCTGACCTTCGCAGCGCCCGGCCACGTGCTCTACGGCAGCGACTTCCCCATGGTCCCCGAAGAATGGGGCACCGACTTCGACGCGGCACTGGACAACCACCCGCACTGGCCCCCCGAACAACTGAACGCCGTCAACCGCACCAACGCCCAAGCCCTCCTACCCCGACTCACCCACCCCTGACCCCACCACACAGACACACAGCACCCCCACGCACACACCCACGGACCTGCTCGACGGTTCCGCCAGCTCATCGCCCCCCGCGGTAGGGATGGTTGTTCCTACGATTCATAGCTACCGCTGCGGGTCCACGTCTGAGAAACGAAGGAAGTCACAGGCGATCGCCTTCACCATGCGTTGTCGCTGCCCCACCCTGCCGAGCCCTACACGCTTGCCGCCCCCCTATGCCCACTCCACCCCGAGCTCCGCGAGCGCTGCGCGTTGCTCGTAGGTGAGTTTGTCCCGGCGCTGTTTCTGATTGGCATACCAGACACCCAACTTCAGCTCGTGCTCCTGCCCACCGTGGACGATCCGCTCGAGATGCGACCGCACCACAACACGCGTCCCCTCCCGCGCGATGTACTGCGCGAGGGCGGCCACACCCCGCTCGAACCCCGCCGACAACCTCCCCGCCCCCTCAGCCACGCCCCCACCGGCCGGAGCCACAGAAGACCGCTCAACGGGTTTCAACCCCAGCGCGATGAGCCGCCGCTGCTGCCCGACAGACAACTCCACCCACGCACGGACCTGCCGCTGAACCCACCGCCCCAGATCGTCACCCTCGAACAGCACCCCCGGCTCGATGACCGGCAGCACCCCGTCGGCATCGACCAAGTCGACCAGGACGCGATAGTGCCGTTGCCAGTCCAGCGGCCACGGGCAGTTCCAGTCCGGGTCGATGGCCGTCAGCTGCGCACCGCGCACCCGGCCCCGCTCCGGGTCTTTGCCGAGGCCGCCCTTCCTGCGGAGGTTGGCCATGTGCTGCCCGATGGGTACGAGCTCGCCCTCGACGTCGCCCCAGACGGCGTCCTGCCGTGGCGCCAGATGCCCGTGGACACGCCGGTACGAACGCAGCACGGCGAGCTTCCTCTCCCACGCTTCCTCACCCGGTTCCCAGACCATGCCGGCGTGGTCGAGGAGCTCCTTGCGATGGTTGTCGAGTTCGTCGGCACGGAGCGCTTTGCGCTGCTGATGGACCCACCGACCCAGTGGGAACATCGTGACGCCGAGCTCGACCTCGGTGTCGTACGACACAGTGCAGAGCCCAGTGATGCCGTTCTCCTCCCGCCAGCGCACGAGAGCCTGATAGCCCTCCAACCACACGAGCGACTCCGGCCGATAAACGCGGGCGCGCAGGAAGGCAGCGATGGTGGCAGGGTCGCGGGGGCTGGAGAAGTGCAGCAGCGCCGACCCGGCCCCACCCCCCTGGCCCTCGCCCTCCCCTTCGCCGCCGGCCACGGTGCCGACGATCCGCCCATCCGCATCCCGCCGCAGGTGGGCCTTCCGCTGCCCGC
>KL569417.1:0-3491 GCA_000715685.1 Streptomyces lilacinus
CAGCCGAGATTGGCGGCGTCCTGGAGGCCGGCGTTCATGCCGAGGCCGCCCGCCGGCGAGTGGACGTGCGCGGCGTCGCCGGCGAGGAAGACCCGCCCGTCGCGGTAGCGCGGCACCTGGCGCTCGTCGCTGTGGAAGCGCGAGGTCCAGCGCGGGTCGCGCATGCCGAAGTCCTTGCCGAGGACGTCCCGCGTGAGGGCCTTGAGGTTCTCGAAGTCGACGGGCGCGTCGGAGGGCAGCTCGCTGCGGCGGTCCCAGGCGATGACGCGGTACCAGCCGTCGCCGAAGGGGACGAGGAACGCGAAGCCCTCGGCCGTGCCGTTGAACGCGGGCAGCTGCTCGGGGGCGCGGTCCAGGCGCACGTCGGCGAGCATCACCGAGCGCAGGACGGCCCGCCCGGGGAACGGCATGCCGATCGCCTCGCGCACGGCGCTGTGCACGCCGTCCGCGCCGACGACGTAGCGGGCGCGCAGGGTGAGCGGCTCGCGGCCCTCCTCGGCGGGCCGGACGTCGACGTCCACGCCGTCCGCGTCCTGCCGCAGGCCGGTCACCCGGGCGCCGCGGCGCAGCTCGGCGCCGGCGGCGAGGGCGCGCTTCTCGAGGAGCGCCTCGAGCTCGTACTGCGGGGTGATCAGGACGCCGGGGAAGCGGCTGTCGAGGCGGCTGAGATCGATGCCGACGCGGCCGAAGAGGCGGACGCCGGGCAGGAGGGTGCCGGTCGCGATGAGCGGCTCGGCGAGCGCGCGGGCGTCGAGCACCTCGAGGGTGCGGGCGTGGACGGCGAAGGCGCGGGTGAGGTTGGACTCCTGGGCGCGCCGCTCCAGGACGACGACGCGCACCCCGGCCGCGGCGAGATCGCCGGCCAGCAGGAGGCCGGTGGGGCCGGCCCCGACGACCAGGACGTCCGTGGTGGGTTCGGTGCGTTGGGACATGACGGCTCCCGAGGACTCGCAGTGCCTGCTCGTACTTCAGCACTTCCAGCAGTACTTCCGGCTTCAGTACTTCCAGTGCACACCCGGCGCCAGCCGATGTCAACGCTCGTTGAATTAATTTCTCAACACTCGATGAATTAAGCCGGGACCGCCCCGTCCAGGAACGGTTCGGCGACCCGGCGCCAGCCGTCCGGCTGCTCGTAGTGGACGAGGTGCCCCGCGTCGGGGATCTCGGCGTAACGGCCGCGCGGCAGGACGCGGACCATCTCCTGGGCCTCCGCCCGCCCCAGCGCGCCGTCCAGGCCGCGGACGACCAGCGCCGGGCACTCGACGAGGGCGAGCTCCTCCCAGTGCGCGTCGTGGGCGTAGGCCTCGCGGGCCTGGAGCATCTGGCGGCGGAAGAACAGCGGCCGCCAGCCGTCGGCGCGCTCGGACATCACCTCGGCGTAGAAGTCGCCGCGGGCGGGGGCCGGCCGCTCCAGCGTCGGGTCGTCCTCCGCGAACCACTTCCGGACGTCCGCGAGCGTGGTGAACGGCACCGGCCAGGACCTCAGCCACTCGCTCCACTCGCGCTGCGTGGCCGCGCCGAGGGCGGAGGCCCGCATGTCGGAGATGACCAGGGCCCGGACGAGGTCGGGGCGGCGGGCGGCGAGCTGCCAGGCCGTGAGGGCGCCCATGGCGTGGCCGATGAGGGTGACGGGCGCCAGCCCGAGCTGCTCGACGGCCGCCTCGGCGTCGGCGACATATGCCTCGCGGACGTAGGGACCGCTGACGGGCTTGTCGCTGCGGCCGTGGCCGCGCTGGTCGAGGGCGACCGTGCGATAGCGGGTGGAGAGCCAGCGGGCGGTCTGCGACCAGTGCGCGGCGCGGCCCAGCAGGCCGTGGAGGAGCAGCACCCCGCCGCCGGACCGCGCACCGCGCCCGCACCCGCCGTCGCGATCCCGATCCAGAGCCCGATCCCGGTCGCGGCCGCCGCCGCCCGCCCTCGGTGCCGCCTTCGGCGGCTCGGTGAACTCCCAGGCGGCAAGCCGCACTCCGCCGCTGCCCTTCACCTCGATGCGCCGCACCATGAGCCCTGGCACCCCCTCGTCTCCCCCGAGCTGCTCCAACCCTATGGAACTTCCATTCGAATGAACCGTTCTCGCACGCAACACCCCTCGTTCGAGTGACCGGGCGGCAGGATTGACCGTCGGCGCCGAGGGGAGAAATCGACCTGGGCGCGGACCGCTCGGGGAAGAAGGTCCGCGGGGCGCACCCTGGGAGCTCGGGGCTCCGGGGCGCCGCGGGGGACAACGGGGAGGTGGGGCCCCGGCTGCCCGCGAGGGCGCCGGGGCCCTGTGTCGTGCCGCGGCGGGACGGCGTGGGACGCCGCGCGACCCACTGTCCTCATCCCGGCCCCTCCCTGGTCCGCTCCGGCGGCGCGCGCATATGCGCGACCGGCACTCAGCGCCAGCGTGACACGGCTCGGGCCCGAGCGCGCCGATTCCGTCGTGGCTCGGCAGCTTCTCGGCAGCTTTACGTAAAGCGGCATACGTACCCGGCGGGGCCGGGCCGCGAGGGGCGTCGAGGCCGGTCAGGCCCTGACGGCGAAGCGGTCAGCGCTTGGCGACGAAGACGTGCGAGGCGATGTCCGACGACAGCTCCGCGGCCTCGCCACTGCTGCCCACCATCACCCCACCGGGCGACTCCGTCACACTGACCACGGCGCCCGGCTGGACGCCCGCCCGCCGGAGCGTGTACATGAGCTGGGCGTCCGTCTGGATCGGCTCGCCGATGCGGCGCACGACCACCGTCTTGCCCTCGCTGCCCGGCTCCAGGTCCATCAGGCTGACCATGCCGTCGTTGAGGTACGGGTCCGGCTCGGCCTTCTCGCCCAGCTCCTCCAGGCCCGGGATCGGGTTGCCGTACGGCGACTCGGTCGGGTGGCGCAGCAGCTCCAGCACGCGGCGCTCGACGGCCTCGCTCATCACGTGCTCCCAGCGGCAGGCCTCGGCGTGCACCTGCTCCCACTCCAGGCCGATCACGTCGACGAGCAGGCACTCGGCGAGGCGGTGCTTGCGCATCACGCGCGTGGCCAGCCGGCGGCCCTCCTCCGTGAGCTCCAGGTGACGGTCGCCGGCGACCGTCACCAGGCCGTCGCGCTCCATGCGGGCCACGGTCTGGCTCACCGTCGGGCCGCTCTGGTCGAGCCGCTCGGCGATGCGGGCGCGCATGGGGACCACACCTTCCTCTTCCAGCTCAAGGATGGTGCGGAGATACATCTCCGTGGTGTCGATCAGTCCGGACATGCCGTGCCCCTCGATAAGTCGTGCGCTGGCCCTGGACTCAATTCTGACGCATCCCACTGACAACGGGGCCGAGTACGCCCCTGCCCGTCCCCGCCGTATTGACACGGCCGTGGTCGAGCCCGCAACGTGATCCGCGCCACGGGATCCGTACGGGACCGGGCAGGGGATGTGCGAACCGAGCGAGGGAGCGGCGCAGCGATGAGCGGGAGCAGGCCGGCCGGGCAGTTCTTCGACGCCGCGATCGAGCTGCTGCGGCGGGTGCGCGACGAGG
>KL569417.1:3774-4441 GCA_000715685.1 Streptomyces lilacinus
CGTCTTCGGCGCCGGGCACTCCTCGCTCCCCGCCCAGGACGTCGTCTACCGCGCGGGCGGGCTCGCCCTGATGAACCTGCTGGCCGTGCCGGGCGTCGTCGGCGTGGACGTCATGCCGGCCACGCTCGGCAGCGCGCTGGAGCGGGTGGACGGGCTCGCCGGCGCGGTCCTGGACACCAGCCCCGCGCGGCCCGGCGACGCCCTGACCGTCATCTCCCTCTCCGGGCGCAACTCCCTCCCCGTCGAGATGGCGATGAACGCCCGCGCCCTCGGCCTGAAGGTCATCGGCGTGACGTCGCTGGCGTACGCGGAGGAGACGAAGTCCCGGCACGCGTCGGGGACCTTCCTCAAGGACCACTGCGACATCGTCGTCGACACCAAGATCGGCGTCGGGGACGCGGAGCTGACGGCGGAGGGCGTCGACGCGCCGTTCGGCCCGGCCTCGACCGTCGTCGCCGCCGCCGTCATGCAGGCCGTCGTGGCCGAGGCGGCCGGCGCCCTGGCCGCCCGCGGCATCGACCCCCCGATGCTCCGCTCCGGCAACGTCGACGGCGGCCACGAATGGAACGGCCGCGTCCTGACCGAATACGGCGACCGCATCTTCTTCCGGCACTAGCGCGGCGCCGCCGGTGGGCATCGGTTCCGGGTGATCGGGTGGGTGGGTGGG
>KL569417.1:4739-5325 GCA_000715685.1 Streptomyces lilacinus
GCCAGGCGCGGGCACCCCCACCGGCGGTCAGCCGGAAATCAAGGGCGGCTGGCCGCAGACCTCAGCGCGCCGGCGCCGCGACGGCCCCCGCCAAATCCACGGCCGCAGCCACCCGACACGCAATGTCCTCCGCATAAACGGCATCCGCCCGATCGAACGCCCGCCGCGACCCGCCCCGCAAAAACGTCACCACCCCCACCGTCCGCCCCCGACTCCGCAGCGCCGTCGACAGGGCGTGCCGCGTCCCGTCCGGCCACTTGCGGGCCGCCGCCCAGCCCTCCGTACGGTCGGCGACCGCACGCACCGAGCCGCAGCGCTCGACGGCCTGCAGCGCCGGGTGGCCGTCCATGTACGGCACGGGGATGCCGCCGCCGACGGGGAGCGGGCCCTGGCCGGGCGCCCCGGCCGGCGTCGTCGCGGCCCGGACCAGCCGGATCGGCCCCTCCGGCACCGGCCGCGGCTCGGGCAGCACGTCGATGAGGGCGTGGTCGGCGAAGCCGGCGAGGGCGAAGTCCATGTAGAGGGCCGCGGCCTCCATCGGGTCCTCGCACTCCGCGACGGCCCGCCCCGCCCGGTGCAGCTGGCT
>KL569417.1:5601-12633 GCA_000715685.1 Streptomyces lilacinus
GGCGCTCTCCTGCTCGGCCAGCCGCGTCTTGGTGACGTCGAGGAACAGCCAGGCCACGCCCAGCGGCACGGGCTCCTCCGTCAGCGGCGTGGCCAGCCGCAGGAAGCCGCTGCGCCAGCAGCGCCGCTCCGGCACGGGCGCGGGAGCGCCGACGCCGGTGTCGCGGACCGTGACCCACAGCTCGGTGGGCGCGGGCGGCGCGCCGGCCGCCAGCACGTGCTGCAGCGCGCCCTCGAGCTCCTCCGCGCCCTGCTCCAGGAGCTCACCGAGCGGCCGCCCCAGCAGAGCGGTGCGGCTCGTGCGCAAGGCACGGGCGGCGTGGGCGTTGGCCAGGGCCGGGCGGAGGTCCGCGTCGACGAGGATCACGCCCCACGAGGCGTCGCCGAAGAGGGCCTCGCTCAGCGCGACCGAGCGCTCCAGGTCGATCTGGGTGTGCACTTCGCTGAAGGCGCAGTACACCCCCGCCGGTCTGCCGTCCGCGCCGGGCACGGCGGAGGACTGGACGCGTACGAGCACCCGCCCGCCGTCCTTCGTCAGCAGCGCGAACTCGTCCACCTGCCGGCCCGCCGCCCGCATCGCGCCGAGCAGCCGCTCGATGACCGCGCCGGCGTCCGCCTCGCGGGCCGCCCAGCCGCCCAGGCCCCGCCGCCCGACGGCCTCCTCGGCCGTCCAGCCGAGGATCCGCTCGGCCTCGCGGTTCCAGTGCGTGACCGTGCCCTCCGCGTCGAAGGCGCACAGCGCGGCGTCCATCCCGTCGAGAAGGGCCACGAGGAGGTCGTGGTCGTCGCTGTCCGGGGCCGCCGCCCCCTGGCGGGCCGGGCCGGACTGGTGTGGAGCCGTCACGAGGTACCCCCTGCCGGACGCTTCTGCGTGTCCTGCGTGCTGTCCTGCGTCTCCTGCACGAGCGGCATTCAACTCGACCCCGGCGGACACCACACCGTCTTCGCCGAAATCTCTTCGCCGGATGTCGGCATGTCGGCATGTCGGCGTCGGCGCACACGCGGGTCGAAAATCCGCGGGCGAAAATCTGTTGTGGCCGCCGGAGCCGCTTCCTAGGCTGGGCCGTACACGAGAAGGGAGGTGGTTCGGAGCATGATTTCTTTCCGGACGCGTGAGGTGACTGCGGGCTAGCGCCCGTCGTCGCGTACAGCGCGGTGCCGGCGTTGCCGGCCAATTCCCAGCAGTCACCCGATCCGTGGGCCGCCGAGTCGTCCGCTCGGCATCGCCACGCCGCGAAGCGGCATGGCGATCACCGGCCCACGGATCGTCTGCGTTTCGGGGGCGCTACGGGCACAGCCGCTCGACGCGCCAACCGTCGCCGGTGTCCACGTACCGCAGCCGATCGTGCAGCCGGTTCTCCCGCCCCTGCCAGAACTCCACGGTTCGCGCCGTCACCCGGAAGCCGCCCCAGTGCGGCGGCACCGGCACCGGCTCGCCCTCGGGGAAGCGGGCCGCCGTGCGCGCGTAGGCCGCGTCGAGCTCGGCGCGCGAGCCCACCGGCGCGGACTGCTCGCTCGCCCAGGCGCCGATCTGCGAGCCGTAGGGCCGGGCGCGGAAGTACGCGGCGGTCTCCTCCGGCGTCACCCGCTCCGCCGTGCCCGTGACGACCACCTGGCGGGCGAGGGGGTACCAGGGGAAGAGCAGCGAGACGTGCGGGTTCTCGGCGATGTCCCGCGCCTTGCGGGAGCCGTAGTTGGTGTAGAAGACGAAGCCGCGCCGGTCGTAGGCCTTGAGGAGCACCGTGCGGGAGCTGGGCCGGCCGGCGGCGTCGGCGGTGGAGACGACCATGGCGTTGGGCTCGTGCAGCTCGCCCTCGGCCGCCTCGGTGAACCAGCGCGCGAACTGCTCGTACGGGCCGGGCGCCAGGTCGGCCTCGGCGAGGCCGGCGGACCGGTAGTGGCGGCGCATGGCGGCGAGGTCGTGGGCGAGGGCGTAGTCGGCGGCGTCGAAGTCGTCAGCGTGGGACACGGGCCACATCTTGCAGCAGCGGGCACGAGAGGAGAAGCGTGACCCATATCAGTGCCCCGCCGGGACCACCCGTAATCCTGTTACCGCCGGGAAGTCCGGTGTGCCGGACATCACCTTCCCTCGCATGTGCCGAACCCCCCAAAATCAACCTCGGTCAGCTGTGGTGTCCCGACACCAACGGCTATCGTGTCCGGCCCCGGCCTCGGAAAACCGTCCTTCCAACGTCCTTCTGCGGAGGCCGGGTGAAGTCCCGGGTGAAGTCCGTCCGCACGGGGCATGACCGGGTAGACCGGAACGGACCGCGAGCCGCACACGCTGCCGCGCAGCCGCACCGGCACCCCCGCCGAAAGCACCGGGACCGCCCGCCCGGTCAGCAGCCGCTTGTCGCACACATCATGAGGAGCCGCCTGATGTCCGACTTCGTACCCGGACTCGAAGGAGTCGTCGCGTTCGAGACGGAGATCGCCGAACCCGACAAGGAAGGCGGTTCGCTCCGCTACCGAGGCGTCGACATCGAGGACCTGGTGGGCAACGTCTCCTTCGGGAACGTCTGGGGCCTGCTGGTCGACGGCGCCTTCAACCCCGGCCTGCCGCCGGCCGAGCCCTTCCCCATCCCCGTCCACTCCGGCGACATCCGCGTCGACGTCCAGTCCGCGCTCGCGATGCTCGCCCCCGTCTGGGGCCTCAAACCTCTCCTCGACATCGACGAGGCCACCGCCCGCGACAACCTCGCCCGCGCCGCCGTGATGGCGCTGTCGTACGTGGCCCAGTCGGCCCGCGGGCAGGGCCTGCCGATGGTGCCGCAGAAGGAGATCGACAAGGCCGAGACCGTCGTGGAGCGCTTCATGAAGCGCTGGCGCGGCGAGCCCGACCCCAAGCACGTCAAGGCCGTCGACGCCTACTGGACCTCCGCCGCCGAGCACGGCATGAACGCCTCCACCTTCACCGCCCGCGTCATCGCCTCCACCGGCGCCGACGTGGCCGCCGCCCTCTCGGGCGCCGTCGGCGCGATGTCCGGCCCGCTGCACGGCGGCGCGCCCTCCCGCGTCCTCGGCATGATCGAGGAGATCGAGCGCACCGGCGACGCCGTCGCCTACGTCAAGGGCGCGCTGGACAAGGGCGAGCGCCTCATGGGCTTCGGCCACCGCGTCTACCGCGCCGAGGACCCCCGCGCCCGCGTCCTGCGCCGCACGGCCCGCGAGCTCGGTGCCCCGCGCTACGAGGTCGCCGAGGCCCTGGAGAAGGCGGCCCTGGAGGAGCTCCACAACCGCCGCCCCGACCGGGTCCTGGCCACCAACGTCGAGTTCTGGGCGGCCATCGTCCTGGACTTCGCCGAGGTGCCGGCGCACATGTTCACGTCGATGTTCACGTGCGCCCGTACGGCGGGCTGGAGCGCCCACATCCTGGAGCAGAAGCGCACGGGCCGCCTGGTCCGCCCCTCGGCCCGCTACGTGGGCCCGGGCCCCCGCGACCCGCGCGAGGTCATGGGCTACGCGGACATCAAGGGCTGACGTCACCCACCGAACGCCCGCTTGCGTCGCCGCTGCCGCTGCCGCCGTGATCGTCACGGTCGCAGTCGCCGAGCAGCGCGGCGAAGCGGGCGTTGCTGTGGCGGGCGGCGGTGGCGCCGACGCGCGTCTCCCACTGCCGGCAGTGCGCGACGACGAAGGCCCGCACGGCTTCGGCATCGGCCGACCTCCAGCTCGGGAAGTGCTCTGCCCAGGCGAGCGCCTCGTCCGGTGAGCAGTCGGCCTCCATCAGACGTACGGCCGTGTAGGCGACGTCCACCCAGGCGGGGCCGAGTGCGGGCATCGCCCAATCGACCAGGTGCGCACGTCCGTCGGTGACCAGGATGTTGTGCGGGTTGGTGTCCGTGTGCAGGAGGGTTTCCCCCTGCAAGAGGGACAGCTCGCCCGCTTCCAGGAACGCGCGCCACCTGTCCGCGAAGCGCGGCACGGCGAGGCCATTCGGAGCACGCAACGTCTGGGCAGCGCGCAGCGCGGCGGCGACGAGCGGCAGATCCGGCGACCCGGACGACAGGTCCGCGTGCCTCCCCTCGACGTACTCGAACCCGAGCAACTCCCAACCACCGGCCACGACGCGCCACAGCAGCCGGGGGCCGACGGTACGCACGTACGGGTTGACGGCGGTCTCCCACTGCTGCCCCTCACGGGCGGTGGTGGTGGCCTGTTGCACCGGCAGGCCCTTGACGAACGTCGAGCCGTGGGCCGTCGACACGCAGGCCGCGAGGGCGCAGTTGAGCCCGGCCGGGAGGTCCCGCGCATCCGCGACAGTGCCGGCCCGCTCCTCGACGGCTGCCCGGACGACGCCGGGCAGGCGATGCCACTCGGTACGGGGTGTCATCGCTTACCTCCCTCCGGGCGGGGCCACAGCTGCGACCCCGCCCATGTCTGCGCCCTACTGCTGCGTCGCCCCGCACTTACGGCAGCGCGTCGCGCCGCTCCACTGGACCCAGTCGTGGTCACAGTTGTCGTTCCGGAGCGGGTGGTGACTGATCCGCTGTTCCATGGCGATCCTCTCGTATGCTCGGGCGATACGGGCCTGTCCCGTGCCGTCGGACCATGTGCGCTGTGCCGCTTCGAACTGGCGTTTCTCCGCTTCCTCCGGTGGCCGGAGATTGGTGGCGTAGGCCTTCCAGCTGTAGCCGTTGGGATGCTGCAGCCGGACCAGGCCGTTCGCCGACTCGGTCACGATCCCGATGGCAGTGCTGAATCCATCCACGGCCAACGTGCCGATCTCGATGCGGGGAACGGTCACTTTCCCCACCTGCCCTGTGAATTGGCTGCCTTGACCTTGGCGCTGAGCCGCTCGCTGTCGGTCGCGATCCTCACACCGACGGGTTCGGCCTCCCATTCGCGTCCGCCGGCGGGCGGGCGGAGCCGAAGGTGTAGGCCTTCGCGGCCAACGACCTGACCGAGCCGGTCGCGCGCCGTGTCCACGACGAACGTGCCGGTCGCGGGCGCGGCTTGCGGTTGTCTGCGCGGTGTGGGGCAGGGAATGAGGTTGATCCCGTGGGCGCCGATCGCCACGACGAAGTCGTGGCCGTTCCCGGGCGGCGCAACCGGCACCGGCCCGGCGGCCGGGCGCTCGGCGGCTCCCGAGCCGTTGCCCGCGACCAGCGCTCTCACCCGTGTGAACCAGCGGGCGATAAAGTGAGGCATGTCGACCTGCTTCCTCAGGTTGGCCGCGCCCCGGGGCCGTGTCAGCGGTCGCCGGGGTTTCGCGCGGGTGTCTTCGAACAGTCAACGCCTCTGCGGCAGCGCGAACTTGCACGGACTTTGCACATGCCCCGGCGATAGACGATGCCTCCTGCGACTATGGGCGCAAGCCCACCTTCTTGCGGGAAGACTTGACTCATGAGCACTTCGCAACTGGCTCCCGGGGCGAACGTCGCCGCTCTGCGCAAGGCGCGGGGCTGGTCCCAGGCCCAGCTCGCCAGAAACTCAGCTGTCTCCCTGTCGCTGCTCAGCAAAATCGAGGTCGGTGACAGAGCGCTCACGCCCGCTGTGGCGACGGCCCTCGGCAGGGCCATGGGGCTCACCATGGCGGAGGTCCTGGGTCGAGCGCCCGTCGCGTACGACGACGAGAGCCGGCTGGCCGAGCTGCGTTCCGCCATAAGGGATTACGACCTGCCTGGAAAACGGCACCTGCCCGAAGACCAGATCGCCGCCGCGCTCACTGCGGCCGGCGAGTACCGGCACCAGGTGAACGTGACGCGGCTGATGAGCATGCTGCCCGGGCTGATCAGGGCTGCCACGACGCACGCGTACGCCGCCAACACGCCCGAGAGCTGGATGGCGCTCGCCGAGGCCTACAGCACTGCCTACTGGCTCGCGGCGCGTCATCGCTGGATGGATCTGGCCGAACTGGCCGTCGCGCGGCAGCAGTGGGCCGTCGCCCAAAAATGCAGCCCGCTCGGCGAAGCCATCGCCGCGCGGGACCGCGCCGGCACCTATCTCAACTTCGGCGACTGCGAGACGGGGCTGACCATCATCGATCGCGCGATCGGCGCGGCGGAGAGCACGCTCAGCGGCTCGGAAAGGGACCTCGCAGTCGGCATCCTCAATCTGCGGGGCATGACCCTGGCGGGCCGGCTCGACGACAAGCGGGAAGCGGAAAGGGAAGCCGCGCGCCACATCCGGTCCGCGGAGGCCGCGTCCGCGCATCTCGGCGATGACATCGAGGTCCACGGCCTGACGTTCGGCCCCCAAAACACCCTCACGCACCGGCTCGCCACATGCGTGGATCTCGGCAAACCTCGCGACGCCCTTGCCCTGACGGACAACCTGGCCGCCGCACTCGACGGACTACCCCCGACACGCGTCGCGCCGACCCACATCAACGCCGCCAGGGCACAGCTGGACATCGGTGACCGCGACGGGGCATTGGAAAACCTGGGCACGGCCTGGCGTGCGGCTCCGCAGATGGCGCGGATTCATCCCATGGGGCAGGAGGTGTTCCGCGTACTCGTATCCCTGCACCGGCGGGGCAATCCGCGGCTTCGTCAGCTGTCCAAGCTCTCGGGGATCCCCCTCTAGCTCTGGTCGGATCGGCCGTCATGGGCCCAGCCGCTCCATCGCCTGACGGTGATGGCGACCACCGGGCCCTCGGGGGGACAGGTCGCGTACTGCGGGTATTTCGCCCGGAGTAGCCCAACCGGAGTACGGCGCCGAGCCGGCTGCGGCCACACCTCGGCGCGTCCGTCGGCGCGGGCCCACCACAGGGTGGACCAGTCGTCGGCGTAGTGGTCGGCGAGGACCGAGACGCAGGGATTCTGCTCGATGTTGCGGAGGCGACGCAGGTCCCCGGTGGTCTTCGGCTTGTGGTCGACGGCGAAGTAGAGGGTGTTGCCGTCCACCACGAAGGTGATGGGTACGAGGTGGGGCCGGCCCTCCGCATCGGCCGTGGCCAGGCGGGCGACGGGCGAGGCCGCGAACCGGGCCCGGGCCTCCTCGGGTTCCAGTCTCACTGCTCGACGGTACATCGGTCGGCGCGTTACGGCTGGGTGTGCGGACCCGCCAGGCGCAGCGAAGCGGAGCCGCA
>KL569417.1:12872-13391 GCA_000715685.1 Streptomyces lilacinus
GCCGCACACCAGCCGTAACCCGCCCTCACACCTCCCGCACCCGCTGGATCACCCCGAACACCGCCCCGAACGGGTCGCGGAACATCGCCACCCGCCCCACCCCCGGCACGTCGATCGCCGGGACGAGCGCCGTGGCGCCGCGCTCCGTCGCCGTGGCGACGACCGCGTCGCAGTCGCCGGTGCCGAAGTAGGGGTGCCACGCGGCCACGTCGCCGGCGGCGACGTCCTCGGGGCGGAGGCGGACGATCGTGCCGTGCTGGGCCGAGCGGTCGGAGTCGGCGGGGCGGGCGACGGTGAGGGGTGTGGGCGCCCAGCTCGAACTCCCAGCTCGTGTCCCAGGAGAAGACCGCGCCGTAGAAAGCCTTGGAGGCGGTGGAATCGGTGGTGTAGAGCTCGGTCCAGCACAGGGCGCCGGGGGCGTTGAACGTGTCCAGGCCCTGGGCCTCCCTCGGCTCCCACACGCCGAAGCGGGCCCCCGTCGGGTCGACGAAGGCCGCCGCCCGTCCGGCCTCCCGGACG
>KL569417.1:13649-14102 GCA_000715685.1 Streptomyces lilacinus
GATGTGTATAAGAGACAGCGTCGCCTCGGCGTCCAAGGTGCGGAAGTGAACCGTCCATTCCGCGTCTCCCCGGTGGCCGACGCCGGCCACCGTCTTCCCGCCGTCCAGCCGGAAGCAGCCGTCCGCGTACTGCCAGCCGAACACCGCACCGTAGAAGGCGGCGGCCGCGTCGATGTCGGGGGTCGTGAGCTCCAGCCAGTTCGGGCCGCCCGGCAGGTGCGTCGCTGTGAGCATGAGGGGTCCTCCTCGACATCCCGGCAACGGATCGTCCGTGTCGTCCGCGCGCTTCCGGGAGCATGCCCACCACAGGGCGGCGCCGCGCCCCCGGCTCTCCCCCACATCCGCCGCGCCGAATGGCACGCTGGTGGCATGCGCCCGCTTCTCGCCGCCCTCGGAATCGCCGCCCTGACCGTCGGGGCCGCCGTCGTGCCCGCCGCCGTGCCCGCGGCGGCG
>KL569417.1:14325-14984 GCA_000715685.1 Streptomyces lilacinus
GCCGTGCCCGCGGCGGCGGCCGCCCCGGCGGACAGCGCCCCCTCCGGCTTCACCATCGAAGACCCGCGCATCAAGGAGTCCAGCGGCCTCGCCGCCAGCCGCGCCCACCCCGGCATCTACTGGACGCACAACGACAGCGGTGACGGCCCGTACGCCTACGCCGTCGACAGCCGCAGCGGGCGCACGGTCGCCCGGGTGACGCTCGAGGGCGTCGAGGCCCGCGACGTGGAGGCCGTCTCCGTCGGCCCCGACGGCAACGTCTACCTCGGCGACACCGGCGACAACCTCGGCGGCACCTGGCCCGACGTACGGATCTACCGCTTCCCCGAGCCCAAGGAGCTGACCGGGGACATCACCGTCACCCCCGTCCGCTACACCGTCCGCTACGAGGACGGCCCGCGCGACGCCGAGTCGCTGATGGTGCATCCCAAGACGGGCCGGGTCTACATCGTCAGCAAGAAGAAGTCGGGCAAGGGAGCTCTGTACGAGGCGCCTGAGAAGCTGTCCGCCTCCGGGGTGAACACCTTCCGGCGCGTCGCCGACATCAATGTCTGGGCCACGGACGCCGCCTTCTCCCCCGACGGCACGCGCCTGGTCGTCCGCGGCTACTTCGACGCGCGCGCCTACCGCTGGCAGAACGGCCGGCCCGTCAAGGAGCT
>KL569417.1:15226-15437 GCA_000715685.1 Streptomyces lilacinus
CGGCCGCCCGACCGTGCCGTTGCAACGGCAGGGCGAGTCGGTCACGTTCACGCCCGACGGCCGGACGCTGATGTACGGCACCGAGGGCGCCCGCAGCAGGGTCACGCCGATCGCGCTCAGCGGCGACCTGCTGCCGGACAGCGTGGCGCAGGAGGACAAGAGCGGCGACGGCCGCGGCTCCGGCGGCAGGGAACCTGTCTCTTATACACAT
>KL569417.1:15737-21857 GCA_000715685.1 Streptomyces lilacinus
GCACCCTGGCCATAGGAGCCGGCTTCCTGGCGGTCGTGGCCGTGCTGGCCCTGGGCGTACGGCGGCTGTTCCGGCGGCGCACGGACGCCTCGTAAGCAGCAGCACCGTAAATGGGTGGCTGCCCCGGAGTGGTGATCCATAAGGTCTAGGCCTGCGCCCCAGATCGGGGCACACCACGAAAAAGGGGTGGTTTCACCATGAGATCAACACACCGACTAGCCGCATCCGTCGCCCTCGTCTCCGCCGCGCTGGCCGCCGTCACGGCCCTCGGCGCCGCTACCGCGTCGGCGGAGACGGCGCCCGAGGTGCCGCTCGAGGGCGTGGCCTGCGGCTTCGACGCCAACCCGACACCGGCGACCGTCCGCCTCGGCGACCACGGACCCGCCGTCCGGGAGGCCAGGTGCCTCCTCGACTTCTGGGGCTACGTCGAGTTCAGCAGGTGGGACGAGGCCCACGGCACGTTCGACGCCGAGACGGAGGAAGCCGTCGAGCGCTTCGAGAAGCGCCGCGGGCTGCCGGTCGACGGCGTCGTCGGGCCGGAGACGTGGGAGGAGCTGCGGCACAGCCTCGGCGCACCCCACCGGCCCTGACAACTGCCCCGCAGAGCAGCTCGCTCAGCCCAGCCGCTCGTGTGTTTGGTCGCGCTGAGCCTCGCCTCCGCTGCGGGCAGGTGCCGCCTTCGTACCTCAGGCGGCCCCTACCCTCCGCTGCGGCTCAGCCCAGCCGCTCGATGACATAGTCCACGCACGCCGTGAGCGCCTCGACGTCCGCCGGGTCGATCGCCGGGAACATCGCCACCCGCAGCTGGTTGCGGCCCAGCTTGCGGTACGGCTCCGTGTCCACGATGCCGTTGGCGCGCAGGGCCTTGGCAACGGCCGCGGCGTCGACGTCGTCCGAGAAGTCGATCGTGCCGATGACCTGCGAGCGCTGGGCCGGGTCGGCGACGAACGGCGTCGCGTACTTGGAGGCCTCCGCCCAGCCGTACAGCGCGCGGGCCGAGGTCGCGGTGCGGCGGACCGCCCAGTCGAGGCCGCCCTGGCCGTTGAGCCACTCGAGCTGCTCGTTGAGCAGGAAGAGGGTGGCCAGGGCGGGGGTGTTGTAGGTCTGGTTCTTCAGCGAGTTGTCGATCGCGGTCGGCAGCGAGAAGAACTCGGGGACGTGCCGCCCCGAGGCGTGCACCCGCGCCGCGCGCTCGAGGGCCGCCGGGGAGAACGCGGCGAGCCACAGGCCGCCGTCGGCCGCGAAGGACTTCTGCGGCGCGAAGTAGTAGACGTCGCTCTCGGCGATGTCCACGGGCAGCCCGCCGGCGCCGGACGTGGCGTCCACCAGCACCAGCGCGCCCTCGTCCGCGCCGGCGACGCGCCGGACGGGGGCGGCGACGCCGGTCGAGGTCTCGTTGTGGGTGAGGGCGTAGACGTCGACGCCGGCCTCGGCGCGCGGCTCCGGGTGGGTGCCGGGCTCGGAGGCGACGACGGTCGGCTCCTCGAGCCAGGGCGCCAGCTGCGCGGCCTTGGCGAACTTCGACGAGAACTCGCCGAAGGAGAGGTGCTGCGACTTCGACTCGATCAGCCCGTGCGTGGCGACGTCCCAGAAGGCGGTGGACCCGCCGTTGCCGAGGACCACCTCGTAGCCCTCGGGGAGGGAGAAGAGCTCCCGGATCCCGTCGCGCACCTTGCCGACCAGGCTCTTCACCGGGGCCTGGCGGTGGGACGTGCCGAGGAGAGAGGTTCCGGTGGCAGCCAGGGCGCCGAGCGCCTCCGTACGCACCTTGGACGGGCCCGCGCCGAAGCGACCGTCGGCGGGCTTGATGTCAGCGGGGATCTGGATATCAGCCACGGCCGCAGCCTAGTGTCTGACGGCCTCGTTCCGGTCCCGGGGTCCATTCGGTGAGACGTGGTGTCCGCGGGTCGCGGGAGCCTCCCGTGCCGTTTCGCCCGGCCGCCGACCTGGGCAGCCCTTACTCGGTGCACGCACACGGTGCACGCACACGAGGCGCGGGAGGCTGTGGATGTACGAGCCGGGGGACGTGATCGACGGCCGGTACGAGCTGGGGAAAAGGATCGGGGAGGGCGCGAACGGAGAGGTCTGGTCGGCCAGACACCGCCGGCTCGACCGCGAGGTCGCGATCAAGCTGCTCAAGGGAGCCGACCTGCCGGAGGTCGAGGTGGAACGTTTCCTCCGGGAAGGCCGCCTGCTCGGCACGGTGCGCCACCCCAACATCGTGACCGTGCACGACTGCGGCGGCTCGGGCCGGAAGGACAGCCCGCTGTACATCGTCATGGAACGGCTGGAGGGCCGGACGCTCCAGGAGCACCTGGCGGAATGCCTGCGCGCGGGTGAGTTGCCGAGCGTCGACGACGTGATCCGCTGGGGCGAGCAGATCTGCGACGCGCTCGAGGCCATGCACGCCGAGCAGATCGTCCACCGGGACATCAAGCCGGCGAACGTCATGGTGGCGGAGAGCGGCCGGGTCGTGCTGCTCGACTTCGGCCTGGGACGTCCGCTGGACGAAACCACCCTCACCCAGGACGCGTACGCGAGGGGAACACCGGCCTACATGCCACCGGAGCAGCTCGACGACAGCCGAAAGGTGGTTCCCGCGTCGGATCTCTACGCGCTCGGGTGCACGCTCTATCAACTTGCCACCGGCAAGCGGCCTTTCGACGGTCATAAGTGGCACCTGTACGTCCAGCATGCGACGCAACCACCCGTCGCCCCCGCCACTCACCGCGCCGATCTCCCTCCCGCCCTCAACCGCCTCGTCCTGCAGCTCCTGGAGAAGGACCCGGCACGACGCCCGGCGACAGCGGCCGACGTCAAAGCCGCCCTGTCCAAGGCGAGTCGGAGCAGGACACTCGCCGATTCCGGAGCGAACCCGCCGGCCCGGACCCCGGCCGCCCGCAAGGCGACGCCGCCGACCGGCCGCCCCGGCCTCGAGGCGGCGGGCACCTGCCTCATAGCCGGGCTGGGCACCTTCCTCCTGCTGTCCGCCGTCTCCGGCCTGTCGGACGGATGGGCGGCCCTCGGCGGAACGGTCGCCGGGCTCGGTGGCGTCGTGGCCGCGGTCGCGGGCCGGGACGGGCTCGACCCGAACAGCGAGAACGTGCTGATCCGGCTGGTGTTCGCCACCTGGCTGGCGATCCTCGTGGCCTGCGTCTGGCTGTTGTACGCCCGCACCGATCTGTCGCGCTGGGAGGCGGCCCTGGCCGGGGCCGCGGCGTCGCTGTGGCCCGTCGTCCTGGCGGCCGGGAGCGCGTCGGTCGCGAAGGACGTCAGAACGGAGGCCGCCGCGCCCGCCGTCTTCAACGGGTTCCTACTCGGAACCCTCGCCGCCGTCCTCGCCGCCGTCGGCCCGGGCCGGCCCTGGTGGGCCGTCCTGCTCGTCGGGACCGCCCTCTGGGGCGTCGGCACGTACGCGACCGTCCTGGTCTACAGCCGTACGACCCGCCGGCCCGGCTGAGCCGGTACCGCCCCCGTACGCCGGAGGATGGACGACATGGCCGACCACAAAGAGCGCCACGAACGTCGAAACCGCGACCTCGAGCACGCCCTCCGCGCCGTGCTCCGCGGCGGCGACGTCGCCTTCGACGCGGGCAGCCGCGCCCTCGTCACCATGGACGCCTCGAACTACCGCCGCGTCCCCCTCGGCGTCGTCGCGCCCCGGGACGCCGACGACGTGGCCGCCGCGCTCGCCGCGTGCCGGGAGCACGGGGTGCCGGTGGTGGCGCGCGGCGGGGGGACGTCGGTGGCGGGGCAGGCCACGGGGGAAGGGGTGGTGCTCGACTTCGCGCGGCACATGAACACGATCAGGCGCGTCGACCCCGAGGCGCGGACCGCCGTCGTCGAGCCGGGGGTCGTCCTCGACGACCTGCGGGCGGCGGCGGGCGCGTACGGGCTGACGTTCGGGCCGGACCCGTCCACGCACGGGCGGTGCACGCTGGGCGGGATGATCGGCAACAACGCCTGCGGCGCCCACTCGGTGGCCTGGGGCACCACCGCCGACAACGTCCGCGCGCTGGACGTCCTGACGTACGACGGCGAACGGGCCCGGCTCGGGCAGGGCCTCGACGGGGTGCCGGCACGGCTCGCCGACGGCGTACGCACGCTGGTGGCCGGCGACCTCGCCCTGCTGCGCACCCGCTTCCCCGCCTTCTCCCGGCGCGGCTCGGGCTACGCCCTCGACGCCCTGCTGCCCGAGCGCGGAACCGACCTGGCCCGGGCCTTCACCGGCAGCGAGGGCACCCTCGGGATCCTGACGGAGGCCACGGTCCGGCTCGTCGAGGAGCCGGCCGCCCGCGTCCTGCTGGTGCTGGGGTACGGGGACGAGAGCGCGGCGGCGGACGCGGCACGGCTCCTGCTGCCGCACGGGCCGTTGACGGCCGAGGGGATGGCCGCCGACCTGGTGGGGCCGATGGCGGGGCTGCCCGACGGCGGGGCCTGGCTCTTCGCCGAGGTCGGCGGCGGCACGCCGGAGGAGGCGACCGCCCGCGCCGACGCGCTGCGCCGCGCGGCCCGCGCCGGCGGCCCCACCGGGCACCTGGTCGTCACCGACCCGGCCGCGCAGCGCGCCCTGTGGCGCGTGCGGGAGGACGCGGCCGGCCTCGCCACCCGGCTGCCCGGCGGCGGCGAGGCCTGGCCCGGCTGGGAGGACTGCGCGGTTCCGCCGGACCGCCTCGGCGCGTATCTGCGGGACTTCCGCGCCCTGTTGGGCCGCCACGGACTGCGGGGCGCGCCGTACGGGCACTTCGGCGAGGGCTGCGTGCACGTACGGCTGAACGTCGACCTGCTGACGCCCGAGGGCGTGCGCCGCTACCGCGCCTTCTCGGAGGAGATGGCCGCGCTCGTGGTCTCCCACGGCGGTTCGCTGTCGGGCGAGCACGGCGACGGGCAGGCGCGCGCCGAGCTGCTGCCGCGCATGTACGGGCCGGAGGTCGTCGCGCTCTTCGAGCGCTTCAAGGACCTGTGGGACCCGGCCGGCGGCCTCAACCCCGGAATGATCGTCCGCCCCTACCCCCTCGACGCGAACCTCCGCTTCGACGTCCTGCCCCGGCGACCGGCCGCCCCGGTCGACGTCGCCTTCGGCTACCCGGCCGACGGCGGGGACTTCACGGCGGCGGTGCGGCGCTGCGTCGGGGTCGCCAAGTGCCGGGAGAAGACGTTGGGTTCGCGCGTGATGTGCCCGTCCTTCCGCGTCACGGGCGAGGAGCGGCACTCCACGCGCGGCCGTGCCCGACTGCTGCACGAGATGCTGGCGGGCGAGGTCGTCACGGACGGCTGGCGGTCGGAGGAGGTGCGGGAGGCCCTCGACCTGTGCCTGGCCTGCAAGGGCTGCCGCAGCGACTGCCCGGTGGGGGTGGACATGGCCACGTACAAGGCGGAGTTCCTCCACCACCACTACGCGGGCCGGGTGCGCCCGGCGGCCCACTACGCGATGGGGTGGCTGCCGCTGTGGCTTCGCGCGGCGGCGGTCGTACGAGCAGCGCCCGCGCTCAACGGTTTGGCGCGCGTACGGCCGCTGGCGGAGCCGGCGAAACGGCTGGCCGGCATCGCGCCCGAGCGGACGATCCCGGCCCTGGCCCGGGAGCCGTTCACCCGTTGGTGGCGGGGACGGACGGCAACCCCCCGAACCCCGGGCGCCCCGCGCGTCGTCCTGTGGCCGGACACGTTCACCAACCACCTCTCCCCCTCCGTCGGCCGCGCCGCCGTCGCCGTCCTCGAGGACGCCGGCCTGCGCGTCCTCGTCCCACCGAAGCCCGTCTGCTGCGGCCTGACCTGGGTCTCCACCGGCCAGCTCACCCGCGCCCGCGCAGCCATGCGCCGCACCCTCGACGTCCTCGCCCCCGCCCTCGACGCCGGTCTGCCGGTCGTCGGCCTCGAGCCCAGCTGCACCGCCGCCCTGCGCGCCGACCTCCCCGAGCTCCTCCCCCACGACCCGCGCGCCCGCCGACTCGCCGACGCCGTCCGCACCTTCGCCCAGGTCCTCGAGGAGCACGCCCCGCACTGGCGGCCACCCCGCCTCGACGCCCCCGTCGTCGGCCAGACCCACTGCCACCAGCACGCCGTCCTCGGCGACGCCGCCGAGCGCCGGCTGCGCGAGCGTGCCGGGCTCACGGGGGAGCC
>KL569417.1:22125-23204 GCA_000715685.1 Streptomyces lilacinus
CGGGGGAGCCGAGCGGCGGCTGCTGCGGCCTCGCCGGCGACTTCGGCTTCGCGCGCGGCCATTACGCCGTGTCCGTCGCCTGCGCCGAGGAACAGCTCCTCCCCTCCGTCCGCGACGCCCCGCCCGGCGCCCACGTGCTGGCCGACGGCTACTCCTGCCGTACGCAGCTCGCCCAGCTCGCCCACGTACGCGGCAGACACCTCGCGGAGGTCCTCGCGGAGGGGCTGACAAACGACGGCTGAGGGCAGCCCGGAAGGCCGAAAACGATGCAAGCACGCTTGCTTGTTTCCGGAACCGCTGTCACCCTCCTCAACCATGCCCGCTCCCGTCTTACGCGTCGGCAACGCCTCCGGCTTCTACGGCGACCGCTTCGACGCCCTGCGCGAGATGCTCACCGGCGGTCCCCTGGACGTGCTGACGGGGGACTACCTCGCCGAGCTGACGATGCTGATCCTCGGCCGGGACCGGCTGAAGGACCCGGCCCGGGGGTACGCCCGGACGTTCCTCGCCCAGCTCGAGGAGGGGCTGGGCCTGGCCGTGGACCACGGGGTCAGAATCGTCACCAACGCCGGCGGGCTCAACCCCGCCGGCCTCGCCGAGCGGATCGCCGAGCTCGCCGACCGCCTCGGCGTGCCCGCCCGCGTCGCGTACGTCACCGGCGACGACCTGCTCGCCGACGGCCGGCCCGGCGACGGCCCGTGGGGCAAGGGCGTGCTCACCGCCAACGCCTACCTCGGCGGCGCCGGCATCGCCGAGTGCCTGCGGGCCGGCGCGGACGTGGTCGTCACCGGCCGGGTCGCCGACGCCGCGCTGGTCTCCGGCCCGGCCGCCGCGCACTTCGGCTGGACCGGCGACGACCTCGACGCGCTCGCGGGCGCGGTCGTCGCCGGCCACGTCCTGGAGTGCGGGGCCCAGGCGACCGGCGGCAACTACGCCTTCTTCGGCGAGCACGACGTCCGCCGACCCGGCTTCCCCCTCGCCGAGATCCACGCGGACGGCTCGGCCGTCATCACCAAGCACCCCGGCACGGGCGGCGCGGTCACCGTCTCCACGGTCACGGCGCAGCTGCTGTACGAGAC
>KL569417.1:23463-33982 GCA_000715685.1 Streptomyces lilacinus
GCCCGGACGTCACCGCGCGCCTGGACACCGTCCGGCTCACCGCCGACGGCCCGGACCGGGTGCGGATCGACGGGGTGCGCGGCGAGTGCCCGCCGCCGACGCTCAAGGTGGGGCTCACGCGCATGGGCGGCCACCGCGACGAGGTCGTCTTCGTGCTGACCGGCCTCGACATCGAGGCCAAGGCCCGGCTCGTGCGCGCCCAGTTGGACGGGGTGCTGGCCGCCCACCGCCCGGCCGAGGTGCGCTGGACCCTGGCCCGTACGGACAGGGCGGACGCGGCGGTGCAGGAGGAGGCCGGCGCCCTGCTGCGGCTGGTGGTGCGCGACCGCGACCCGGAGGTCGGGCACGCCGTGCGCACGGCCTGCGTCGAACTGGCCCTGGCCAGCTACCCCGGCTTCCACGTCGCCGGGCCGCCGGCGAAGGGCACGCCGTACGGGGTGTTCGAGGCGGCGTACGTGGAGCCGGAGGCGGTGCGCCACGCGGCGGTGCTGCCCGACGGGACGCGGGTGCCCGTCCTGCCCCCGCCGGCCCGGTCGGGCGGCCGGGGCGCGGTGGTGGGCCGCCCGAAGGTGCTGCTGCCCGACCCGCTGCCGCCCGGCCCGACGCGCCGCGCGCCGCTGGGGCTGGTCGCGGGGGCGCGCAGCGGGGACAAGGGCGGCAGCGCGAACGTCGGCGTGTGGGTGCGCGACGAGGCCGCGTGGCGGTGGCTGGCGCACGAGCTGACAGTGGAACGCTTCCGCCAACTGCTGCCGGAGACGGTGGGTTTCGCGGTCGAGCGCCACGTACTCCCGAATCTTCGGGCGCTGAACTTCGTCGTCGACGGCCTCCTCGGCGAGGGCGTCGCCTCCCAGTCCCGCTTCGACCCGCAGGCCAAGGCGGTGGGCGAGTGGCTGCGCGCCCGGCACGTCGACATCCCGGAGGCGCTGCTCGCGCGGCTCTCGCCGCTCTCTCGGGCGGAGGGGGACCTGTGACCGTCCTGGCCTCGGACCTCGACCCGGCCTCCCCCGAGTACGCGGCCAACCGGGCCGCGATGCTGACCCGCCTCGCGGAGGTCGAGGCCGAGCACGCCAGGGCCGTCGCGGGCGGCGGCGAGAAGTACACCGCCCGGCACCGGGCACGCGGCAAGCTGCCGGCCCGGGAGCGGGTGGAGCTGCTGCTCGACGCGGACACGCCGTTCCTGGAGCTGTCGCCGCTGGCCGCGTGGGGCAGCGACCACGCCGTCGGCGCGTCGCTCGTCACCGGCATCGGCGTCGTCGAGGGCGTCGAGTGTCTGATCACCGCGAACGACCCGACCGTGCGCGGCGGGGCCAGCAACCCCTGGACGCTGCGGAAGGCCCTGCGGGCCAACGAGATCGCGCTGGCCAACCGGCTGCCGGTGATCTCGCTCGTGGAGTCGGGCGGCGCGGACCTGCCCAGCCAGAAGGAGATCTTCATACCGGGCGGCGGCCTCTTCCGCGACCTCACCCGCCTCTCCGCCGCCGGCATCCCGACGCTGGCCGTGGTCTTCGGCAACTCCACCGCCGGCGGCGCGTACGTGCCCGGCATGTCCGACCACGTGATCATGGTGAAGGAGCAGGCGAAGGTCTTCCTGCTGTCTCTTATACACATGGCGAGGAGAGCGACGACGAGTCGCTCGGCGGCGCCGACATGCACGCCCGCGTCTCGGGGCTCGCGGACTACTTCGCCGTGGACGAGAGGGACGCGCTGCGGCAGGCGCGGCGGGTCGTGGCGCGCCTCAACTGGCGTACAACGCAAGCCGGCACTGCTCCGGACCCGCTGTACGACGCGGAGGAGCTGCTCGGCGTCGTACCGGGCGACCTGAAGGTGCCCTTCGACCCGCGCGAGGTCGTCGCCCGGATCGTGGACGGCTCGGACTTCGACGAGTTCAAGCCGCTGTACGGGCCGAGCCTGGTGACGGGCTGGGCCCGGCTCCACGGCTATCCGATCGGCGTCCTCGCCAACGCCCGGGGCGTGCTCTTCAGCCCCGAGTCGCAGAAGGCGGCGCAGTTCATCCAGCTCGCCAACCAGCGCGACATCCCCCTGCTCTTCCTCCACAACACCACCGGCTACATGGTCGGCCGCGCCTACGAACAGGGCGGCATCATCAAGCACGGCGCCATGATGATCAACGCCGTGGCGAACTCCCGCGTCCCGCACCTCTCCGTCCTGATGGGCGCCTCCTACGGCGCCGGGCACTACGGGATGTGCGGCCGGGCCTACGACCCGCGCTTCCTCTTCACCTGGCCGAGCGCCAAGTCGGCCGTCATGGGCCCGCAACAGCTCGCCGGCGTGCTCTCCCTCGTCGCCCGCGCGTCGGCGGCGGCGAAGGGCCGGCCGTACGACGAGGACGCCGACGCGGCGCTGCGCGCGGCGGTGGAGCGGCAGATCGAGGCGGAGTCGCTGCCCCTCTTCCTGTCCGGGCGGCTGTACGACGACGGGGTCATCGACCCGCGGGACACCCGCACCGTGCTCGGGATCTGTCTGTCGGCCGTGCACGGCGCGCCCGTGGAGGGCGCACGGGGCGGCTTCGGCGTCTTCCGGATGTGAGGGGCTGCCCGATGATCTCTTCCGTGCTCGTCGCCAACCGCGGCGAGATCGCCTGCCGCGTCTTCCGCACCTGCCGCGCCCTGGGCATCGCGACGGTCGCCGTCCACTCCGACCCCGACGCCGGCGCCCTCCACGTCCGCGAGGCCGACGCGACGGTGCGACTGCCGGGCGCGGCGCCCACGGACACGTACCTGCGCGGCGACCTGATCGTGCGGGCCGCGCTGGCGGCGGGCGCGGACGCGGTGCACCCGGGCTACGGCTTCCTGTCCGAGAGCGCGGACTTCGCGCGGGCGGTGACGGATGCGGGGCTGGTGTGGATCGGGCCGCCGGCGGAGGCGATCGAGGCGATGGCCTCGAAAACCCGCGCCAAACGCGTCATGGCCGCCGCCGGCGTCCCCCTCCTCGCCCCGGTGGAACCGGGCGCGGCCGCGGAGGCCGACCTCCCGCTGCTGCTCAAGGCCGCCGCGGGCGGCGGCGGACGCGGCATGCGCGTCGTCCGCGACCTCGCCGCCCTCGACGCCGAGCTGGCCTCCGCCCGTGCGGAGGCCGAAGCCGCCTTCGGCGACGCCGAGGTCTTCGCCGAACCGTACGTCGAGGGCGCCCGCCACGTGGAGGTCCAGATCCTCGCCGACGCCCACGGCACCGTCTGGACCGTCGGCACCCGCGACTGCTCCCTCCAACGCCGCCACCAGAAGGTCGTCGAGGAGTCCCCGGCACCGGGCCTCACGGACGCAATGCGCGCAACCCTGTACGCAGCCGCCGAGGCCGCCGCCCGGGCGATCGACTACGTGGGCGCGGGCACGGTCGAGTTCCTGCTGCCGAGGGAGCCGGCGGATGGGCGCGGCCCGTACTTCCTGGAGATGAACACGCGCCTGCAGGTCGAACACCCCGTGACGGAGGCGGTGTACGGGCTGGACCTGGTGGCGCTGCAGATCGCCGTGGCGGAGGGCGGTTGGCTGCCTCCCACGCCCCCGGAACCGCGCGGCCACGCGGTGGAGGCCCGCTTGTATGCGGAGGACCCGGGGCGGGGATATGCACCGCAGACGGGGAGGCTGCACAGGCTGTGGATACCGGGGGCGCCCTCGGGCGCCGTGGGGGTCGGACTCCGCACCGACACCGGCTACGCCACCCACGACACCGTCACCCCCCACTACGACCCCCTCCTCGCCAAGGTCGTCGCCCACGCCCCCACCCGCCCCGAGGCCCTCCGCCTCCTCGCCCGTGCGCTCGAACGCGCCGAGCTCCACGGCCCGTACACCAACCGCGACCTCCTCGTCCGCACGCTCCGGCACCCGGAGTTCGCCGCCGGCCCCCCGGACACCGGCTTCCTCGACCGCGCCCTTCCCGAGCTGACCGCGCCCCGCGACGGCCGCGACGCCCGACTCGCCGCCCTCGCCGCCGCCCTGGCCGAGGCCTCGGCCGCCGGCCGCCCCGGCGCCTGGCGCAACGTCCCCTCCCAACCCCAGCACAAGCGCTACCGCTCCCACCCCGACGGCACGGAGCACGAGATCCGCTACTGGTCCACACGCCAGGGCCTCGAGCCCGAGGACTTCCCCGGCGTACGCGTCGTCGACGCCGCCCCGGACCGCGTGGTCCTGGAGATCGACGGCGTCGGCCGCACCTTCCCCGTAGCCGTATACGGCGCGTACGACACGTACGACGACGGCCGCATCCACGTAGGCCCCCACACCCTCACCCCCCTCCCCCGCTTCCCCGACCCCACCACCCGCCCCGCCGAACCCGGCTCCCTCCTCGCCCCCATGCCCGGCACCGTCGTCCGGATCGCGGACGGCCTCGCCGTGGGGGCGCCCGTCACGGCCGGACAGCCGCTGCTGTGGCTGGAGGCGATGAAGATGGAGCACCGCGTCGTCGCCCCGACCGCCGGCACGCTGACCGCTCTGCGCGCAGCGCCCGGCCGACAGGTGGAGGTGGGCGAACTGCTCGCCGTGGTCACCGAGAACGTGGTCACCGAGACCGAGGAGAGAACATCGTGACCTCCCTGATCGAGTCGCCCGAACGCCGCGCCCTGCGCTCCGCCGTCGCCGCCCTCGCCGCCCGCTACGGCCGGGACTACTTCGCCGCCGCCGTCCGCGAGGGCACCCACGCCGACGAGCTCTGGGCGGAGGCCGGCAAGCTCGGCTACCTCGGCGTCGCCCTGCCCGAGGCGTACGGGGGCGGGGGCGCCGGCATCGCCGAACTCGCCCTCGTCCTCGAGGAGCTGGGCACCGCCGGGTGCCCGCTCCTCATGATGGTCGTCTCGCCCGCCATCTGCGGCACCGTGATCGCCCGCTTCGGCACGGACGCCCAGAAGAGCGCGTGGCTGCCGGGCCTCGCCGCCGGGACCACGAGGATGGCCTTCGGGATCACCGAGCCCGACGCGGGGTCCAACTCCCACCGCCTGACCACCACCGCCCGCCGCGACGGCACCGACTGGATCCTCACCGGCCGCAAGGTCTTCATCTCCGGCGTCGACGTCGCCGACGCGACCCTGGTCGTCGGCCGCACCGAGGACGCCCGCAGCGGCAGGCTCAAGCCCTGCCTGTTCGTCGTCGGCCGCGACACGCCCGGCTTCACGCGTCGCCTCATACCCATGGACGTCTCGTCACCGGAGAAACAGTTCGAGCTCGTCCTGGACGCGGTGCGACTGCCCGCCGACGCGCTCGTCGGCGACGAGGACGCCGGCCTGCTGCAGCTCTTCGCCGGCCTCAACCCGGAGCGCGTCATGACGGCGGCGTTCGCGATCGGGATGGGCCGGTACGCCGTCGCGCGGGCCGTCGCCTACGCCCGTACCCGGCGGGTGTGGGACGAACCGATCGGTGCCCACCAGGCCGTCGCGCACCCGCTCGCGCAGTCGCACATCGAGCTCGAGCTGGCCCGGCTGATGATGTACAAGGCCGCCGACCTGTACGACGCGGGCGACGACGCCGGCGCGGGCGAGGCCGCCAACATGGCGAAGTACGCGGCCGCCGAGGCCGCGGTGCGGGCCGTCGACCACGCCGTCCACACCCTCGGCGGCAACGGCCTGAGCACGGAGTTCGGGCTCGCCTCGCTGATCACGGCGGCGCGGGTGGCACGGGTGGCGCCGGTGAGCCGGGAGATGATCCTCAACTACGTGTCGCACCAGACCTTGGGGCTCCCCAAGTCGTACTGAGTCGTACCTCGTACTGAGAGGAGCCCGATCCCCATGCCACAGGACCGCGGGCGCGCCACCCGCCGCCGCCTGCTGGAGGCGGCCGTCGCCTGCCTGGCGGAGTACGGCTGGACGGGCTCGACCGTCGCCGTGGTCGCCGAGCGCGCCGGGGTGTCGCGCGGCGCGGCCCAGCACCACTTCCCCACCCGCGAGGACCTGTTCACGGCGGCGGTCGAGTACGTCGCGGAGGAGCGCTCGGCCGCGCTGCGCCGCGGCCTGCTGTCGCCGGCCCGGCTGATCGTCGGCCCGGCCCGTACGTACCCGGTGGTCGACGAGCTGGTGGCGCTCTGCACCGGCCCCCTCTTCCGCGCCGCCCTCCAGCTGTGGGTGGCGGCGGCGTACGAGGAGTCGCTGCGGGCCCGCGTCCTGGACCTCGAGGCCCGCGTGGGCCGGGAGGTGCACCGCATGGCCGTGGAGCTGCTCGGCGCGGACGAGCGACGGCCCGGTGTGCGCGAGGCGGTGCAGGGCCTGCTCGACATGGCCCGCGGCCTCGGCCTCGCCAACCTGCTGGCCGACGACGGCGCGCGGCGCGCGGGCGTGGTGCGTCAGTGGACGTCGATGCTCAACGACGTGCTGTACGGCGACGGGTGCGGGTGCCCCCCGGGCTAGGAGGAGGCGTCCCAGGTGACGGGGAGCCGGTGCACGCCGTAGACGTTCATGTTCGTCCGCAGGGGCACCTCCTCGGCCGGCACGTCCAGCCGCAGGGTGGGGAACCGCCTCAGCAGCGCCGGCAGGGCCACCGTCATCTCGACGCGGGCCAGTTGCTGGCCCAGGCACTGGTGGATGCCGTGCCCGAAACCCAGGTGTCCCGTGGCCTTACGGCGCAGGTCGAGGACGTCGGGGTCGGGGAACCGCTCCGGGTCCCGGTTGGCGGCTTCCAGCGAGACGGTGACGCTCTCGCCCGCCTTGATGATCCGGCCCTCCAGCTCGACGTCCTCCAGCGCGGACCGCACGCCGGTGGGGGCGACGGTCAGGTAGCGCATCAGCTCTTCGACGGCCTGGGGCGCGAGGTCCGGATCCGTGCGCAGGGCCTCGGCCTGGGCGGGGTTGCTGAGGAGCGCGAACGTCCCGTGGGCGATCATGTTGGCGGTGGTGTCGAGCCCCGCGGCGAGCAGGAAGCCCCCGATGCCGGTCAGCTCCTCGTCGGTGAGATCGGAGTCGTTGGCCAGGTCGCCGAGCAGGTCGTCGGAGGGCGCGGCACGCTTGGCGGCGACCAACTCGGCCATGTACTCCAGGAATCCGACGAAGGCGGCGTGCCGCTCCTCGGGCGTCGCGTCCATGGACATGATCGTGTGGGCGTGGTCCTGGAAACGCTCACGGTCGGCGTAGGGCACGCCGAGCAGCTCGCAGATCATCAGCGCGGGGAGGGGCCGGGCGAACGCCTCGACCAGGTCCGCGCCCGGGCCGCGGCGCTCCATCGCGTCCAGGTGCTCGACGGTGATCTCCTCTACGCGCTCGGAGAGCTGCCGCATCCGGCGAACGGTGAACTTGCCTATCAGCAGCCGCCGGAAGCGTGTGTGCTCGGGCGCGTCCATCCCGGTCATGTCACCGACCGGGGCGGGCGGCAGCGGGCCCTCGGGACCGCCGGGGAAGGGGTAGTGCATCAGCTCGTAGCGCGAGCTGAAGCGGGGGTCGCCCAGGATCGAGCGGACGGCGGAGTAGCCGGTGGCCAGCCAGCCCATGTGACCGTCGGGGTAGCGCAGGGTCGAAGGGGCAGCCCGTGGGACGGGCGACGGGAAACTCGTGCAGTTCGTCGTGGCTCATGATGTCCTCCGATGCGGAAGGTTCAAGAAGAGTGATGACGCGCAGGGCTGTTGCTTCTACTTCGGGTCGCGGTTGAACGACGCCTTCGACCAGGCGTAGCCGAGTACGGACAGGCCCAGGCACCAGGCGACCGCGAGCCATCCGTTGTTCCCGATCCCGGTGCCGAGCAGCAGGCCGCGCAGGGTCTCGATGGCCGGGGTGAACGGCTGGTACTGGGCGATCGGCTGGAACCAGCCCGGCATCGCGTCGACCGGGACGAAGGCGCTGGAGATGAGCGGCAGGACGATCAGCGGCAGCGCGTTGTTGCTGGCCGCCTCGGCGTTCGGGCTGACCATGCCCATCCCGACCGCGATCCAGGTGAGCGCCAGGGCGACCAGCGCGAGCAGCCCGAACGCCGCCAGCCACTCCAGGGCCGTGGCGTTCGTGGCCCGGAAGCCGATGGCCACGGCGACGGCGCCGACGAGGGCCACGCTGGCGACCGACTGCAGCACGCTGCCGATGACGTGCCCGATGAGCACGGACCCGCGGTGGATCGCCATCGTGCGGAAGCGGGCGATGATGCCCTCGGTCATGTCGTTGGAGACGGACACCGCGGTCCCGACGACGGTGCCGCCGATGGTCATCAGCAGGATGCCCGGGACGACGTAGGCGATGTACTCGGAGCGGTCGGCGCCGCCGCCCCCGATGCCCGCGCTCATCACGTCGCCGAAGACGTAGACGAAGAGCAGCAGCAGGACGATCGGCGTGAGCAGCAGGTTCAGGGTGAGGGACGGGTAGCGCCGTGCGTGCAGGAGGTTGCGGCGCAGCATGGTGGAGGAGTCGCGCACCGCGAGGGACAGGGAGCTCATCGGACGGCCTCCATGGGCTCGTTGTTGCCGGTCAGGGCGAAGAAGACGTCGTCGAGGTCGGGGGTGTGCACGGTCAGCTCGTCGGCCTCGATGCCGACGGAGTCCAGCCAGTCGAGGATCGAGCGCAGCTCGCGCTGGCTGCCGTCGCTGGGGATCTGCAGCGACAGCGCCTCGTCGTCCCGGGTGACCTCGCGCAGGGCGACGGCGGCGGACTGGTACGCGGAGGGGTCGGAGAACCGCAGCCGCACGTGCCCGCCGGGGATGAGCCGCTTCAGCTCGTCGGCGGTGCCCTCGGCAGCGATCCTGCCGTCGTTCAGCACCGCGATGCGGTCGGCGAGCTCGTCGGCCTCCTCCAGGTATTGGGTGGTGAGGAAGACGGTGACGCCGTCGGAGACCAGCTCGCGGATGATGCCCCACATGTTGTGGCGGCTGCGCGGGTCGAGGCCGGTGGTCGGCTCGTCGAGGAAGATGATCCGCGGGTTGCCGACCAGGGTCATGGCGATGTCGAGGCGGCGCTTCATGCCGCCGGAGTAGGTGGAGGCGGGCTTCTTCGCCGCCTCCACCAGGTCGAAGCGCTCCAGCAGCTCGGCGGCGACGCGCCGCCCCTCGCGCTTGGACAGGTGGTGCAGGTCCGCCATGAGGAGCATGTTCTCCTCGCCGGTGATCAGGCCGTCGACGGCGGAGAACTGCCCGGTGACGCCGATCGCGGCGCGCACGGCCTGCGGCTCGGCGGCCAGGTCGTGGCCCGCGACGTGGGCCTGCCCGCCGTCGGCGGTGACGAGCGTGGACAGGATCTTCACGGCGGTGGTCTTGCCGGCGCCGTTGGGCCCCAGCAGGGCGAACACCGACCCGGCCGGGATGCGCAGATCGATGCCGTCGAGGACGGTCTTGTCGCCGTACGACTTGCGCAGACCGACGGCGGAGACGGCGGCCGGCGAGGCGTGACCGTCAGCAGGCATGGATGTGGGCATGACAAAAGAAGCCATGGGGCCCTCCGTTCGAAGGCTGAAGTGAAGTGAAGGGGAGGGGAGGGGAGGCGGGGCGGGTTGAGGATGTGGCCGTGCTGGTGTGCTCAGGCCTTGGCGCGGAGGATGTCGATGTTGCCGTACCGGGTGCGGGCGCGGACCTTGACGGTTTCCTCGGTCTTCTCCGGGGCCTCGGAGGCGGTGAGCCTGTTGCGCACCTGACCGGAGCCCGAGCTGGCGTCGAGCCAGGCGGCGGTGCCCTCACGGATGCCGACCTCGATGGCGCCGTAGGAGGTCTCCAACTGGACGGTTCCACGGGCCACTTCGCCCACGCGCACGGTGCCGTGGGCGGTGGTGGCGGTGACCGAGTCCTCGGCGCGCGCGACGCTGATGTCGCCGTTGGCGTTGCTCACCCGCAGGTCGCCGGTCACGGCGCCGACGGTCGTGGTGCCGTGCGAGTTCTTCAGGACGGCGGGGCCGGCGACGGTGCCGACGAGCAGGCTGCCGGTGCTGGTGGTGATCTCGGCCGTGCCCTCGACCCGGTCCACGGTGATCGAGCCGTGGGAGGCGGTCAGCTTCAGCGGGCCGGTGATGTCGAAGCGGACGTCACCGGACGACACCTTCGCGCGGACCTCGCCGAGTCGCCCCTCGCCGAGCACCTGGGTCCAGGCACCGGTCATGTCGACGCGCGAGCCCGTGGGCAGTTCGACCGTCACGTCGACGACGCCGGTGCGGCCGAACGGACCGGACTTGGGCGTCCTGACGGTCAGAACGCCACTCGCGTACCCGACCTCGGTCTGGTCGGCCGTCCGCACGTCCCGGTCCTTCTTCGGGTCGCGGGGCCGCACCTCGACGACGGTGTCGAGGCGGTCGCCGGCGGTGAACTGGATGGAACCGGCCTCCACGCGGGCGGTGACCGAGATCGGTTCGGGAGTGTCGAAAGAAGGCATGGCTGTCCCGTCCTCTTGAGTCCTTGGGACGTCCCCCCTGGTGGGACGTGGTGTGAGTGAAGTGGTGCGGGCGGGGGCGCGGCTAGCGCACCCAGCCCGTGACGCTCTGTCCGGTGACCCGGGTCTTCTCCGTCGTACGCGGCCGGGCGCCGCCGTCGACCGCGGCCGACACGGCGCGCACCAGCCACGCGTTGACCGACAGCCCCTCGTGACTCGCGGCCTCCTCGGCACGGGCCTTGAGCTGTCTCTTATACA
>KL569417.1:34256-37229 GCA_000715685.1 Streptomyces lilacinus
GCAGCGTCACCACGAAGTCGGGGTCCAGCCCGCGCAGCCGTACGTCGACCGAGCCGGGGGCGAGCTCGCGGGTGATCTCGTCCATCGCGGCGGAGAGCACGTTGAGCATGGTCAGCCGAGTCGCCGACTCCAGCGGAGCGGTGAGCCGCTCGGCCAGCTCGCGGGCTTCGTCGCCGCCCGCTTCGGCGGCCACCGCGAGTTCACGGCGGAGGGTGTCGACATACGGGGTGAGGTCCATGACGCCATCATGGCACCACGATGGCGCCACCGCAACCCCCCATGGCGTCACGTGATGCCACGCGGTGCCACGCGGCGCCATGTGTGGCGTCAGGGGTGGCTCGACCGCCGCGCTAGCCTTCCCCCATGGGTGTTGACCTCACGGTTCTGATCGCGGACTGGCCCCGCATACTGCAGACGCCGCCGGACGATCGGCTGGACGTGGTGCAGGAAGCCGCCTACTCGGACGAGGACGACGCCGACCTGGACGACACCGCCCCGGACGACTGCCCGGTGGGTTGGATCTCGCTCCCGCCGGCGGACTCCCCCTGGCTCGCCCGGTACGAATTCCACGGCACGCTGGGTTCCTTCAAACCGCACTTCCGGGCCGGCCAGGCCTGGGAGGACGTCCGGGACTTCGCCGAACCCGCGCTGCGGACGGCCCTCGACGCCTTCCTGTCCGGCCTCTACTGGGCGCCGCCGGAGGCGGACGATGCCGATGCCGATCCCGATGCCGATCCCGATGCCGAGGCCTGTGCCGATGCCGACCCCCTGTTCTCCCCGAACGCCCGTCCCTGGCGCTCCGGCCCCGTGTTCGCCTGCCCACCGTCGGCGGTGACCGCCCTGGCCGACTCCTGGGCCGCGGTCGCGTCCCGCCTCCCCGACCTGCGCGCCCCCTACGGCGTCCACGCCGCGCGCCCGGGCCGCTGGATCGCCGACTTCGACGAGTTCTGCGCCCTGCTCGGCGGCTGGGGCGAGGTGACCACGGAAGCGGCGCGCCGGGGATGGGGCGTCATCGGCCTGCCGCTGTGAGTGCCGCGCCGCCTACGAGCATGCCGACGGGCGTGCCGACGGGCGTGCCGACGGGCTCGTACGGACGACGGCCTGGTCGCCCCGCGGTCCGAACAGGTGCAGGATCTCCACGGAGCTCGCGTTCGCCGGACCGAACCAGTGCGGCTCCCCCGTGTCGAACTCGGCCACTTCACCGGGGCGAAGAGTGAGCTCGTTCTCCCCGAGGATGAGGCGCAGCTCGCCCGCGAGGACGTAGAGCCACTCGTAACCGTCGTGGGTCACCAGCTTCGGCTCGCCGCGGGGAGCCAGCACCTGCTTGAACACCTGCACGCGCCCCGGATACTGCGTCAAGGGCACGAGGGTGCTGCCGTGACCTCGGCGCAAGGGCTTGAGATGCACCCGAGGGTCACCGCTCGCCGGCGCGGCCACCAGCTGGTCGAGCGCGATGCGGTGCGCTCGCGCCAGCGGGATGAGCAGCTCCAGGGTCGGGCGCCGTTTGCCGGTTTCGAGGCGGGACAGCGTGCTCACCGAGATCCCGGTCGTGGCCGCGAGTGCCTCGAGCGTGAGGCCGCGGTCCCGGCGCAGCGTGCGCAGCCGTGGCCCGATGCCGTCGAGGATCTGTTCCAGTTCTGCGTCCACAGCCCCCATTTTTGCAGCCTTCGCAAAAGTACTGGGCCGCTGTCGCCGTCCGGCCGGAGTCTTGCCGGGCAAGGTGCCCCCGTACGTAAGAGGTAGGCCGTGACCGCGACGATTCACGCTGTTCAGCAGCCCGTTCTCAGCGCGCGCAGACGCTGGACAGTGCTGGCCGTCTGCTGCCTGAGCATGTTCCTGGTGGGCCTGGACACCACCATCGTCAACGTGGGTCTGCCCGCGATCGGGCAGGGCCTCGGGGTCGGGACGCGCAGTCTCGAGTGGACCGTGGACGCGTACACCCTCGTCCTGGCCGGTCTCCTGATCTCCTCCGGGGCGCTGGCGGACCGGTTCGGACGCCGACGGGTGTTCCGGATCGGCTTGATCGTGTTCGGTGCGGCCTCGCTGCTCTGCGCGATCGCCCCTTCGGTGGGCGTGCTCGTCGCGGCCCGCGCTGTCCAGGGCATCGGCGCCTCGATGCTCAGCCCCGTGGCTCTGGCGATCGTGGTGAACGCGATGCCCGACCCGAAGGAGCGGGCACAGGCGATCGGTGTCTGGGCGGCGGTCTTCGGGCTCAGCATGGCCGCCGGCCCCGTCACGGGCGGCGCTCTCATCGAGGCGTTCGGCTGGCGGTCGGTGTTCTGGATCAACGCGCCGGTCATCGTGGCCGCCCTCGTGCTCACCGCGGTGTTCGTGCCCGAGTCCCGCGCACAGCGGACGCAGCGGCTCGACCTGCCCGGCCAGGCCCTGCTGGCCGTGGTCATCGGCGCCTCGGTCGCCGTCCTCATCGAAGGGCCGCGCATCGGTTGGACATCGCCCGCGGCGCTGACCCTGTACGCGGTCGCCGCCGTGGCGACGGCCGCGTTCGTACGGGTCGAGTCCCGCCGCCCCGAGCCGCTGATGGATCCGCGACTCTTCCGGAGCCCGGTCTTCAGCAGCGCGGTCCTCGGCGCCGTGGCGGTCTTCGTCGCCCTGAACGTGACCCTGCTGCTCAACACCCTCTACCTGCAGCACACCCGAGGCTGGACGCCCCTGGCCTCCGGGCTGGCGACCTTGCCCATGGCCGCCGGAGCGACCGTCTGCGCGCCCTGGTCCGGCCGTCTGGTCGGCCGCATCGGACCGCGACTGCCGCTCGCCCTGGCCGGCGGCTTCATCACGGTCGGCGGGCTCTGCCTGGTCGGGCTCGACCAACACACGAGCGTGCCGCTGCTCCTGCTGGCCTACCTCCTCATCGGCATCGGCTTCGGCTTCGCCAACGCCCCGCTCACCAACACCGCGGTGAGCGGCCTCCCTCCCGCCCGCGCCGGCGTGGCGGGCGCGATCACCTCCACCGTC
>KL569417.1:37472-43072 GCA_000715685.1 Streptomyces lilacinus
ACGCGATCACCTCCACCGCCCGCCAGTTCGGCTCCGCCATCGGCATCGCCGTGGCCGGAGGCCTGGTCGCGACCGCCGACCCGACGCGGCTCGCCCACGCGTCGCGCCCGGGCTGGCTCCTGGTCGCCGCCTGCGGAACGTCCCTCTTCCTCGTCGCCCACGCGTCGCGCCCGAAGAATCCTTCCGGCTCCTAGGCGAACTTTTAGGCGACGTCGGTGGCCGGTTCGGTGGCGTATCGGCTCATCATCCGGACGTTCGCCCGAGGGCTCAGCGGCCGGCCGTCGGCCATCAATTCCTGCAGTTCTCGGAAGTACTGCACGTACAGGTCCGGCGTGAAAATGCTGAGCATGACGGCGGGTTGGTCGGTCGTGTTGGCGAAGGCGTGCGGGACTCCCGGCGGGACCATCACGAGCGTGCCCGCGGTCGCGTCGTAATCCTTCCGCCCGACCGTGAACCGCACCGTGCCGGAGAGGACGTAGAAACCCTCGTCGTGCAGGGCGTGGCGGTGCTGCGGCGGTCCGGGCGTGTGCGGCGTGAGGACGGATTCGGCAATCCCCAGGCGGTGTCCGGTGTTGCTGCCGTCTTCGAGGACGCGCATGCGCGTGGTGCCCATGACGATCGTCTCACCGTCGCCCGGGCCGACCACCGATACGGCGGGCTCACTGCTTTTCGCTTCATCAGTCATGCTTCGATTCCACGGCCAGGGCACGGCAACTGTCCAAGACCCTTTCCGTGACGCCGATACCGTGCGGGTATCGGTGCCGGATATCGTCGCAGCACCATGGAACTACGCACGCTGCGCTATTTCGTGGCGGTCGCAGAGGAACTCCACTTCGGCCGGGCCGCCGCCCGGCTGCACATGAGTCAGCCGCCGCTGAGCCGCGCGATCAAGCGGCTGGAGACCGAGGTCGGCGCCGCGCTGTTCGACCGGTCGTCCGCCGGCGTCACGCTCACCCCGGTCGGGGCGGTGCTGCTCGACGAGGCGCGCGCCCTGCTCGACCAGGCCGACCGGGTGCGCGTACGCGTGGCCGCGGCGGCCGGCACCGCGACCGTCACCGTCGGCATCCTGGGCGACAGCCCCGACCCGTACGCGACCCGGCTCGCCGGCGCCTACCACCGGCGGCACCCGAACGTTGAAGTCCGCATCCGCGGGACCGACCTGAACGATCCCACGTGCGGGCTGCACGCCGGACTGGTCGACGTCGCCCTGACTCGCGGGCCGTTCGACGAGACCGGCCTGACCGTGCACGAGCTGCGCGCCGACCCGGTGGGCGCGCTCCTGCGCGCCGACGATCCGCTGGCCCACCGCGACAGCCTCACGCTGGCCGACCTGGCCGACCGCCACTGGTTCCGATTCCCGGAGGGCACCGACCCCCTCTGGCAGTCGTACTGGAACGGCGGGGAGCCGCGCGAGGGCCCGGTGGTGCACGCCATCCAGGAATGCCGGCAAGCCGTTCTCTGGAACGGCACGGTCGGCATGACTCTCCTGAACCACGAGCCGGCGGAGGGGGCGGAGGGTGCGGACGGGGCGGAGGGGCTCACCGTGGTGCCGCTGATCGACATGCCGCCGAGCCGCGTGCTGGTGGCGTGGAACGAGGGCGACACGAATCCACTGATCCGCTCGTTCGTCCGGCTCGCGACCTCCGCCTACCGCGACTGAGCGGATGGAAATCGGACATTGGGCCTCGTGTGCGTTGCTGGAATCACGCCTCGGTGTGACACTCGGGGCACCGACGGTCTGTGATCCCTCCGACCAGTACTACAGGTGGCACCAGCAGTAAGAGCCCCGCCTTCACAGCGCAATCCCCCGCCACGTGGACCGGAGCTGCCCGCCGAGGGCGCCGGCCTGGCGAAGACCCGACTGGTAGGCGGGCTCCCAGGCCGCCAGGTCGCCCAGGTCCGAGCCGAAAGCGCGCACCGAGGCCGGATCGGGACCGACGGTCACCACGGTGTCCGCCCCCACCTGCTGGTCCAGCGGCTCGCGGGGCGACAGGTGCGCCATCGGCTCGACCACGACCAGCGTGCGGGCTCCGGCCGCGAGATCGACGTTGGCGCCCGACCGCAGCGCACCGTCCATGTATCGCCGGCCGTCGACGGCGACCGGCGGCGCGACCCCGGGGAAGGCGCTGCTCGCCGCCACCGCGGAAACCAACGACACGCCGCTGTCACGGTCCCACACCACGGGCTCACCGCCGGTCGCGTCCACGGCGGTAATCACCAGCCGCCGCTCCGGCCACGCGTCCGCACCGATCAAGGCGGCGCGCCCCGCGATCAGCGCCGCATCCGCCTCGGGGTTTGCGCTGTCGAGCGCGAGCCGGCCGACGCGGCGCCTGGCCTCGCCGGGTTCGAGACTCTGGTCGCCGAGCACGGCGAACACCGCCTCCAGCCGTGCGGGGTCCGCCTCGAGCCGGCGAGCGGTCGGGCGAGTCGAATCGGCGAGCCGCCCGGGGTCCTGCCCGGTGGCGAGCAGCGCCCCGACGATCGCACCGGCCGACGTGCCGACGATCAGGTCGGCCTCGCCCAGATCCACGCCGCCGCGACGCAACCCGCAGGCCAACCCCGCCATCCAGGCCGTGCCGACGTGACCCCCGCGACCCAGGACGAGCGCTCAGTTGAAGCTGTGCACGGTGATCTCCCCCTCGTGGCCGAAACAGTCGCACCATATTCGTCCGCCCGTTCGTCGAGGCGCACGCCGCCGGGCACGGCTGCGCGAGAGTCCGGGGAGCGTTTCTGCGCCTTGGAGAATGGCAGGCTCCGAGATCGAGCTGTGGCTGCAGCAGACCCCCGGAACTGGTCGCGCGCACACCGAGGGCGAGGTGCCTCCAGCGTTTCGCCGTGACCGCAGGCCCAGCGCAACTCGCCCACGCGTCCCGCCCAACCACTCTATGCGGACACGCGCATAACGCTTGCCCGGCTGTCCGGGCCCCTCTAGCGTCCTGGCAACGGCCCTGCTCAGGGCCGACCGGAAGAAGGGGGCGCCATCATGGAACTGACCCGGATCGCAGGCGGAGACCCGGAATGCCGGACGGACGACTGTCCCACCGTGTACACCACAGACACGCCGGGGCTCATGGCTGTGCAGGGCGAAGTCGTGAAGCGCAGGACACCCGAGGGGGAAGCCGTCGTGTCCATCCCTGAAAGCGTCCTCCGGGAGGCCGCACGTGCGCTTGGATGGTGAGCAGTGGCGGCACGCGTTCGACTCGTACGAGCGAGAGGCGTTTCGCCTTGAAACCCTGCCCTTGTACGCCATGCACGGAGAGGAGGAAGAGTTCCGCTCATTCATGGCGACCGGGCATCTGGATCTGCCCGAGGACGACCCCTGGCTGATCCGAGTGCGCGAATTCCGCGCGTCGGGCCGTTCCCTCCGCCGGGTACACCTCGTCACGCAGCCGCTGTCGGACTACCTCCGCTACGAGTTCGCAGCCTACGCGTACAACATCGAGGCCGGCGAGGAAATCCGCATCTTCGACGTAACCAACGGACACAACCCACTCGCCGGGGTCCAGGACTTCTGGATGTTCGACGACGCCAGGGTTGTCCTCATGCACTACCGCTCAGATGGAACCCACACAGGACGGGAACTCCTTGAGTCAGCCGACCTCGACCAATACCGGCACTGGAAGGAGATAGCGCTCTCCCACTCGGTGCCCTTCGCGGAGTACGTCACAGCTTGACATTCGACCCTGGACAGGCCGGAGAGCACCGGCGAGACCTTGCGGCAGCACTCAAGGACTTGCGGCGCGCCTCCGGCCTGTCGGGGGAGCGGCTGGCACTTCGGTGCGGCATGAGCCAGAGCAAGGTGTCCCGCATCGAAACCGGCAAGGCACTGCCGTCGGTGATTGACGTACAGCAAATCTTGAACGCGCTTGGTATAGACGACGAACTCGCTCAGGAATTGCTGGGTCTCGCACGCGTGGCCAACGTGGAGTACCAGGACGTACGGACGTCCGTTCGGCGTGGCCTGCACCATCGGCAACGGGAGCTGGCAGCCCTGGAAGCCGGAGCCAAACACATTCGCTACTTCCTGCCCACCGCGGTGACGGGCCTGCTCCAGACACCCGATTACATGCGCTCAGCCATGAATCCGCCTCTGGGTGCTGCAGTTGGTGACATAACCAAGACGTTGGCCTTGAAGCTCGAGCGGCAGTCCATTCTCTACGACACCACGAAGCAGTTTGACTTCCTTCTCACCGAGTCCGCCGCACGTTGGCAGCTGTGCGAGCCGGCTGTGATGGCTATGCAGCTAGACCGTCTGGTGTCGATCTCGAGGCTCCCGAATGTGAACATCGGCGTCCTACCTCTGTCGGCCCGGGTTGCCGACGTCCCCTTCCATACCTTCACGATCTACGGGGCAAAGCTCGTCACGGTCGAACTCTTCACAGGCCAGCTCGTTCTGCGCGACCCGAAGGACATCGAGCACTACCGGGATCTGTTCGACTTCTTCACGAGTGAGGCCACCCAGGGAAGCGACGCGCGAGAACTACTGCGGGGATGGTCCGAGGAATTCATGCGGTCACGTGAATAGAACTGGCTCAGGCCTTCAGAGAGCTGCACGATGTGTGGACGACAGCGGATATCTCTCAGGAGGTACGTCAATGCGCTCAATCGACCTGTACGGGCTCGACACCGATGGTGCCCGGTTCGCCAAGGCGTGCGGGGGCAACACCCACCCGGATGGCGAAGCATGCGTCACTCTCGCACGCCTCGGCGAGGACGCCTGGGCGTTGGGCGACAGCAAGCGGCCGCACGCCGAACCCCTGAGGTTCACGACGGCCGAACTGAACGCCGCCGGCATCGACCCGGCCCGCTTCGGCCTCTCGGCCTGACCGGATCGAACCGCGGCTCCCGCCCCCTCACGAAGAGGGCGGGGGCCGCGCTCCTCCGCACAGAAAAAACGGGCCCTGCATTGCACTTTCACGGATACAGCTGGATTGGCGACAAAGCGGTTTTCGACAAGGAGAGCGTCCGACGGCCGCCTCCGTCAGTGAAGCCCGCCGTGACGTCCCCCCCAGACGTGGCCGAGAGGCACCGGGAGGCCGTGACGGGGTGGCGGACGACCGAGGTGCCTCCGCTGGAGACGGCGTACTGGCTGACCAAGCCAGCCAAGTTGATCCAGGGCACGTGGGAGCACCCCAAGGAAGCGGCCGGGTGGATGAGCGAGCTGTTGGCACAGCACGCCGCGCGTTTCGCTTCGGTGGACGAACGGGACATGGGCCGTCTCGCACGGAAGGCCTCCCACGCGGCAGAGGTGCTGCGGTGGGGTGGGGACATCTCGTTCGGCTACTACCTCACGCGCCCCCTCTTCCTCAGCCTGGCGGTGGTCACATGCTGCCCGAACCGCTCGAGGCCCGATCAAGCATGCCCGGCGAGATAGCGCACGAAGGTGTGCGGCTCCGCTTCGTGCGCGGGATCCACGGAGCGAAGCGGAGCAGGCCGCCCCCGAGTGCGGGATACCACTGCCTTGCCGGGCCGGCCCTTCCGGCGCGAAGCGACGGACCTCCGCTACGGTCCCGCGAAGCGAAGCGGAGCGGCGGGCGCCCACGGAAGGCGGCACCGCCTCCGTGCCGGATCAGCTCTTCCGGCCGCGAAGCGGGCGGCCT
>KL569417.1:43363-44052 GCA_000715685.1 Streptomyces lilacinus
GCTTCTCCCCCCAGCCGCGAAGCCGCGCAGCGAAGCGGAGCCGCACACCCAGCCGCAAGCCCCGTCTCCAGCCGAGCCGCGTCACATCGATCAGCAGCCCGCGATCACGCAGCTCCCGGACGGCCCGACGGGCCGTACCGATGGCCACGCCGTATCAGTCCCAACACGCCTCCCGCGAAACGCCATTGGCAGGGCGATTTAGTCCGTGTCAGGGTGGCGGTGAACTCACGGGAACTTTGGGGCGGGAGCGATGACAGTGACGATGCGAGAGATTCCTCTGGTGGGCGGGCCGGTGGAGTTACGGGGTGCGCTGGACCTGGAGACGACACAGGCGGGGGTGATGCCGCGCCGGTTGCCCGCCTGGACCAAGGAGCAGTACCAGGACCCGTCGGTCTACGGGGTGACCGTGATGCCTTCGGGCGTGCGGCTGGCGTTCCGCACGGATGCGCGTGAGCTTGAACTCGAGGTGCTCACCTCCACCGGACAGCTCGACACCGACCCTCAGCCCCGCCCGACCGGGATGCTGGAACTGCTGGTGAACGGTGCCCCGGCCGGCCGGCGGCAAGCACCCATAGGCAACGTGCTGCGGATCGCCGCCTCCGGGGCAGTGCGGCAAGTGATCCCCGGCGAGCCGGGGACCGTACGGTTCACCGGGCTGCCTGCCGGCATGAAGAACGTCGAGCTGTGGC
>KL569417.1:44335-45313 GCA_000715685.1 Streptomyces lilacinus
ATGTGTATAAGAGACAGCGGCGAGGTGCTGGCACCGTTGCCGGACGGCCGGCGCCGCTGGGTGCACCACGGCAGTTCCATCAGCCACTGCCTCGAGGCCGACGGCCCGACCGGCACCTGGCCGGTGGTGGCGGCCGCGCTCGGAGGGGTGGAGGTGATCAACCTCAGCCAGGCGGGAAACGCCCTGCTGGACCCGTACGTCGCCCGGACGATCCGCGACATGCCCGCCGACCTGATCAGCCTCAAGGTGGGCATCAACATCGTGGGCCTGGCAGCCTTCCGGCTGCGGACGTTCGGCGCGGCGGTGCACGGGTTCCTGGACACGATCCGGGACGGGCACCCGGACACCCCGCTGCTGCTGATGTCCCCGGTGAGCTGTCCCGCCCTCGAGGAGACTCCCGGCCCGACCGCGATGGGCCCGGACGGAAAGTTCACCGCCCTGGGCGACCCGGCCGATGTGGCCCGCGGGGCACTGACGTTGACGGCGGTCCGCGCCGAGCTGGCCCGGATCGTCGCGGCCCGCCAGGCCCGCGACCCCCACCTCCACCACCTCGACGGCCGCGAGCTGCTCGGCCCGGACGAGGTCCACGACCTGCCCGACGGCATCCACCCCACCGCCGCCGCATACCGCCGCATGGGCAAACGCTTCGCCGCCCACGCCTTCGCGGACGACGGTCCTTTCGGCTACGAAGCCTGACTGCGCCGCGCGGCCTGGGGCGGCGGCGGGCTGTTCCGCAGCACATTCCGTTACCCCGGGCCCCTTTTGCCGGGGCCGGGATGGGGGATTGTGCTGCGAGAGCATCGCGAGGCCGCAGAGCTAGCCCCTATGAGGGGATATTTCCCCATGAGGCCGGGCTCCCGCGCTTCCGACAGCACCAACCCGCGCAGCGGAGCGGAGCAGGCCGCCCACGGGAGAGGGAAACCGCCGCCTCGCCGGGCTCGCTCTTCCGGCGCGGAGCGTCGGAGCTCCGCTACGGTC
>KL569418.1:0-7256 GCA_000715685.1 Streptomyces lilacinus
CATCCACTGGCTCGCCCGCGCCCCCGGCGCCGGCCCGGCCGACCGGGGCGCGGACCGGACGCCGTACGGCCCGTACGGGCAGGCGCTGCGCGCCCTCGCCGCCGCCCACGGGCTGCCGCACGACGACGGACCCGACGACGCCACCGCCCACCTGCGCACCCACTTCGCCCGGGCCGGACAGCCGTTCCTGTGGGTCGTCGACGACCTCCCCGACGACCTGACCACCCAGCAGGTGGCCCGCCTCCACGCCCCGCACCCCCTGGGCCGGACGCTGCTGACGACCCGCAGCCGGCGCTACGACGCCCTCGCCACGCCCGTCGAACTCGGCCCGCTCGCGCCCGACGAGGCCTATGCCCTGCTCACCCACGCCGGCGCCCCGCCCGCCACGCCCGACGAACGCGCCGCGGCCGACGCGCTGTGCGCCGCCGTCGCCGGCCACCCCCTCGCCCTCGCCCTGCTCGCCTCGGCGACCGACGACGGTTACACCGCCCTCCACGAACGCCTCCACGCCCCCGGCCGGTCGCTCCTGGACGCGCTCGCGCGCCGGCGCGCCCTGCCCACTGGCTACCCCGCCGAGGTCACGGCCGCCCTCGTCCGGGACGTCGCCGGCGCCGGACCGTACGCCATGGACGCCCTGCGACTCGCCGCGGTCTTCTCACCCACCCCGCTGACCAGGGACGACGCCGTACGGGCCCTGTCGCTCGCCGCCCGGGTGCCCGACATCACCACCGCCCGCCGGCTCGACACCGGCATCGCCGCCCTCCGCGGCCGCGGCCTGCTCGCCCCGGCCGGCACCCGCGCCTGGACGGCGCACCCCGTCCTCGTCCACGCCTGGCTGCGCCACGACCCCGAACCCGCCCGCGCCGAGCAGCTGCGCCACGCCGTGATGACGACCCTGCGCACCTCCCGCCCCACTACGCTGGGCCGCATCGGAGCCCGCCCCGGCAGGACCGGCACCACCACGAGGGAGCCGCAGATGAAGCCCCGGACGCCCGCCCAGCGCGAGAGCGCCCCCAGCGAACTCGAGCGCATGGCCGCCTTCGACATCCAGGTCGAACTCGCCACCCGCATCGGCGTGCAGGAGCTCGCCCCCGGCGCGGGCAGCCTGCGCGAGGCGCTCACCTCGCTCCACGCGATGTTCGAGTTCACCCGCGTCACGCTGCGGCAGTACAGCATCGACCTGGCCGACCAGCCCGCCACCGCCGGAGCCCCCACCGTCCACTCGATCGCCTACGAGCTCCTCAACAACACCCTGCGCCCCTTCACCAGCGAATGGCACACCCGCCTCGCCGCCCACGAGGCCCTCCGCCCCGAGGGCACGAGCCCGGTCGCCCACGAGCAGTCCTGGCCCGACGCCCCGGCCATGCGCACCGCCCTGGCCGGCCTGCGCACCCCGCTCCTCGGCATCGTCGCCGACCTCGCCGCCATCTCCGGCGCCGACTTCGGCCTCCCGGCGGCGAGCTAGCGCCCGCGCCGGTCCTCCTCGACGGGCTCGTAGGGAGGAACGTCCCGCCCGGGCTGGAAGTGCGGCCCCTGTCGGATGTGCCGAATGATCACGGCGATGTCCACCAGGGTCACCACCATCACCACCCCGCAGGCCACCGCCCACCCCACCCGCCCCGCGACAGCGAACGCCGCGGCTCCGGCCCCCGTCACCACCAGCCCGAACAGCGCCAGCCCCAGCCTGAGCCGCAGGGGGCTGCGTGCCGTGATGGGTTCGTTGCCCGTACGCATGGCGCACCATCTCCCACGTACCAGGATCCCTCGGCCGGTCCCGTGACGGAACCGGAGGGAGGGCGGCCCCGGCGGCTCAGAACAGCGGCTCGGGGAGTATCCCCTCGAGCGAGAGCAGGGCCCGCTTCGTCTCCAGGCCCGGGCCGAAGCCGCCCAGGCCGCCGTTGCTCTCGATGACGCGGTGGCAGGGCACCACGACGGGCAGGGGGTTGCTGCCCATGGCCAGGCCCACGGCGCGGGCCGCGGAGGGGTCGCCGAGGCGGGTGGCGAGGTCCTGGTAGGAGGCCAGGGTGCCGTGCGGGACGTGGGCGAGGAGGGCGCGCAGGGCGCGGCGGTTGAAGCCGGTGGTGAGGGACCAGTCGAGGGGGAGGGAGAAGGCGCGGAGGCGGCCGGCGAAGTAGGCGTGGAGCTGGTCCGAGGCCTCGGCGAGGACGTCGTGGCAGGGCGAGGGCGGGGCGGCGGGTGCGGAGCCGAGGCGTTGGGCGAGGGCGGCGAGGGACCGCTCGGTGGTGGGGGCGTCGGCGTGGAAGACGACGTTGACCAGGCCCTCGCGGGTCGCGGCGAGGCCGAGGGGGCCGATGGGGGTGCCCACGATGGTCCAGGCCCATGCCCGGGGCCCGGACGGCGGGGGGCGCTCGGAGTCCGTCACGGGCTCCAGCCTAGAGCGTCCCCCGCCGGCCGTCAGAGGACGCTGTCGAGGGTCTCGTCGTCGAGCAGGCCGGACGGGTCGTCCGCGTCCTCGGCGAGGGCTTCCGCGACGACGTGGGCGTTGTTGCTGATGATGCCGTCGACGCCCAGGTGCGCGAGGCCGACGGCGTCGTCGGCGTCGTCGACCGTCCAGGCGGAGACCTCCAACCGGCGGCCGTGCGGACCCTTGAGGGCGTGCACCGCGCGGACCCAGTCGACGGTGACCTTCTCGTAGTCGGGGTTGATCTGGTCGGCGAAGGCGGCGTAGGAGCGGAGTTCGGCGGGCTTGGGGGCGCCGAGGAAGCCCTTCTTGATGTCGGGGCGGAGCGCGTGAAGAGTCTTCAGAGACGCGGCGTTGAAACTCTGGACGACGAGCCTGTTCCGGAGGTGGCCGCGGTCCAGCCAGCCGGTGCGCCGGAGTTCGGCCACTATCTGCCGTTCGATGCCGGGATACAGCTCCGGGGCCTTCACCTCCAGCAGCAGGTTCTGACGGTTGTGGTCGACGCGCCGCAGGTAGCGGTCGAGGGTGGGGTGTATAAGAGACAGTCCCAGCCGCCGGCGTCCAGCTTCTCGATCTCGGCGAGCGTGAAGTCCGCGACCTTCCAGGGCGAGCGCCCCGGGTAGCGCTTCTTGACGTCGGTGGTGCGGGCGAGGGTGGTGTCGTGCATGACGATCAGCGCGCCGTCCTTGGTGCGCTGGACGTCGTTCTCCACCCAGACGGTGCCCAGCCGCGCCGCTCTGTCGATCGACGCGAGAGTGTTCTCCGGCGCCTCGGAGGGCACCCCCCGGTGGCCGATGGCGACGGGGACGGTCAGCCGGTCGGCGGCAGCCGCGTGGGCGGGCACGGCGGGGGCGGCCGTGGAGAGGGACAGTCCGACAAGTGCGCCGGTCACGGCGGAGACGGTGCGGATGCGCATAAGAGCTCCTCGCGGCGTCCGGGCCGGGAGCGGCCATCGCGCCCCGACCCTCGGGTCCTCGTGTACGGAACGTGGTACCAGGTGCACGCAAAGTCGTACACGAAACCCCTGCGTTTCCGCGACGGCGGGAGCACCCGGAAGCAGGACCCTTTGCCGTCATTTCGCCCTCTGTTCGCCCGGGCCGGGGCCCGGAAAACCGCTGGCCGAGGGGCGGAACGGGCCGGTTGTCAGTGGTGGGCCGTACGGTGGTCTCATGCGGCCCGTATCTCAGATCGAACGCAAGGTGGCGCCCTTCGAGGTCGTCAGCCCGTACCAGCCCAGCGGCGACCAGCCGACGGCCATCGCCGACCTCGAGCGGCGCATCCGCGCGGGCGAGAAGGACGTCGTCCTGCTCGGCGCGACCGGCACCGGCAAGTCGGCGACCACGGCGTGGATGATCGAGAAGCTCCAGCGGCCGACCCTCGTCATGGCGCCCAACAAGACGCTCGCCGCCCAGCTCGCCAACGAGTTCCGCGAGCTCCTGCCGAACAACGCCGTCGAGTACTTCGTCTCGTACTACGACTACTACCAGCCGGAGGCGTACGTCCCGCAGTCGGACACCTACATCGAGAAGGACTCCTCGATCAACGAGGAGGTCGAGCGGCTGCGCCACTCCGCGACGAATTCCCTGCTCACCCGGCGCGACGTCGTCGTGGTGGCCTCGGTGTCCTGCATCTACGGCCTGGGCACGCCGCAGGAGTACGTGGACCGCATGGTGCCCCTCAAGGTCGGCCAGGAGATCGACCGCGACGACCTGCTGCGCCGCTTCGTGGAGATCCAGTACACGCGCAACGACGTCGCCTTCACCCGGGGCACCTTCCGCGTGCGCGGCGACACCATCGAGATCTTCCCGGTCTACGAGGAGCTGGCCGTCCGCATCGAGATGTTCGGCGACGAGATCGAGGCGCTGTCCACCCTCCACCCGCTCACGGGCGAGGTCATCTCCGACGACCAGGAGCTCTACGTCTTCCCCCCAGCCACTACATCGCCGGTGCCGAGCGCATGGAGAAGGCCATCGCGGGCATCGAGGCCGAGCTGGAGCAGCGCCTGGCCCAGCTGGAGAAGCAGGGCAAGCTCCTCGAGGCCCAGCGGCTGCGCATGCGCACCACCTACGACATCGAGATGATGCGCCAGGTCGGCTCCTGCTCCGGCATCGAGAACTACTCGCTGCACATGGACGACCGCGAGCCCGGCTCCCCGCCCAACACCCTCATGGACTACTTCCCGGAGGACTTCCTCCTCGTCATCGACGAGTCGCACGTCACCGTCCCGCAGATCGGCGCGATGTACGAGGGCGACGCCTCCCGCAAGCGCACGCTCGTCGAGCACGGCTTCCGGCTGCCGTCCGCCATGGACAACCGCCCGCTGAAGTGGGAGGAGTTCACCGAGCGCATCGGGCAGACCGTCTATCTGTCCGCGACCCCCGGCCCGTACGAGCTCTCGCGCGGCGACGGCTTCGTGGAGCAGATCATCCGCCCCACCGGCCTCGTCGACCCCGAGGTCATCGTCAAGCCCACCGAGGGCCAGATCGACGACCTGGTGCACGAGATCCGCAAGCGCACCGAGCGCGATGAGCGCGTCCTGGTCACCACGCTGACCAAGAAGATGGCCGAGGACCTCACGGACTACTTCCTGGAGCTCGGCATCCAGGTGCGCTACCTGCACAGCGACGTCGACACGCTGCGCCGCGTGGAGCTGCTGCGCGAGCTGCGCGCCGGCGAGTTCGACGTCCTGGTCGGCATCAACCTGCTGCGGGAGGGCCTCGACCTGCCCGAGGTGTCGCTGGTGGCCATCCTCGACGCCGACAAGGAAGGCTTCCTGCGGTCGGGCACGTCCCTGATCCAGACCATCGGTCGCGCGGCGCGCAACGTCTCCGGCCAGGTGCACATGTACGCGGACAAGGTCACCCCCGCGATGGAGAAGGCCATCGAGGAGACCAACCGCCGCCGCGAGAAGCAGGTCGCGTACAACAAGGAGCGCGGCATCGACCCGCAGCCGCTCCGCAAGAAGATCGGCGACATCGTCGCCACCCTCGCCCGCGAGGAGCTCGACACCCAGGAGCTGCTGGGCACGGGCTACCGCCAGTCCGAGAAGGGCAAGGAGAAGGCCCCCGTGCCCACCGCCGCCGCGGGCGCCAAGGGGAAGGCGAAGGGCAAGGGGAAGGCCAAGGAAGCGGTGCTCACCGACCGCCCGGCCGCCGAACTCGCCCAGCTCATCGAGGACATGACCGACCGCATGCGGGCGGCCGCGGCAGAGCTGCAGTTCGAGGTCGCGGCGCGGTTGCGTGACGAGGTGGGCGAGTTGAAGAAGGAGCTGCGGCAGATGCGGGAGGCCGGCCTGGCCTGACGGAGATGTTGCAAGACCGCCACAAAGCCCCCTCGGGTTCGTACGTACTCTCCACCTGTGCATATGGTCGTTCTTGAAGCCCGCGCGGACGCATGCCCACGGGGGACGGAACGAACGAGAGAGGGACTGCGCGTGACGGTCAACTTGTCCAAGGGCCAGGGCATCAGCCTGCAGAAGGCCGACGGGGGCACCCTGACCGCGGTGCGGATGGGGCTCGGCTGGCAGGCGGCCCCCCGCCGTGGGCTGTTCGGCACGCGGACGAAGGAGATCGACCTCGACGCCTCGGCGGTGCTCTTCGCCGACAAGCAGCCGGTCGACGTGGCCTTCTTCCAGCAGCTCGTCAGCAAGGACGGCTCGGTCCGCCACACCGGTGACAACCTGGTCGGCGGCGCGGGCCAGGGTGGCGACGACGAGGCCATCCTCGTCGACCTGCAGCGCGTCCCCGTCCACGTCAACCAGATCGTCTTCACGGTGAACTCCTTCACCGGCCAGACCTTCGCCGAGGTGCAGAACGCCTTCTGCCGCCTGGTGGACGAGACCACCGGCCAGGAGCTCGCCCGCTACACCCTGGACGGCGGCGGCCCCTACACCGCGCAGATCATGGCGAAGGTGCACCGGGTGGGCAACGGTTGGCAGATGACGGCCATCGGCACCCCGGCCAACGGCCGGACCTTCCAGGACCTGCTGTCGGAGATCCAGTCCGTTCTCTGACAGACGCACAGCAGTAAGCAGTCATACGCGCAGGGCCCGGCGGAGCGGTATCCGCCGGGCCCTGCGCACAGTGAGTACGACGCGACAAGCACGACACGCGCGACAGGCACGACACGCGCAACAAGCACGGCAAGCACGACAAGCACTGACAAGGGGGAAGCGGCGATGACGGCCGAGCTGGTGCGGGGGCAGAACCTCCCGCTGTCCGGGAGCCGACTGGAGATCCGGGTCTCGGCTGGCCACCCGCTGGTGGCGGGGGCGACGCTCGGCGACGAGGACGGCAGGGTGCCCGGCCCCGAATGGGTCGCCCACCCGGCCTCGCCCGCGCTGCCGGGCCTGGACGTGCCCGGACAGGCCGCCGCCGAGCACCGGCTGACGGTCGATCTGGACGCGCTGCCGGAGGCCGCCCACGTGGTCGCCGTCCTGCTGGCCCTGCCGCCCGCGCCGGCGGGCCCCGCGCGCTTCGGCGCGACGACGGCGCCCTCCCTCGTGGTGGCCGGCGCCGACGGCACGGAGTTCGCCGGGTACACCATCACCGGCCTGGACGCCGAGTCGGCGGTCATCGCCGTCGAGTTGTACCGCAGGCAGGGCGCGTGGAAGGTGCGCGCGGTCGGCCAGGGGTACGCGGACGGACTCGCGGCGCTGCTGCGGGACCAGGGACTGCCCGAGGCGGAGGGGACGGCAGCGGCCATCGCGGAGGCAGTGGCCACCGAGGAGAAGGTGGCCATCGAGGAGATGGCGGCCGTCGAGGAAGCAGTGGCCGCTGAGGAAGTAGTGGCCGTCGAGGAGGCAGCCGCTCAGGAGCCGGCTTCGGACGCCGCC
>KL569418.1:7486-8186 GCA_000715685.1 Streptomyces lilacinus
GAGGCAGCCGCTCAGGAGCCGGCTTCGGACGCCGCCACTCCCGTCGCCGCTGTCACGCCCGTGGCCGCCGCCACGACCGGCGCACCCGTCACCGGGCCGGACACGCTGCCCCTGACCTCGGACACCATCGACTACCGCCACCCCCGCCGGCGGACCGCCCAGCCCGACGAGCGGCCCGAGCCGGCGTCCGACGCGCAGCCCGAGCCGGCGTCCGTCGCTCGGCCCGCCGCCTCGTCCGCCGGGGAGGGGGAGCGGTCCGGGCCCGTGGCCGGCGACGCGACCGGCTGGTCGATGGACGAGCGGCTCTACAACCAGGTCTGGGGCATGTTCGAGGACCTGGCGCGCGCGGCCGCCGCGTACCGCAGCGCGGTCGACTTCGCCGAGACGCGGCTGGAGAAGGAACTGGACCAGGTGCTCTCCGACCCGCGCACCCGCGTCGGCCCGGAGGCCGACACGGCCCGGCAGGAGGCGCGCGCCCGGCACCAGGAGCTGGTCGACCAGGCGCGGTCCGTCCTCGACCGGGACCTCGCCCAGCTCGTCGCGGAGGCGGAGGTCGTCGAGCACGCCCTGCCGCCCGCCTACGCCCGCTGGGACAGCCCCGTGTGGCAGGGCTACCAGGTGCCGCTGGGGCGGCCCATGGCGCTGCGGCTGGGCGACCTGCATCTTCCGGAGCGCCCGGACCTGCGTGTTCCCATGCTGG
>KL569418.1:8474-9472 GCA_000715685.1 Streptomyces lilacinus
TGTGTATAAGAGACAGCTCCCAGGGCGGTGCGGAGGCGGCCGTCCGGGATTCGGCGGAGCTGCGCCGGCTCGCGGTGGACTGCGCCGTCGCGCACGCGGTACGGCTGCTGGCCGTCCACCCCGTGGGCGACTACTCCCTGCACGTCATCGACCCCGCGGGCGCGGCCGGTACGGCGCTGGCGCCGCTGCTGGAGTCGGGGGCGCTGAAGGAGCCGCCGGCGGCCGGGGCGAGCGGGGTGACCGAGATGCTGGCGCGGCTGACGCGGCGTGTGGACCTGGTCCAGATGGCCGCCCGCAGCGGCGCCCTCGACTCGCTGCCGCCGGACGTCGACACGGGCGAGCAGCTGCTGCTGGTCAACGACTTCCCGCACGGGTTCGACGACCGCTCCGTGACCCAGCTGCGCTATCTCGTGGACGAGGGGCCGTCCGTGGGGGTCCACGTGCTGATGGTCGCCGACCGGGAGGACGCGCGGGCCTACGGGCCCGTTCTGGACCCGCTGTGGCGCTCTCTGCTGAGGATCACGCCGGTGCCCGACGACCACCTCGCCGACCCGTGGGTGGGGCACGCGTGGACGTACGAGTCGGCGTCGGTCCCGGCGGGCAGCGACGTGGTGCGGCAGGTGCTCGGGAGGGTCGGGCAGGCGCGGCGCGCGTACGGGATCTAGGCCCGGGGCGGGTCCGGCCCAGGTCCGACCTGCGCCGGGCCTAGGCCCGACCAGGGGTTTTGGGATTCTCTTTACTGTTCCTTGGGTCTTCCTGTACTGTTCTGGGAACTGCCGTACGCCCGTACGACGTACCGGAGGACCAGTGGACGTCTCCCTGACCCTGTGGGCGCTGACCATCCTTGGTCTGTGCGCCCTCGTCGCCGCCGACTTCTTCATCGGCGGCCGCAAGCCGCACGAGGTCTCCGTCAAGGAGGCCGGCATATGGACGGTCGTCTGGGTCGCCCTCGCCGGGCTCTTCGGGCTGGGGCTCCTGGTCTTCGGCGGCGGCGAGCC
>KL569418.1:9711-17221 GCA_000715685.1 Streptomyces lilacinus
GAGCCGGCGGGCGAGTTCTTCGCCGGCTTCATCACCGAGAAGTCGCTGAGCGTCGACAACCTCTTCGTCTTCGTCCTGATCATGGCGAAGTTCGCGGTGCCGCCGGCGTACCAGCAGCGGGTGCTGATGGTCGGCGTGCTCATCGCCCTCGTGCTGCGGGCCGTCTTCATCGGCGCGGGCGCGGCGATCATCGCCAACTTCTCCTGGGTCTTCTACCTCTTCGGCGCCTTCCTCGTCTGGACGGCGTGGAAGCTGATCCAGGAGGCGCGCGCCGGTGACGAGGAGGAGGAGTTCGAGGAGAACCGCTTCCTGAAGCTGGTCGAGCGACGCATCCCGTCCACCGACCGGTACCACGGCACCCAGCTCTTCGTCGTCGAGCACGGCAAGCGGCTGATGACGCCCATGCTGATCGTCATGCTGGCGATCGGTACGACGGACGTGCTCTTCGCCCTCGACTCCATACCGGCGATCTTCGGCCTGACCCAGGACCCGTACATCGTCTTCACCGCCAACGCCTTCGCGCTGATGGGTCTGCGCCAGCTGTACTTTCTGATAGGCGGCCTGCTGAAGAAGCTGGTCCACCTCTCGTACGGCCTGTCGGTCATCCTCGGCTTCATCGGCGTCAAGCTCGTGCTGCACGCCCTGCACGAGAGCGGCGTCGCGGTGCCGGAGATCAGCATCCCGGTCTCGCTCGGCGTCATCTGCGCGGTGCTGGTCGTCACCACCGTCACCAGCCTCCGCGCGTCCGCCAAGCAGGCGCGCATCGAGGCGGAGACCTCGGCCGAGGCGACGGCCCCGGCCGGGCCGACGGCCTCGACCGAGCCGGACGAGGCGGCCGCCGAGCCGGCCGGGGTGCGGGCGGGCTCAGGCGGGTGAGGGCTCGGCGGCCGGCCGGGCCGCGGTCGTGGGGCGGGTCTCGGGCAGCAGCAGGAAGCAGCCCAGGCTGAGCAGCGCGCCGCCGGTCAGGTAGACGGCGACGCCCCAGGGCGGCCCGTCGCCCCGGGCCAGCGCCGTCGCGGCCAGCGGGGTGACGGCACCGCCCAGCACCCCGGCCAGGTTGTAGCCCACGGCCGCGCCCGTGCAGCGCACCCTGGCCTCGTACAGCTCGGGCAGATAGGCGCCGACGACACCGAAGGTGGTGACGAAGGACAGCATCGCGACGACGAAGCCGAGCAGCATCAGCGCCGGCCGACCCGTGCGCAGCAGGCCGACGAAGGGGAACGTCCACAGCGCCACGGCGAGGCAGCCCGCGAGGCACAGCGGGCGCCGGCCGCAGCGGTCGGCGAGGAGGGCGACGAAGGGGGTGGCCGCGCCGGAGGCGGCGACCGCCACCATGACGCAGCCGAGCAGGAGGGTGCGGTCCACGCCCAGCCGCTCGGTGCCGTAGGCCAGGGACCAGGTGGTGACCGTGTAGAAGACGGAGTAGCCGAAGGACAGCCCGCCGGCGGTCAGCAGGACGAGCCGCCAGTGACCGCGCACGACTTCGGCGAGAGGGGCGGACGCGCGGTTGTCGCTCTCGGCGAGTTCGCGGAAGGCCGGGGTCTCGGTGAGCCGGGTGCGCAGCAGCAGCCCGAGCGCCGCGAGGACGCCGGCCACCCAGAACGGCACGCGCCAGCCCCAGGACAGGAAGTCCTCCCGGGAGAGGCCCGCCGACAGCGTCAGGGTGATGCCGTTGGCGAGCAGGAAGCCGAAGGTCGGGCCGATCTGGGGGACGCTCGCCCACAGGGCGCGGCGGCGTGCGGGGGCGTGTTCGGCGGTGAGGAGCACGGCCCCGCCCCACTCGCCGCCGAGGCCCAGGCCCTGCAGGAAGCGCAGGCAGACCAGGAGCAGGGGAGCGGCGACGCCGATCCGGTGGTAGGTGGGGACCAGGCCCACGCAGACGGTGGCGACGCCCGTCAGCAGCAGCGAGGAGATGAGCACGGGGCGACGGCCGAGCCGGTCCCCGATGTGGCCGAAGAGCATCGAGCCGAGGGGTCGGGCGACGAAGCCGACGCCGAAGGTGCCGAAGGCGGCGAGGGTGCCGACGAGGGAGGAGACGGTGGGGAAGAAGAGCGGGCCCAGGACGAGGGCCGCCGCGGTGCCGTAGGTGAAGAAGTCGTAGAACTCAATGGCGGTGCCGACCATGGACGCGACCGCGAGGCGGAACATGGCCGGGGAACGGTCCCGGTTCATGTACTGCCCAACTTCTCCCGGGCTCCCGAGAAACGGGGCGTGCGGAAGCGCCGCCGGGGGCGCGCCGGAATGGCGCCGTCCGCCTGCTCTGCGGACGGCGCGCTACCCCCGGTGCCGGGCCGGCGGCCTCACCAGCCGCGCTCGCGCCACTCCGCGAGGTGCGGGCGCTCGGCGCCCAGCGTGGTGTCGTTGCCGTGGCCCGGGTAGACCCAGGTCTCGTCGGAGAGCTCGCCGAAGAGCTTGGTCTCCACGTCGTGGAGGAGGCTGGCGAAGGCCTTCGGGTCGTCATGGGTGTTGCCCACGCCGCCCGGGAAGAGGCAGTCGCCGGTGAAGACATGGGCGTGCCCGTGCGGGTCGTCGTAGATCAGCGCGATGCTGCCGGGGGTGTGGCCGACCAGGTGGCGGGCCGTCAGTTCGACCCGGCCGACCTTGATGATGTCGCCGTCGTCGACCGGCACGTCGGTCGGGACGGGGATGCCCTCGGCGTCGTGCCGGCCCGCGTAGGTGCGGGCGCCGGTGGCGTCCACGACCTCGCGCAGCGCGCCCCAGTGGTCGCCGTGCTGATGGGTGGTGACCACGGAGGCGATGCCGCTGTCACCGATCAGGGTGAGCAACGTCTTCGGCTCGGCGGCGGCGTCGATGAGCAACTGCTCGTCCGTCGCGCGACACCGCAGCAGATAGGCGTTGTTGTTCATGGGCCCGACCGCGACCTTGGAGATCATCAGATCGGTCAACTCGTGCACGTCCGCAGGTCCGCCGACCTCTACCGCTCCGCTGTACGTCATGGAACTCACCCTATAGCGCGGGCAGTACGGGCAGCGGAGCGCCGCCGGTGTGAAGTCCCGTGCCGTCCCGCCGGCCCGCGAGCCAGCCGAGCAGGGCGGGGGCCGGGCCGGTGACGGTCGTGGGCTCGCCGTCGGCGCCGCCGGTGCGCCAGGTGCCGCCGTCGGTGGCGTTCAGGCGGAGGGCCGGGACGCCGGGGCTGCCCACGAAGCGGTCCGCGAGGAAGGCGATCTCCCGGGCGGTGAAGTCGGCGGGGAGGTCCTCCAGCTCGTAGCCGATGCCGAGGTCCACGTGGTGGAGCTCGACCTCGATCAGGCGGCGGAAGGGGACGCGGGCGGCGACGTCGGTCACGCCGTTGCGCATGGTGATCGTGCGGCCCCAGTCGGCGGGGACGGCCGCGGCCCGGAAGAAGCCGGCGGAGCTCTCGCGGAGGTCGTCGAGCTGGGCCTCGAGGGGGCGGGGCGCGTCGCGCTCGATGTCGGCCTCGCGGGCCTCGGCGCTCGGGTACATGGGACGGCCCTCGAGCACGTTCACCAGGGCGTCGGCGTTGCGGGAGAGATGGGCGAGGACGTGGCCGCGGGTCCAGCCCGGCAGCCGTGACGGCCCGGCGATCGCCGCGTTGTCCAATTTGGCCACCGCGGAGAGCAGGCGGTCGGTCGCCTCACGTACAGCGTCGAGGTCGTGCACATGATCAATCATGAGCCGACGATAGCCCTCGCCACTCCTTCGGGTGAAGGAGTCCGATCCCGCCCGTAAATCGAATGTGCGTGCTATAGGCTCGATGGGTGGCATCGCTTACGACATCCGTGTGACCGCTGTTTGTCCTAGTCCCCCCGTACTCTGGATCGGGGGCGCGGCCCACCCCCGCAGCTCTCCAGAGCCGACTCTCAAGAAAGGTGCCGACCGGCGTGGCAGACCGTCTCATCGTCCGTGGCGCTCGCGAGCACAATCTCAAGAACGTCTCGCTCGACCTCCCGCGCGACTCCCTCATCGTCTTCACCGGGCTCTCGGGATCGGGCAAGTCCTCCCTCGCGTTCGACACGATCTTCGCCGAGGGGCAGCGCCGCTACGTCGAGTCGCTCTCCTCCTACGCACGGCAGTTCCTGGGCCAGATGGACAAGCCCGATGTGGACTTCATCGAGGGCCTCTCGCCAGCCGTGTCCATCGACCAGAAGTCGACCTCGCGCAACCCGCGCTCGACGGTCGGCACCATCACCGAGGTCTACGACTACCTCCGCCTGCTCTTCGCCCGCATCGGCAAGCCGCACTGCCCCGAGTGCGCGCGTCCCATCTCGCGGCAGTCGCCCCAGGCCATCGTGGACCGCGTGCTGGAGCTGCCCGAGGGCAGCCGCTTCCAGGTCCTCTCGCCGCTGGTGCGCGAGCGCAAGGGCGAGTTCGTCGACCTCTTCTCCGACCTGCAGACCAAGGGCTACAGCCGGGCCCGGGTCGACGGCCGGACGATCCAGCTGACCGACCCGCCGAAGCTGAAGAAGCAGGAGAAGCACACCATCGAGGTGGTCGTCGACCGCCTCACCGTGAAGGAGAGCGCCAAGCGCCGGCTGACCGACTCGGTCGAGACCGCGCTGGGCCTGTCCGGCGGCATGGTCATCCTCGACTTCGTCGATCTCGCCGAGGACGACCCCGAGCGCGAGCGGATGTTCTCCGAGCACCTCTACTGCCCGTACGACGACCTGTCCTTCGAGGAGCTGGAGCCCCGCTCCTTCTCCTTCAACTCCCCCTTCGGCGCCTGCCCCGACTGCACCGGCATCGGCACGCGCATGGAGGTCGACCCCGAGCTGATCGTCCCGGACGAGGACAAGACCCTCGACGAGGGCGCCATCAGCCCCTGGTCCCACGGCCACACGAAGGACTACTTCAACCGCCTGGTGGGCGCCCTCGCCGACGAGCTCGGCTTCCGCACGGACATCCCGTGGGCGGGGCTGCCGCAGCGCGCCAAGAAGGCCCTGCTCAACGGCCACCGCACCCAGATCGAGGTGCGCTACCGCAACCGCTACGGCCGCGAGCGCGCCTACACCACCGCCTTCGAGGGCGCGGTGCCGTTCGTCAAGCGGCGCCACTCCGAGGCCGAGAGCGACGCCAGCCGCGAGCGCTTCGAGGGCTACATGCGCGAGGTGCACTGTCCCACCTGCGAGGGCACGCGCCTCAAGCCCATCGTGCTCGCCGTCACCGTGCAGGAGCGCTCCATCGCGGACGTCTCCGCGATGTCCATCAGCGAGTGTGCCGACTTCCTGCGCGGCATGAAGCTGACCGGCCGCGAGAAGAAGATCGCCGAGCGGGTGCTCAAGGAGGTCAACGAGCGCCTGAGGTTCCTCGTCGACGTCGGCCTGGACTACCTCTCGCTCAACCGCGCCGCCGGCACCCTCTCCGGCGGCGAGGCCCAGCGCATCCGCCTCGCGACGCAGATCGGCTCCGGCCTCGTGGGCGTGCTCTACGTCCTGGACGAGCCCTCCATCGGCCTGCACCAGCGCGACAACCACCGCCTCATCGAAACCCTCGTCCGCCTGCGCGACATGGGCAACACCCTCATCGTCGTCGAGCACGACGAGGACACCATCAAGGTCGCCGACTGGGTCGTCGACATCGGCCCCGGCGCCGGTGAGCACGGCGGCAAGGTGGTCCACAGCGGTCCGCTGAAGGAGCTGCTGGCGACAGAGGCGTCGATGACCGGTCAGTACCTGTCCGGGAAGAAGAGCATCCCCCTCCCCGACGTCCGCCGTCCCGTGGACCCGAAGCGCCGGCTCACCGTGCGCGGCGCCCGCGAGAACAACCTGCGCGACATCGACGTCTCCTTCCCGCTCGGCGTGCTCACGGCCGTCACCGGAGTCTCGGGCTCGGGCAAGTCGACGCTGGTCAACGACATCCTCTACACCCACCTCGCGCGCGAGCTCAACGCCGCGCGGGCGGTGCCGGGCCGGCACACGCGCGTGGAGGGCGACGACCTGGTCGACAAGGTCGTCCACGTCGACCAGTCGCCCATCGGCCGTACGCCGCGCTCCAACCCCGCCACGTACACCGGCGTCTTCGACCACATCCGCAAGCTCTTCGCGGAGACGATGGAGGCGAAGGTCCGCGGCTACCTCCCCGGTCGCTTCTCCTTCAACGTCAAGGGCGGCCGCTGCGAGAACTGCGCCGGCGACGGCACCATCAAGATCGAGATGAACTTCCTGCCGGACGTCTACGTTCCGTGCGAGGTCTGCCACGGGGCGCGGTACAACCGCGAGACCCTCGAGGTGCACTACAAGGGCAAGTCCATCGCCGAGGTGCTGGACATGCCGATCGACGAGGCGCTCGAATTCTTCGAGGCCGTCCCGACCATCGCCCGCCACCTGCGCACCCTCAACGAGGTCGGCCTGGGCTACGTCCGGCTCGGCCAGTCCGCGCCGACGCTCTCCGGTGGCGAGGCGCAGCGGGTCAAGCTCGCGAGCGAGCTGCAGAAGCGGTCGACCGGGCGGACGGTGTACGTCCTGGACGAGCCGACGACCGGCCTGCACTTCGAGGACATCAGCAAGCTGATCTCCGTGCTGTCGGGGCTGGTCGACAAGGGCAACACGGTGATCGTCATCGAGCACAACCTCGATGTGATCAAGACGGCCGACTGGGTCATCGACATGGGCCCGGAGGGCGGTTCCGGCGGTGGCCTCGTCATCGCGGAGGGCACGCCGGAGGAGGTGGCGGGGGAGCCGGCCAGCCACACGGGCAAGTTCCTGCGCGACCTGCTGGGGGAGCGGGTGAGTGACGCGGCGCCGCTGTCCGCGCCGAAGGCGCGGAAGAGGGCGCCGGCGAAGAAGACGGCGGCCCGGGCCCGCAAGGCCTGATCGCGGTTCGGCACCGCCGGGCTCGTTGACGGTGGCTGATCGCCGTTGCGGCGGGATTGGGTTTCCCCAGTCCCGCCCCTTCCCGTAACCGGGGCTGCGCCCCGGACCCCTGGGGGCCGGGGCCTCCCCCTACGCCCCCGCCCTCCCGCACGTCTCCGCTGCCGCGTGCGCGGCGAAGGTCAGGACGGCGTGCCAGTCCGCCGCGTCCAGCGCGGCGAGGCCGGCGGGGGAGAGGGCGCCGCGGGCGCTCAGGGAGTGCAGCAGCGCCGCGTTCACCGTGTCGCCCGCCCCGATCGTGTCCACCACCGTCACCGGCTCCGCCGGCACCTCGTACGTCGCGCCGTCCCGCGTGTGGACGGACAGCCCCTCCGCGCCCCTGGTCACCACGACCGCCGCCGGCCCCGCCGCGAGCCACTCCCGCACCGAGCCGCCCAGCCAGCGCGCGTCCTCCGCCGACAGCTTCAGCAGCGTGACGTCCGGCAGCCAGGAGCGGAAGCGCGCCCGGTACGCGTCGGCGTCGGGGATGAGGCCGGGCCGGATGTTGGGGTCGAGCAGGGTGAGGACCCCGCGGCGGGCCTCGCGCCGCAGCAGGGCCTCGTACGCGCCCGCCCCCGGCTCCAGGACCAGCGCGCACGTGCCCAGGCACAGGGCCCGCGTCCCGGCCGGAAGGGCGGGCGGCAGCGCGAAGAGGCGGTCCGCGGTGCCGCCCGCGTAGAAGC
>KL569418.1:17451-20324 GCA_000715685.1 Streptomyces lilacinus
AGGCGGTCCGCGGTGCCGCCCGCGTAGAAGCCGTAGCCCGCCGAGCCGTCCGCCCCGACGGCCGCGACCGCCAGGGTCGTCGGCTCCGGTCCGCGCTGGACCAGCGAGACGTCCGCGTCCACCGCCCGCAGCCCCGCCAGCAGGGCCTCGCCGAAGCCGTCCGTCGAGACGCGCGAGCAGAAGGCGGTCGGCGTGCCGAGCCGTCCGAGGGCCACGGCCGTGTTGTACGGGCCGCCGCCGCGCCGGGGCAGCAGCACCGGGAGGCCGTCGTCGCCCCCGGGACCGCCGGGAACGAGGTCGATCAGGGCTTCTCCGGCCACCACGATCACGAGGGAACCCTTTCAGTAAGCGGAAAAACCGCTGCCGGTATTGTCACTGCGTCGTCCCGCACGCGTACCACTGTTCGATGGAGCCATCCATGTCCTCCCCCTCCGCCTCCCGCCGTACCGTGCTGCGCGGAGCGGCCCTGGCCGGTGCCGCCGGGCTCTGTGCGACCGCCTGCGACGCCGGCACGGACCGCCGGGGGGCCGCCCTGCCCACCGAGCCCGTGGACCTGGGGGCGGCCGGCGAGGTCCCGGTGGGCGGTGCCCGGCTCTACCGCGAGCACAAGCTGATCGTCGCGCAGCCCGCCCAGGGCGAGTACAAGGCGTTCAGCGCGGTGTGCACCCACGCGGGCTGCGTCGTGGACAAGGTCGAGGACGGCAAGGTCAGCTGCCCGTGCCACGGCAGCAAGTTCGACGCCGCCACCGGCAAGGTCCTCCAGGGCCCGGCCGGCGCGCCGCTCCCGGCCGTGCCCGTCAAGGCCGCCGGCGGCAAGCTGATCGCCGGCCCGGACGCCTGATCGGCCGCGGGCCGGAGACACGCGGGCCGCGCCGGGAACATCTACGCCCAGTCCCAGGCGATCCCCACGATCCCCGGCCGTACCCCCTGCTCCACCAGGTGCACGCCCCGGTGCCGCCCCGCCAGCGTCAGCTCCTGCTGCCCGCAGCGCGGCGCGCCCGCCGTGCTCTGGCTGAAGCGACGGCACCGCACCGGCAGGGCCTCGTCGTCGAAGCGGACCTGCAGCACGTACTGGCCGCCGGCGAAGCTGAAGCCCCGCACGTACTCGCTGCTCGTACCGCCCGTGCCGTCGTCGAAGCCGTAGCCGAAGACGTAGGTGTCCCCGGCGCGCAGTCGGGCGTCGAAGAGCAGCTCGGCGACGAGCACGCCGGCCGCGGTGTGCCAGCGGACGCGGCCCACCCGGCAGTTCTCGTTGGCGCGCACCACCACCCGGCCGGGGTCGCAGCCCGCGTCCCCGTGGTGGATGGCCACGTACCGGTCGACGCCGTCGCGGTGCGCCCGGACCACGTGGTGGGAGTCGCGCCCGCGCAGCTCCCGGCCGGCCCCGATGACGACGCGCTCCAGGTGGCAGACGGTGTGCAGACCGCCGTCCTCCGGGGACTCCAGCTCGGCCAGCAGCCGCTCCAGGGCCCGGGCCTCCTCCACCAGCGAGCGGTACGAGCGCGCGGCCGGCCGGTCCGGCGCCGTCCGCGCCGCCGGCGGCTCCAGGAGTAACCGGGTCAGGGCGTGGGCGGGCAGGTCCAGCACGTCCTCCAGCATCCGCACGGCCCTGAGGGACTCCGGGCGCCGGGGCCGCCGCAGGCCCTGCTGCCAGTAACTCAGGCTCGTCACCCCGACCTTGACCCCGCGCTGCGCCAGCCGGTGCTGCACCCGGTGCAGCGCGAGCCCGCGCGCGGACAGCGCCATGCGCAGGGCGAGGTGGAACGGGCCCGTGCGCAGCACGCGCTCCAGGTCGGTGTCGGCGGTGCGGGTGCTGCTGCGTACCATGCCCGTTCGCTCCCTCGGTTGCCTGCGAAGCCCCGTGCGAAGCCTCCTGTGAAGCCCTCTGCGCGGTGTGAACGTTCACGATCGGCGAAGGGCGTTCCCCCAGGCCGGAGGGTTGCGTTCCTCCTGGACGGGCACTGGGCGTTCACTTCCGGGCCGATACGTTCACACCGCACTCTCACGCGGTATTGAAACCCGTTGACCAGTCCCCGACAACACCCGATGCTCCTCACACGCGTCCGGACGCGCTCCTCCACCACAACCCCCCAAGGCAAGTAGAGGAACGCGAAGATGACCCGTGCTTCGGCATCGGCAACAACAGAAAAGCCCCGCATACGCGGCAGACGGACACTGTCCGTCGCGGCCCTCGCCGCCTCCGTCCTGCTCGCCGTCCCCACCACGGCGAACGCGGCGACCGGCGAGCAGCAGCCCGCGCTGCGAGCGGCGAAGAAGCTGAACATCACCATGCAGGCGCAGGAGAAGTCCAACTGGTGCTGGGCGGCGTCCGGCAACACCATCGCGACCTGGTTCGGCCGCAACTACAGCCAGAACCAGTTCTGCAACGCCGCCTTCAACCGCGCCCAGGGCACCACGTGCCCCAACAACCAGGCCACCCTGGCCAATGATCAGACCGCCTTCCGCTGGGCCGGCATCAGCGAGGGCTCGTACGTGGACGGCTGGCTGCGCTACCCGACCGTGCAGAGCGAGATCAACGCCAACCGCCCGATCGAGACCCGCATCCAATGGACGTCCGGCGGCGGCCACATGCACGTCGTCTACGGCTACGACGACGCCGGGAGCATGGTCTATTGGGGCGACCCGTGGCCCTCCAACAACCGCTACAACTGGGCCTCCCACACCTGGTACGTCGGCGGGCGGGGCAGCAACAACAACCAGTTCTCCTGGACCCACTCGCTCTACCGGATCGGAGCGTGAGGGCGATGACCGACACGACCCCCCGCAAGCCCACCCGTCGCGCGAGGAACACGGCCCGCGCGGCCGCGACCGGCGCGCTGACCGCCGCACTGCTCGGCCTCGCCCCGCTCGCG
>KL569418.1:20474-24619 GCA_000715685.1 Streptomyces lilacinus
GTGTATAAGAGACAGGGCCGAGGCGGCCCACGAGGCGGCCGCGGCGCCGGCCACCCTGAAGACGCTCTCCCGCTTCTTCGCCCGCGACGGCGCCGTCGCCCAGCAGGACGCGCGGCCGAGGATCGACGGTGCGACCGTGCCCGTCTACACGCTCTCCCCGGAGTTCGTGGCGGGCAAGGACGGCGCCCCCGTCGCCACGCTCGACTTCCTCGCCAGCGCCGCCGTCTCCGCCGACGGACAGAAGGCCTCGGTGTGGACCGCACCCACCGGGAACACCAGGAACGCCGGAATCACCGGAAACACCTGGACCGTCGTCAACATCGCCACCGGCGACGACGAGACCCGCTACGCCGGGGAGGGAGCGCGCAAGCTTGCCGGCGGCACCGTCTTCCGCGAGCCGCAGATCGACGCCTGGTACGTGCAGCGCGGCGAACGGGTCCTGCCGCTCGACCCCGACGCCGTCCGCGCGATCGGCGAGAAGGGCACCACCGTCGACGCCTACCGGGCCCGGGTCCACAAGGCCTACGGCGACAAGCTGCCCGGCTCCGCCTACGCCAGGAACGGCCTGGCCGGCGGCTTCGGGCCGGCGGGCGACACCGGTGCCGCCGACCCCGCCACCGTGAACGCGGCGGCACAGGGCGGGTCCCGTTCCGCGACCCCCGTCGCCGTGGCCGGCGGGGCGGGCGTCGTCGCCCTCGGTCTCGGAGCCGTCGCGGCCCGCAGGCGCCTGCGGCGCGACTGACCGGTCCGAGGGGTCTCCCGGGCCCGCGAGGCGCCCCGGGGGACCACCCCCCACTCTCCCCGGCCGGTCCCTCCGGCCCCGGCGGCCACCACCGCCGGGGCCGGAGCCGCGCCCGACCCGCCCCGGAGCCCCCGCGGGGCCTCCGGGGCGGCTGGGCGATGGAGTTGTCACTGCCCGCAAGTAGGGTGTGTGACATGGCCGACCCCAGCAGCTACCGACCCAAGCCGGGACAGATCCCCGACTCGCCGGGGGTCTACAGATTCCGTGACGAGCACGGCCGCGTGATCTACGTCGGGAAGGCGAAGAGCCTGCGCCAGCGGCTCTCGTCGTACTTCCAGGACCTCGCCGGTCTGCACCCGCGCACCCGCACCATGGTCACCACGGCCGCCTCCGTGGAGTGGACCGTGGTCTCCACCGAGGTCGAGGCGCTGCAGCTCGAGTACTCCTGGATCAAGGAGTACGACCCGCGCTTCAACGTGAAGTACCGCGACGACAAGAGCTACCCCTCCCTCGCCGTCACGCTGAACGAGGAGTTCCCGCGGGTCCAGGTCATGCGCGGCCCCAAGAAGAAGGGCGTGCGCTACTTCGGCCCGTACGCCCACGCCTGGGCCATCCGCGAGACCGTCGACCTGATGCTCCGCGTCTTCCCCGTCCGGACCTGCTCGGCCGGCGTGTTCAAGCGCTCCCACCAGATCGGCCGCCCCTGCCTGCTCGGCTACATCGGCAAGTGCTCCGCCCCCTGCGTCGGCCGGGTCACGCCCGAGGAGCACCGCGAACTGGCCGAGGAGTTCTGCGACTTCATGGCCGGCCGTACCGGTGCGTACATCCGCCGTTTGGAAGGGCAGATGCACGATGCCGCGGAGGAGATGGAGTACGAGAAGGCGGCCCGGCTGCGGGACGACATAGAGGCGCTCAAGCGCGCCATGGAGAAGAACGCCGTCGTCCTCGCCGACGCCACCGACGCCGACCTGATCGCGGTCGCCGAGGACGAACTCGAAGCGGCCGTGCAGATCTTCCACGTCCGCGGCGGCCGCGTGCGCGGCCAGCGCGGCTGGGTCACCGACAAGGTCGAGGCCGTCGACACCGCCGGGCTCGTCGAGCACGCCCTGCAGCAGCTCTACGGCGAGGAGAGCGGCGACGCCGTGCCCAAGGAGGTGCTGGTCCCCGCCCTGCCGGACCCCCTGGAGCCCGTCGCCCAGTGGCTCGGCGAGCGCCGCGGCGCCCGCGTCGACCTGCGGATCCCGCAGCGCGGCGACAAGAAGGACCTCATGGCCACGGTCCAGCGCAACGCCCAGCAGGCCCTCGTCCTGCACAAGACCAGGCGCGCCTCGGACCTCACCACGCGCTCCCGCGCCCTGGAGGAGATCGCCGAGGCGCTCGGGCTGGACTCCGCGCCCCTGCGCATCGAGTGCTTCGACATCTCCCACCTGCAGGGGCAGGACGTGGTGGCGTCGATGGTGGTCTTCGAGGACGGCCTGGCCCGCAAGAGCGAGTACCGCCGCTTCCAGATCAAGGGCTTCGAGGGGCAGGACGACGTCCGCTCCATGCACGAGGTCGTCTCCCGGCGCTTCCGCCGCTATCTGCGGGAGAAGATGAAGACGGGGGAGTGGGCCGAGGAGGCCCCCGGCGGCGAGATCGAGGAGCCGCTCCCGGAGGACGACGGCAAGCCCAAGCGCTTCGCCTACCCTCCGCAGCTGGTCGTGGTCGACGGCGGCAAGCCGCAGGTCGCCGCCGCCCGGCGGGCGCTGGAGGAGCTCGGCGTCACCGACGTGGCCGTCTGCGGCCTCGCCAAGCGGCTGGAGGAGGTCTGGCTGCCGGACGAGGACGACCCCGTCGTCCTGCCGCGCACCAGCGAGGGGCTCTACCTGCTCCAGCGCGTGCGCGACGAGGCCCACCGCTTCGCCATCGCCTACCAGCGCGGCAAGCGGAGCAAGACCTTCAAGGCGGGGCCGCTGGACGCCGTGCCCGGCCTCGGCGGCACCCGCAAGCAGGCCCTCCTGAAGCACTTCGGCTCGGTCAAGCGGCTGCGGGCCGCGACCGTCGAGCAGATCTGCGAGACGCCCGGCATCGGCCGCAAGACCGCGGAGACGATCGTCGCGGCGCTCGCCGGGGCGGCACCGCCCGCCCCTGCCGTCAACACCGCGACAGGCGAGATCATGGACGACGCGGAGGAATGATGGACCTCCAGCGGTCCGGGCCGTTCGCCCGGAAAGGCCGCAGTATGGAAGACGAGGCGACGGCGACCGCGGCGTCGCCGGCGAAACGGGGGAAGAGAGCATGAACGTGACCGACCGGGACGGAGCACAGGTGAGTACGGGCACGACGGTGGACGCGAACGGCGAGGCCGCCGGCATCCCCGAGCTGGTGATCATTTCCGGCATGTCGGGGGCGGGGCGCAGCACCGCCGCCAAGTGTCTGGAGGACCTCGGCTGGTTCGTCGTGGACAACCTGCCGCCCGCGCTGATCCCCACCATGGTGGACCTCGGTGCCCGCTCCCAGGGCAACGTGGCCCGGATCGCCGTCGTCGTGGACGTGCGCGGCCGGCGCTTCTTCGACAACCTCCGCGAGTCCCTGGCGGACCTCGCGGCCAAGAAGGTCAAGCGGCGCGTGATCTTCCTGGAGGCGTCCGACGACGCCCTGGTGCGCCGCTTCGAGTCGGTGCGCCGCCCGCACCCGCTGCAGGGCTCGGGCCGCATCGTCGACGGCATCGCCGCCGAGCGCGACCTCCTGCGCGAGCTGCGGGGCGACGCCGACCTCGTCATCGACACCTCCAGCCTCAACGTCCACGAGCTGCGCGCCAAGATGGACGCCCAGTTCGCGGGCGAGGAGGAGCCGGAGCTGCGGGCCACCGTCATGTCCTTCGGCTACAAGTACGGCCTGCCCGTCGACGCCGACCTCGTGGTCGACTGCCGCTTCCTGCCCAACCCGCACTGGGTGCCGGAGCTGCGGCCCTTCACCGGCCTGAACGAGGAGGTGTCCGGCTACGTCTTCAACCAGCCCGGCGCCAAGGAGTTCCTCGATCGCTACACCGAGCTCCTGCAGCTCATCGCCGCCGGCTACCGCCGCGAGGGCAAGCGCTACGTGACCATCGCGGTCGGCTGCACCGGCGGCAAGCACCGCTCCGTCGCGATGTCGGAGAAGCTCGCCCACCGGCTCGTCTCCGAGGGTGTCGAGACCGTCGTCGTCCACCGGGACATGGGGCGCGAGTGACCGCCCGGCCCTTCCGGATGCGTCGCGTCCGCCGGCTCGCCCCGGGCCGTCCGCGCGGTGCCGAGGGCGGCGCGCACCGCGGCCGGGGCCGCGGCGCGCAGCCCAAGGTCGTCGCCCTCGGCGGCGGCCACGGGCTGTCCGCCTCCCTCGCCGCGCTGCGCCGGATCACCGGCGACCTGACGGCGGTCGTCAC
>KL569418.1:24862-35248 GCA_000715685.1 Streptomyces lilacinus
GCTCCGGGACGAGCTGGGCGTGCTGCCGCCGGGCGACCTCCGCAAGGCCCTGGCCGCGCTGTGCGGCGACGACGACTGGGGCCAGACCTGGGCGCGCGTGATCAAGCACCGCTTCGAGAGCCGCGGCGAGCTGCACGGCCACGCCGTGGGCAATCTGCTGATCGTCGCCCTCTGGGAGCAGCTGGGCGACCACGTCCAGGCGCTGGACCTGGTCGGCAAGCTGCTCGGCGCCCACGGCCGGGTGCTGCCCATGTCGGCCGTCCCGCTGGAGCTGCAGGCGCTGGTGCGCGGCCACGACCCGGCCGCGCCCGACGCCGTCACCACCGTGTGCGGCCAGGCCACCGTGGCGCTCACCCCGGGCGAGGTGCAGTCCGTGCACGTCGTCCCGGAGGACCCGCCGGCGGTGCCGGAGGCGGTGGCGGCGGTGCTGGACGCGGACTGGGTGGTGCTGGGGCCGGGCTCCTGGTTCTCCTCGGTCATCCCGCACCTGCTCGTGCCCGAGCTGCTCGAGGCGCTGCAGGAGACCAAGGCCCGCCGGGTGCTCTCGTTGAACCTCGCACCGCAGCCGGGTGAAACCGATGGCTTCTCCCCGCAGCGTCATTTGGAGGTTTTGGCCCGACACGCCCCTAAACTCGCCCTGGACGTGGTGCTGGCCGACGAGGCCGCCGTGCCCGACCGGGACAGCCTCGAGGACGCCGCCAAGCGGCTCGGGGCCACGGTCGAGCTGGCGCCGGTCGCCTCGCCCGACGGCTGCCCGACGCACGACCCGGAGCTGTTGGCCGCCGCGTACGACCGTATTTTTCGGATGCATGGAAGGATCGGCCCATGGCGATGACGGCTGCGGTGAAGGACGAGATCTCCCGGCTCCCCGTCACCCGGACCTGCTGCCGGAAAGCGGAGGTCTCGGCGATCCTGCGGTTCGCGGGCGGTCTGCACCTGGTCAGCGGACGCATTGTGATCGAGGCGGAGCTGGACACCGGGATCGCGGCCCGACGGCTGCGCAAGGACATCCTGGAGATCTTCGGGCACGCCTCCGACCTGGTGGTCATGGCGCCCGGCGGGCTCCGCAGAGGCAGCCGGTACGTGGTGCGGGTGGTGGCGGGCGGTGACCAGCTGGCGCGCCAGACCGGCCTGGTCGACGGCCGCGGCCGGCCGATCCGCGGGCTGCCCCCGCAGGTCGTCTCCGGCGCCACCTGCGACGCGGAGGCCGCCTGGCGCGGCGCCTTCCTGGCCCACGGCTCGCTGACCGAGCCCGGCCGCTCCTCCTCCCTCGAGGTGACCTGCCCGGGCCCGGAGGCCGCGCTCGCGCTCGTCGGCGCGGCCCGCAGGCTGCAGATCGCGGCCAAGGCCCGCGAGGTGCGCGGCGTGGACCGCGTCGTCGTCCGGGACGGTGACGCCATCGGCGCGCTGCTGACGCGGCTCGGCGCCCACGAGTCGGTGCTGGCCTGGGAGGAGCGGCGGATGCGCCGTGAGGTGCGGGCCACCGCCAACCGCCTGGCCAACTTCGACGACGCCAACCTGCGCCGCTCGGCCCGAGCCGCCGTCGCCGCCGGCGCCCGCGTCCAGCGGGCCCTGGAGATCCTCGGCGAGGAGGTCCCCGAGCACCTCGCCGCCGCCGGGCGGCTGCGCATGGAGCACAAGCAGGCCTCCCTGGAGGAGCTCGGCGCCCTCGCCGACCCGCCGCTGACCAAGGACGCCGTCGCCGGCCGCATCCGCCGCCTGCTGGCCATGGCCGACAAGCGCGCCCAGGACCTCGGCATCCCCGGCACGGAGTCGAATCTGTCCGACCTCTCCGACCTGTCGGAGGAGATGGCCGAGGGCATGGTCGGCTGATCCCGACAGCGTTCCCACCGCCGCGGCGCCCCCTTCCCGTACGGGAACAGGGGGCGCCGCGGCGTTCGTGGGCGTACGTCGCACGGCGCGAAACGCACCGTTGACGTGATCATGAAGGCGCCACGAGCCTGACCCCCGTGCACTGACGTGACAGTCGACTGCAAGGGGGGCTCATGAGACGCGGAAGAACGGGATCGGCGGTCGCGGTGGTTTCGCTGTTGCTCGGCGGACTCGCGGCGGCACCCTTCGCACAGGCGCAACCCCACGCACAACCGCCCCGGGCGGACTCCGGCGCACCCGCCGTCTTCACCGCCGAGGTCACCAGCGCCCAGGTCCCGCTGCTGCTCGCGGCGGGGATCGACGGCCACGAACTGGGCGAGCGCCTGACCGCCGGCAGGACGGCGCCCGTCGAGGTCGTCCTCACCCCCGCGCAGGCCGAGGAACTGCGCGGGCAGGGCGTCCGCCTCACCGAGAAGCGGCTGCCGGAGCGCACCCGCGAGCGCCTCGGCGCCGAGGGCGACGGCGTCTTCCGCCCGTACAGCGGGAAGAACGGCCTCCAGCAGGAGATCAGGGACACCGCCCGCGCCCACCCCGGCCTCACCAAGGTCGTCAGCATCGGCAAGACCGTGCGCGGCCAGGACATCCTCGCTCTCAAGCTCTCCAAGGACGCCCGCGGGAGCGAGGACGGGGCCAAGCCGGCCGTGCTCTACATGTCCAACCAGCACGCGCGCGAGTGGATCACCCCCGAGATGACCCGGCGGCTGATGCACCACTACCTCGACCGCTACGGCAAGGACGACCGGATCACCCGGATCGTGGACCGGACCGAGCTGTGGTTCGTGCTCTCCGCCAACCCCGACGGCTACGACTACACCTTCCAGAGCCCCGCCAACCGGCTCTGGCGCAAGAACCTCCGCGACAACAACGGCGACGGGAAGATCACCTCCGGCGACGGCGTCGACCTCAACCGCAACTTCCCCTACAAATGGGGCTACGACAACGAGGGTTCCTCCCCCCGCCCGGCCTCCGAGACCTACCGGGGCACCGCCCCCGCCTCCGAGCCCGAGACCCGCGCCCTGGACGCCTTCGAGAAGCGCCTCGGCTTCACCTACGCCGTCAACTACCACTCCGCCGCCGAACTGCTGCTCTACGGCGTGGGCTGGCAGGTCGCCACGCCCACCCCGGACGACGTCGTCTACAAGGCACTCGCCGGCACCCCGGAGAAGTCCGCGATCCCCGGCTACCACCCGCAGGTCTCCTCCGAGCTCTACACCACCAACGGCGAGGCCGACGGCCATGCCGGCAACGTCAACGGCGTCATGATGTTCACCCCGGAGATGTCGACCTGTCAGACCGTCTCCAAGCTCGACCCCAACGACCGCTGGAACCCGGCCGACTGCCAGTCAGGCTTCAACTTCCCCGACGACGAGAAGCTGATCCAGCAGGAGTTCACCAAGAACATCCCCTTCGCCCTCTCCGTCGCCGAGAGCGCGACCCACCCCGACCGCCCCTCCTCCTCGGTCGGCCTGCCCGCCCCCGACTTCACCCCGCACGCCTTCACCACGTCCCACGCCCGCGACGGCCGTCAGACCGTCGCCGTCACCGCCCGCAAGAGCCTGACCGACACGCGCCTCAACTACCGCGTCGACGGCGGCAGCGCGCGCAGCGTGCCGCTGCGGGCCTGGGACGGCGGCATACGCTACGGCGGCGAGGACAACATCCGCTTCGACCAGTACCGCGCCACCGTCGAGGGCGCCCGACCCGGGTCGAAGGTCACCGTCTGGTTCACCGGCCGCACCCACAAGGGCGGTCCCGTGGCCGCCGAGCCCTTCACCTTCACCGTGGCCCGCACCACCCCGCGCGCCGACACCCTGGTCGTCGCCGACGAGGGCACCCCGGCCCGGCACGCCGCCGCCTACGCCGAGGCGCTCGCCGACAACGGCCGCAGGACCGCCGTCTGGGACGTCGCCGCCCAGGGCGCACCGCCGGCCCTCGGCGTGCTCGGCCACTACGACACCGTGCTCTGGTACGCCTCCGGCCGCCCGGACGGCGCCACCCTGCTGGCCGTGCGCGACTTCGTCAACGAGGGCGGCAAGCTGATCACCGCCGGCGTGCGGGCGGGCGGCAGCTCCCGGGTCGGCGGGGCCGACACCGACGACTTCGCCCAGTACTACCTGGGCGCCGGCGCCCGGACCACGCGGAACGCGCCGGCGCGCTTCACCGGCGCGGGCGAGCTCACGGGCACCACGGCCGCCCTCGCCGCCGCCGCGGGCGGCGCGCTGGAGTCGGCCGGCGCCTTCCGGCCCGTCTCCGAGGAGCTGCCGCCCGCGACCTTCCCGCAGTTCCGCAGCGCCCCCGCCGGCGACTACGTCACTCTCGGTGACGCCAAGGGGGCGGGAGCGCGCACCGCGGCGGCCGTCACCACACGGGACACCGTCCTTCTCGGCTTCGGTCTGGAACACGTGCCCGACCCGCGCGAGCGAGCCGGGCTGGTCGGCGCCGCGCTGCGCGCCATCGGCGGCTGACCTGCAGCTGAGCGCCTTCCAGCACGGCTGAGCGCGCCCGAGAAGCACCCGCCGCCAATGTCACGTACCTCCCCTGTTAGAGGTAGGGTCGGTGGTGGTCGGGGACATCCCATACAGCCGCCGGCGGACAGCCCGGCACACCAACGAGGAGATCGGTTCGTGACGATCCGCGTAGGCATCAACGGCTTTGGCCGTATCGGTCGTAACTACTTCCGCGCGCTCCTGGAGCAGGGTGCGGACATCGAGATCGTCGGTGTCAACGACCTGACCGATAACGCCACCCTGGTCCACCTGCTCAAGTACGACACCATCCTGGGTCGCCTGAAGCAGGAGGTCAGCCACACCGACGACACGATCACCGTCGGTGACATGACCTTCAAGACGATGGCCGAGCGCGACCCGGCCGCCCTTCCGTGGGGTGAGCTCGGTGCCGACGTCGTCATCGAGTCCACGGGCATCTTCACCAAGCGCGAGGACGCCGCCAAGCACCTCGCCGCCGGTGCCAAGAAGGTCCTGATCTCCGCGCCCGCCTCCAACGAGGACATCACGATCGTGATGGGCGTGAACCACGACAAGTACGACGCGGCCAACCACCACGTCATCTCCAACGCCTCCTGCACCACCAACTGCGTGGCGCCGATGGCCAAGGTTCTCGACGAGAACTTCGGCATCGTCAAGGGCATGATGACCACGGTCCACGCGTACACGAACGACCAGCGCATCCTGGACTTCCCGCACAAGGACCTGCGCCGCGCCCGTGCCGCCGCGGAGAACATCATTCCGACCTCGACCGGTGCCGCCAAGGCCACCGCCCTGGTCCTCCCGCAGCTGAAGGGCAAGCTGGACGGCATCGCCATGCGCGTCCCGGTCCCCACCGGCTCCGTGACCGACCTGGTCCTCGAGCTCGACCGCGAGGTCTCCAAGGAAGAGATCAACGCCGCCTTCCAGAAGGCCGCGGACGGTCAGCTCAAGGGTGTCCTCGAGTACACCGAGGACGCGATCGTCTCCTCCGACATCGTCAACTGGCCGGCGTCCTGCACCTTCGACGCCTCCCTGACGATGGTTCAGGGCAAGCAGGTCAAGGTCGTCGGCTGGTACGACAACGAGTGGGGCTACTCGAACCGTCTGGTGGACCTGACCGTCTTCGTCGGCGGCCAGCTCTGATCTTCGCCTGAACGGCAGTCCGCACACTGTCACCGGGCACCGATGTGTGGGGATGGGGCTCGCACGACGCAACGCAGCGTCGTCCGGGCCCCGTCTCATGACTAACCCGTACGGAAGTCACGGAGTGACTGCATGAAGACGATCGACGAACTCATCCAGGACGGCGTCCAGGGCAAGCGGGTCTTCGTCCGCGCCGACCTGAACGTGCCCCTCGAGGGCACCACCATCACGGACGACGGCCGCATCCGCGCCGTCGCGCCGACGATCGCCAAGCTCGCCGAGGCGGGCGCCAAGGTGATCGTCGCCTCCCACCTGGGCCGTCCCAAGGGCGCCCCGGACCCCCGGTTCTCCCTCGCCCCGGCCGCCGCGCGGCTCGGTGAGATCCTGGGGAAGAACGTCTCGTTCGCCACCGACACGGTCGGCGACAGCGCGAAGGCCACCGTCGCCGCCCTGGCGAACGGCGAGGTCACGCTGCTGGAGAACCTCCGTTTCAACGCGGGCGAGACCAGCAAGGACGACGCCGAGCGCGGCGCCTTCGCCGACGCCCTCGCGTCGCTCGCCGACGTCTACGTGGGCGACGGCTTCGGCGCGGTGCACCGCAAGCACGCCTCGGTCTACGACCTCCCGGCGCGCCTCCCGCACGCCGCCGGCGGCCTGATCGCCACCGAGGTCGGCGTCCTGAAGAAGCTCACCGACGAGGTCGCCCGCCCCTACGTGGTGGTCCTCGGCGGCGCCAAGGTCTCCGACAAGCTGGGCGTCATCGACAACCTGCTGGAGAAGGCCGACCGCATCCTCATCGGCGGCGGCATGTCGTACACCTTCCTCAAGGCCAAGGGCCACGAGGTCGGCATCTCGCTGCTGCAGGAGGACCAGATCCCGGTCTGCCTGGAGTACCTGGCGCGGGCCGAGAAGCGTGGCGTGGAGTTCGTGCTCCCCGTCGACGTCCTGGTCTCCGCCGACTTCCCGGACCTGAAGACCAAGGCCCCGGCCAACCCCGAGCTCGTCGCCTCGGACGCCATCCCGGCGGACAAGGAGGGCCTGGACATCGGCCCGAAGACGCGTGAGCTCTACGCCTCGAAGCTCGCCGACGCCGGTACCGTCTTCTGGAACGGTCCGATGGGCGTCTTCGAGCACCCCGACTACGCGAACGGCACCAAGGCCGTCGCCCAGGGCCTGCTCGACTCCGACGGCTTCACGGTCGTCGGTGGTGGCGACTCGGCCGCCGCCGTGCGCATCCTGGGCTTCGACGAGAACGCTTTCGGCCACATTTCGACCGGCGGCGGCGCCAGCCTCGAGTACCTCGAGGGCAAGACGCTCCCCGGCCTCGCCGCACTGGAGGACTGAACCACCGTGAGTGCACGCACCCCGCTGATGGCGGGCAACTGGAAGATGAACCTCAACCACCTCGAGGCCATCGCGCACGTCCAGAAGCTCGCCTTCACCCTCGCGGACAAGGACTACGAGGCCGTCGAGGTCGCCGTCCTGCCGCCCTTCACCGACCTGCGCTCGGTGCAGACCCTGGTCGACGGCGACAAGCTGAAGATCAAGTACGGCGCCCAGGACCTCTCGGCGTACGACTCCGGCGCGTACACCGGTGAGATCTCCGGCGCGATGCTCGCCAAGTTCAAGTGCTCCTACGTGGCCGTCGGCCACTCCGAGCGCCGCCAGTACCACGGCGAGACGGACGAGGTCTGCAACGCCAAGGTGAAGGCCGCCTTCCGCCACGGCATCACCCCGATCCTCTGCGTCGGCGAGGGCCTGGACATCCGCAAGGCCGGCCAGCAGGTCCCGTACACCCTCGCCCAGGTCGACGGCGGCCTGAAGGACGTCCCGGCCGAGCAGGCCGAGACGATCGTCATCGCCTACGAGCCCGTGTGGGCCATCGGCACCGGCGAGGTCGCCACGCCCGAGGACGCCCAGGAGGTCTGCGGTGCCATCCGCGCCCGCCTGGCCGAGCTCTACGACCAGGAGCTGGCCGACAAGGTCCGCATCCAGTACGGCGGCTCGGTGAAGTCCGGCAACATCGCGGCGATCATGGCGCAGCCCGACGTGGACGGCGCCCTGATCGGCGGGGCCTCGCTGGACGTCGACGAGTTCGTCAAGATCGTGCGCTTCGCCGATCAGTAGCGGCTATGACGACGGGCGCTCCCCGTCGTACCCTGTCGGGGCCGGGACCGGCGCAAACGCCGCCCCCGGCCCCGCAGCAGTTTTCCATACAGTCAGTCCGAGAGAGTTGGTCCAGCCGTGGTCATCGGGTTCTCGATCGCCCTCATCGTCTTCAGCGTGCTGCTGATGATGCTGGTGCTCATGCACAAGGGGAAGGGCGGCGGCCTGTCCGACATGTTCGGCGGCGGCATGCAGTCCTCCGTCGGCGGTTCCTCGGTCGCCGAGCGCAACCTGGACCGGATCACCATCGTGATCGGTCTGCTGTGGTTCGCGTGCATCGTCACGCTCGGCCTGCTGATGAAGCTCGACAGCTGACGCAGCGTCGCAAGCGCGGCCTATTATTGGGCTCGCGTCCTCGCGGCCGGGCTGTAACTCCTGCCACTGGACGCGCGTTGGGCCTTACGTAGACTGAGGCGCCCGCAGCGGAGCCGAGTGCCGAGCTCCGCGGCACCATCACGCAGGGAGTTACGACCGTGGCAAGTGGCAACGCGATCCGAGGAAGCCGGGTCGGGGCGGGGCCGATGGGTGAGGCCGAGCGGGGCGAGTCCGCGCCGCGCCTGCGCATCTCCTTCTGGTGCTCGAACGGGCACGAGACGCAGCCGAGCTTCGCCAGCGACGCACAGGTGCCGGACACCTGGGACTGTCCACGCTGTGGCTTCCCGGCCGGCCAGGACCGGGACAACCCGCCGGACCCGCCGCGCACCGAGCCGTACAAGACCCACCTCGCCTACGTCCGCGAGCGGCGCAGCGACGCCGACGGCGAGGCGATCCTGGCCGAGGCGCTGGCCAAGCTCCGCGGCGAGATCTGACCCGCAGTTGACGAACGGCCCGGACCGCCACCCGAAAGGGTGGCGGTCCGGGCCGTTCGTGCGTGTCACGGGAATCGACGGCGGATCAATTAGGTTGGAGACGGCGGGGAACAACCGAGTAGAAGTGGGCTGATGTACGAGATGAACGCAGAAGGCCGCACCAGGCTGGACCGCACTCCCGAGTGGAACGCCCTGGCCAAGCACCGGGACGAGCTGGGGGAGGTGCACCTGCGCGAGCTCTTCGCGGACGACCCGCGCCGCGCCGAGAAGTACGCGCTCACCGTGGGCGACCTGCACCTGGACTACTCGAAGCACCTCGTCACCGACGAGACGCTCCGACTGCTGCGCGAGCTGGCCGCCGCCGCCGACGTCGCGGGCCTGCGGGACGCCATGTTCCGCGGCGAGAAGATCAACACCACCGAGGGCCGCGCGGTGCTCCACACCGCCCTGCGCGCCCCGGAGTCGGCCGTGATCGAGGTCGACGGGGAGAACGTCGTCCCCGCCGTGCACTCCGTGCTGCGCAAGATGCAGGTCTTCACCGACCGCGTCCGTTCGGGCGACTGGAAGGGCCACACGGGCAAGCGCATCCGCAATGTCGTCAACATCGGCATCGGCGGCTCGGACCTCGGCCCGGCCATGGCCTACGAGGCGCTGCGCGCCTACACCGACCGGGACATGACGTTCCGCTTCGTCTCCAACGTGGACGGCGCGGACCTGCACGAGGCCGTGCGCGACCTGGACGCCGCCGAGACGCTCTTCATCGTGGCCTCCAAGACCTTCACCACGATCGAGACCATCACCAACGCCACCTCCGCGCGCAACTGGCTCCTCGCCGAGCTGGGCGCCGGCGAGGACGCCGTGGCCAAGCACTTCGTGGCGCTGTCCACGAACGCCGAGAAGGTCGCCGAGTTCGGCATCGACACGACCAACATGTTCGAGTTCTGGGACTGGGTCGGCGGCCGCTACTCCTACGACTCGGCCATCGGGCTCTCCCTGATGCTCGCCATCGGCCCCGACCACTTCCGCGAGATGCTGGCCGGCTTCCACCTCGTCGACGAGCACTTCCGCACGGCGCCGTTCGAGGAGAACGCGCCGGTGCTGCTCGGTCTGCTGGGCGTCTGGTACGGCAACTTCCACGACGCGCAGTCGCACGCGGTGCTGCCCTACAGCCACTACCTGTCGAAGTTCGCGGCCTATCTGCAGCAGCTGGACATGGAGTCCAACGGCAAGTCCGTCGACCGCGACGGACAGCCCGTCAGCTGGCAGACCGGCCCGGTCGTGTGGGGCACGCCCGGCACGAACGGGCAGCACGCCTACTACCAGTTGATCCACCAGGGCACGAAGATGATCCCGGCGGACCTGTTGGGCTTCGCCAAGCCCGTCGACGACCTCCAGCCGGGGCTGGTGCCCCAGCACGACCTGCTGATGGCCAACCTCTTCGCCCAGGGCCAGGCCCTCGCCTTCGGCAAGACCCCGGAGGAGGTCGCGGCCGAGGGCGTCCCCGCGGAGCTGGTCCCCCACAAGACCTTCCGCGGCAACCACCCGACGACGACGATCCTCGCGAGCGAGCTGTCGCCGTCGGTGCTGGGGCAGCTGATCGCGCTCTACGAGCACAAGGTCTTCGTGCAGGGTGCGGTCTGGAACATCGACTCCTTCGACCAGTGGGGGGTCGAGCTGGGCAAGGTCCTCGCGAAGCGGGTGGAGCCGGCGCTGACGGAGGGCACGGCGGTGCCGGGTCTTGACGCGTCGACGGCGGCCCTGGTTTCGCGCTACCGCGAGCTGCGGGGGCGCTGACGCGGTCGGGTGCCCCGGTCCCGCCCTTTCGCCGTTTCCTGGGGCTGCGCCCCAGCCCCCACGGGGCCCGGGGCGCAGCCCCGGTTACGGGAAGG
>KL569418.1:35521-35675 GCA_000715685.1 Streptomyces lilacinus
GTGAAAGGGCGGGACCGGGGCCTCCCTCCCGCCGCAACGGCGATCAGCCACCGGCTACGTGATCGGCGGTGCCGAAAAAGGCCCGGCCCCCATCGGGGGACCGGGCCTTCGTCGTCAGGGCGACGCCGGTGGATAAAGATCCCGCGGCAGGCGC
>KL569418.1:35971-36813 GCA_000715685.1 Streptomyces lilacinus
GGATAAAGATCCCGCGGCAGCCGCGCCGCGGCCGCCGCGTCCAGGAGCCACAGCGTGCGCCGCGTCCCGTACGCCCCGGCGGCCGGCGCCTGGATCTCCCCGGCACCGCTCAGCGCGAGCGCCACCGCGTTGGCCTTGTCCTCGCCCGCCGCCAGGAGCCAGACCTCTCGGGCGGCCCGGATCGCCGGGAGGGTCAGGGAGACCCGCGTCGGCGGCGGCTTCGGCGCGCCGTGGACGCCGACGACCGTGCGCTCGGTCTCCCGGACGCCCGGGAGCTCCGGGAAGAGGGAGGCGACGTGCGTGTCCGGGCCGACGCCCAGCAGGAGGACGTCGAAGGCCGGCACCGGACCGTGGTCCTCCGGCCGGGCCGCGGCGGCCAGCTCGGCCGCGTAGGCCTCGGCCGCCGCGTCCGCGTCGTCGTACGTGCCGTCCGCCGCGGGCATGTAGTGGACCCGGGCCGGGTCCAGGTCCACGGCGTCGAGCAGCGCCTCGCGCGCCTGCGTGGCGTTGCGCTCGGCGTCGCCCTCGGGCAGGAACCGCTCGTCGCCCCACCACAGGTCGAGGCGCGACCAGTCGACCGCGTCCCGGGCGGGCGCCGCGGCGAGGGCCGCGAGCAGCCCGTTGCCGTTGCGCCCGCCGGTGAGGACGACGGACGCCGAGCCGCGGGCGGCCTGGGCGTCCACGATCTTCGTGATCAGCCGGGCCGCCGCGGCCTGGGCCATCAGCTCCTTGTCCCGGTGGACGACGATCTGAGGCGTGCTCACTTGCCCGCCTTCTTCTTCGCCTGCGGGGCGTTTTCGGCAGCCGTCGGCTTCTTCTCCTCGCCGCCACCGCCACCGGCC
>KL569418.1:37089-39391 GCA_000715685.1 Streptomyces lilacinus
GTATAAGAGACAGGCCGGGGCCGGCTCGCCCAGGCGCTCCACGCCGTACTTCACCGCGGACTCGTAGATGTCGTCCGGGTCCAGTCGGCGCAGCTCCTCCGCGAGGAGGTCCGCGGTGTCCCGCCGCTTGAGGGCCACCGCGCGGTGGGGCTGGCCGCGCATGGAGAGCGTGGCCAGGGAGCCGTCGGGGCGGTCCAGGGTGATGGGGCCGTTCTTGGTCTCGAGGCGGACGGCCGTGAGGCCGGGGCCCTCGGAGACGGTGCGCCGGGTGGTGACCCCGAGGCGGTCGGCGAGCCACATGGCCAGCAGTTCGCCGCTGGGGTTGTACGCCTCGCCCTCGACCTCGGCCGCGGTGATCTCGATGCCGGGCTGCTGGTCCAGCGCGGCCGCGAGCATCGAGCGCCACGGCGTGATCCGGGCCCACGCCAGGTCGGTGTCGCCGGGCGTGTAGTTGGCGGCCCGGGCCGAGAGCTCCGCGATGGGGTCCTCGGCGGTGTAGGTGTCGGTGACCCGGCGCTGGCCGAGCGCGCCGAGCGGGTCCTTCGCCGGGTTGAGCGGGGAGGCCACCGGCCACCAGACGACCACGGGGGCGTCCGGCAGCAGCAGGGGCAGCACGACCGACTGGGCGTGGTCTATGACCTCGCCGTGCAGCCGCAGCACCACCGTCTCGCCGGCGCCGGCGTCCGCACCCACCCGCACCTCGGCGTCGAGGCGGGCCTGGGCGCGGTCGCGCGGGGAGCGGCTGACCCGCTTGATGACGACGAGCTTGCGCGAGGGGTGCTCGCGGGAGGCGTTGTTGGCCGCCTTGAGCGCGTCGTAGGCGTGCTCCTCGTCGGTGACGATGACGAGGGTGAGGACCATGCCGATGGCGGGGGTGCCGATGGCACGGCGCCCCTGGACCAACGCATTGTTGATCTTGCTGGCCGTGGTGTCCGTAAGGTCGATCTTCATGGCCGACGCCAGCTCCGTCCCTCTCGTGCGAGCATCTCGTCCGCCTCGACCGGTCCCCAGGTGCCGGCCGGGTACTGCGCGGGCTTGCCGTGCTTGTCCCAGTACTCCTCGATGGGGTCGAGGATCTCCCAGGAGAGCTCGACCTCCTTCAGGCGGGGGAAGAGGTTCGACTCGCCGAGCAGCACGTCCAGGATGAGCCGCTCGTACGCCTCGGGGCTGGACTCGGTGAACGACTCGCCGTAGGCGAAGTCCATCGAGACGTCCCGGACCTCCATGGAGGTGCCCGGCACCTTGGAGCCGAACCGCACGGTCACGCCCTCGTCCGGCTGCACCCGGATGACCAGGGCGTTCTGCCCCAGCTCCTCGGTGGCGGTCTGGTCGAAGGGGGAGTACGGGGCGCGCTGGAAGACGACCGCGATCTCGGTGACGCGGCGGCCGAGCCGCTTTCCGGTGCGCAGGAAGAAGGGGACGCCCGCCCAGCGGCGGTTGTCGATCTCCAGCTTGATCGCGGCGTAGGTGTCGGTCTTCGACTTGGGGTTGGTGCCGTCCTCCTCGAGGTAGCCGACGACCTCCTCGCCGCCCTGCCAGCCGTGCGTGTACTGGCCGCGCACGGTCTCCTTGCCGAGGTCCTTCGGCAGCCGGACGGCACCGAGCACCTTGGTCTTCTCCGCGGCCACCGCGTCGGCGTCGAAGGAGGCGGGCTCCTCCATCGCGGTCAGCGCGAGCAGCTGCAGCAGGTGGTTCTGGATGACGTCACGGGCGGCGCCGATGCCGTCGTAGTAGCCGGCGCGGCCGCCGATGCCGATGTCCTCGGCCATGGTGATCTGCACGTGGTCGACGTAGGACCGGTTCCAGATCGGTTCGAAGAGGGTGTTGGCGAAGCGCAGCGCCAGGATGTTCTGGACCGTCTCCTTGCCCAGGTAGTGGTCGATGCGGAAGACCGCCTCGGCCGGGAAGACGTCGTGGACGATCCGGTTGAGCTCCTGGGCGCTCTTCAGGTCGTGACCGAAGGGCTTCTCGATGACGGCGCGCCGCCACGAGCCCTCCTTCTGGTCGGCCAGGCCGTGCTTCTTGAGCTGCTGGACGACCGTGGGGAAGAACTTCGGCGGCACCGACAGGTAGAAGGCGAAGTTGCCGCCCGTGCCCTGGGCCTTGTCGAGCTCCTCGATGGTGGAGCGGAGGGTCTCGAAGGCCTCGTCGTCGTCGAAGTCGCCCTGGACGAAGCGGCAGCCCTGCACCAGCTGCTGCCAGACCTCCTCGCGGAAGGGGGTGCGCGCGTGCTCCTTGACCGCGTCGTGCACCACCTGGGCGAAGTCCTCGTCCTTCCACTGCCTGTCTCTTATACACATCT
>KL569418.1:39611-45275 GCA_000715685.1 Streptomyces lilacinus
GGGCGAAGCCGATCAGGGAGAAGCCCGGCGGCAGCAGGCCGCGATTGGCCAGGTCGTAGACCGCGGGCATCAGCTTTTTACGGGACAAATCGCCCGTGACGCCAAAGATGACCAGGCCCGACGGCCCCGCGATGCGCGGGAGCCGTCGGTCCAGAGCGTCACGCAGCGGATTGCTGCTGCTCAATTCATGCCTCCGGTGCCAGGCGCTTGAGCTCCGCCTCGGTGGACTTCAGAAGGTCGTTCCAGGACTGCTCGAACTTGTCGACGCCCTCGTCCTCCAGCAGCTGGACGACGTCGTCGTACGAGATCCCGAGCTTCGCGAGCGCGTCGAGCTCGGCCTTGGCCTGCTCGTACGTGCCGCGCACGGTGTCGCCGGTGATCTGCCCGTGGTCGGCGGTGGCCTCCAGGGTGGCCTCCGGCATGGTGTTCACCGTGTTCGGCGCCACCAGGTCGTCCACGTACAGGGTGTCCTTGTAGGCCGGGTCCTTGACGCCGGTCGAGGCCCACAGCGGACGCTGCTTGTTGGCGCCGGCCTTCTCCAGGGCGGCCCAGCGGTCGGAGGAGAAGACCTCCTCGTAGGCCTGGTAGGCCAGACGGGCGTTGGCCAGGGCAGCCTTGCCGCGCAGCGCCTTCGCCTCGTCGGTGCCCAGCGCGTCCAGACGCTTGTCGATCTCGGTGTCCACGCGGGACACGAAGAAGGACGCGACCGAGTGGACCAGGGACAGGTCCAGGCCGGCGGCCTTGGCCTTCTCCAGACCGGTCAGGTAGGCGTCCATGACCGCGCGGTAGCGCTCGAGGGAGAAGATCAGCGTGACGTTGACGCTGATGCCCTTGCCGATGACCTCGGCGATGGCCGGCAGGCCCGCCTTGGTCGCCGGGATCTTGATGAGGGTGTTGGGGCGGTCCACCAGCCAGGCCAGCTGCTTGGCCTCGGCGACGGTGGCGACCGTGTCGTGGGCCAGGCGCGGGTCGACCTCGATGGAGACCCGGCCGTCCTGGCCGTCGGTCGCGTCGAAGACCGGGCGCAGGATGTCGGCGGCGTCGCGGACGTCCGCCGTCGTGATCATGCGGATGGCCTCGTCGACGGTGACCTTGCGGGCGGCGAGGTCGGCGAGCTGCTGCTCGTAGCCCTCACCGCTGGAGATCGCCTTCTGGAAGATCGACGGGTTGGTCGTCACGCCCACCACGTGGCTCTGGTCGATGAGCTCGGCCAGGTTGCCCGACGTGATGCGCTTGCGGGACAGGTCGTCCAGCCAGATCGCGACGCCTTCGTCGGAGAGGCGCTTGAGTGCGTCTGTCATGGGGTTTGCATCTCCTACAGGTTGTGTACGGGCGTCAGCGGCGGGCGGCTTCGGCCAGCGACTCGCGGGCGGCCTCGATCACGGCGTCCGAGGTCAGCCCGAACTCGCGGTAGAGCACCTTGTAGTCGGCGGAGGCGCCGAAGTGCTCCAGCGACACGATGCGGCCGGCCTCGCCGACGTAGCGGTGCCAGGTCAGGCCGACACCGGCCTCGACGGCCACGCGGGCCTTGACGTCGGGCAGCAGCACGCCGTCGCGGTAGGCCTGGTCCTGCTCCTCGAACCACTCGACCGACGGCATGGAGACCACGCGGGTCGGGATGCCCTCGGCCTGCAGCGCCTCGCGGGCCTCGACGGCCAGCTGGACCTCGGAGCCCGTGCCGATGAGGATCACCTGCGGGCGGCCGCCCTCGGCCTCGAACAGCACGTAGCCGCCCTTGGCCACGCCCTCGTTGGCCTCGTACGTCGGCACGTTCTGGCGGGTGAGGGCCAGGCCGTGCGGCGCCGGGTGGGTGGTGTGGCGCTTGACGATCTCGCGCCAGGCGATCGCCGTCTCGTTGGCGTCGGCCGGGCGGACCATGTTCAGGCCCGGGATGGCGCGCAGCGCGGCCATGTGCTCGACCGGCTGGTGGGTCGGGCCGTCCTCGCCGAGGCCGATGGAGTCGTGCGTCCACACGTAGGTGACCGGCAGCTTCATCAGCGCGGCCAGGCGCACGGCCGGACGCATGTAGTCGGAGAACACCAGGAAGGTGCCGCCGTAGACGCGGGTGTTGCCGTGCAGCGCGATGCCGTTCATGGTCGAACCCATGGCGTGCTCGCGGATGCCGAAGTGGATCGTGCGGCCGTACGGGTTCGCCTCCGGGAGGGGGTTGCCCTCGGGGAGGAAGGACGACGACGCGTCGATCGTGGTGTTGTTCGAGCCGGCGAGGTCGGCGGAGCCGCCCCACAGCTCGGGGATCACGCCGCCCAGCGCCTTGAGGACCTCGCCGGACGCCTTGCGGGTCGCGACGTCCTTGCCGGCCGGGAAGACCGGGAGGACCTTCTCCCAGCCGTCGGGCAGCTCGCCCGCGCTGATGCGGTCGAAGTCGGCGGCGCGCTCGGGGTTGGTCTCGCGCCACTTCTGGATCTGCTTGTCCCAGGCGGCGTGGGCCTCGCGGCCGCGGTCGACGACCTTGCGGACGTGCGCGAAGACCTCGTCCTCGACCTGGAAGTGCTGCTCGGGGTCGAAGCCCATGACCCGCTTGGTGGCGGCGACCTCGGCCTCGCCCAGCGCCGAGCCGTGGGAGGCCTCGGTGTTCTGCGCGTTCGGGGCCGGCCAGGCGATGATCGTGCGGGCCGCGATGATCGAGGGGCGCTCGGTCTCGGCCTTGGCGGCCTGGAGGGCCGCGTACAGCGCCTGGACGTCGAAGTCGCCGTTGGGGGCCTGCTCGATGCGCTGGACGTGCCAGCCGTAGGCCTCGTAGCGCTTGAGGACGTCCTCGGAGAAGGCGGTCTCGGTGTCGCCCTCGATCGAGATGTGGTTGTCGTCGTACAGGGCGACGATGTTGCCGAGCTTCTGGTGGCCGGCCAGCGAGGACGCCTCCGCGGAGATGCCCTCCTCCAGGTCGCCGTCGGAGACGATCGCCCAGATGGTGTGGTCGAAGGGGGACTCGCCCTTCGGGGCCTCCGGGTCGAACAGGCCGCGCTCGTAGCGGGCGGCCATGGCCATGCCCACCGCGTTGGCGATGCCCTGGCCCAGCGGGCCGGTCGTCGTCTCCACACCGCGGGTGTGACCGTGCTCCGGGTGGCCCGGGGTCTTGCTGTCCCAGGTGCGGAAGGCCTTCAGGTCCGCGAGCTCCAGGCCGTAGCCGGCCATGAAGAGCTGGACGTACAGGGTCAGGCTGGTGTGACCGGGGGAGAGGACGAAGCGGTCGCGGCCCGTCCAGTCGGCGTCACTGGGGTCGTGCCGCATCAGCTTCTGGAAAAGCAGGTAGGCCGCGGGCGCCAGGCTCATGGCCGTGCCGGGATGGCCGTTGCCGACCTTCTGCACGGAGTCCATGGCCAGGACGCGGGCGGTATCGACGGCCCTCTGGTCCAGTTCGGTCCATTCGAGGTCTGTGGTGGTCGGCTTGGTGCTCACCCTCGGATCAGGGCTCCTCTCCACATGTTCAAATCTGCCGGGGGCGGTATTGCCCGCCACGACGCGGCGGAGTCGAGCCTACCCCCGCCTGGACGCGTGTTTTTTCGACGTACATTCGGGCTGAGCGGCTCTCATTTGATAGTCGAGTGATCGTCGAGTGATCCTCGATCATTTGATCGCCGACCCGCCCAACCAGTGGTGGACGACAAACATTCCCGCCACGGCGTGGCGGCCCTCCACTCCAGCCTGCCGGGCGCGGCGCCCGCCCGCCTCTCGAACGCGACCGTGCCGCCCGTCCGCGGCCCGCGCCGGGCGGGGCCGGGGCCCCAACACGACCCGACCCCGGCGAATGCCGTGCTACCCCCTGCGTCTAGAGTGGCGTAGTACGCGCAAGCCTTTACCCGGGATTCGTCCCCGGATGCGCTTGCTGGCCTTATCTCTGTCAGGGGTGTGCGTGACGGCCGTCGAATCCCGTCCTGCGGGGGTGCTCGTTGAGAGCCCCGGTCACCGGCCGTTCGGGGCCCGGGTCAAGGGCTTCGTGGCACTGACGAAGCCCCGCGTCATCGAGCTGCTGCTGATGACGACGGTGCCGGTGATGTTCCTGGCAGCCAAGGGCGTCCCGGATCTGTGGCTCGTGCTGGCCACGTGCGTCGGTGGATACCTCTCCGCCGGTGGCGCGGGCGCGTTCAACATGTACATCGACCGCGACATCGACGCGATGATGGACCGCACCTCGCAGCGGCCGCTCGTCACCGGCATGGTCTCCCCCAAGGAGTGCCTGGTCTTCGCCAGCGCGCTGACCGTCGGGTCGACCGTCTGGTTCTGGTATCTGGTCAACCCCCTGTCGGCGATGCTGTCGCTCGGCGCCTCCCTCTTCTACGTCGTCGTCTACACGATGATCCTCAAGCGGCGTACGGCGCAGAACATCGTCTGGGGCGGCATCGCGGGCTGCCTGCCGGTGATCATCGGCTGGTCCGCGGTCAAGAACGAGGTCTCCTGGGCCTCCCTGATCCTCTTCCTCGTCATCTTCTTCTGGACGCCGCCGCACTACTGGCCGCTGTCTATGAAGGTCAAGGACGACTACGAGCGCGTCGGCGTGCCGATGCTGCCGGTCGTCGCGGGCAACAAGGCCGTGGCCAAGCAGATCGTCCTCTACAGCTGGGTGATGGTCGGCGTGTCGCTGCTGCTCACCCCGCTGGGCTACACCGGCTGGTTCTACACGCTGGTCGCGGTGGTGTGCGGCGCGCTCTGGCTGAAGGAGGCGCACGCGCTGCAGGCGCGCGCCAAGGCCGGGGTCACGGGCCCCAAGCTCAAGGAGATGCGGCTCTTCCACTGGTCGATCACGTACGTGTCGCTGCTGTTCACGGCGGTCGCGATCGACCCGTTCCTGCGGTAGGCGCGAACATTCCGCCGACGGGCGGTCCGGGTGGTCAAGGCCACCCGGACCGCCCGTCGCCGTTTGCGCTACTCGTCGGTAGCATCCTGGCCATGGCAGACAACAAGCAGGCAGCCAAGCTGGCCAAGCAGATCACCGCCTTCGCCAAGAGCCACGGCGGAAGCGCCGAGGGCCAGCTCGCCCACATAGGGCGCGGCACCACCCGCATCGCCCTCGTCGGCGCCAACGGCGAGTGGGGCAACCTCGTCGCCCGCGACTTCGAGACCGCCCGCGAGGCCGCCGAGCTCGCCGGGATCACCCTCCAGGAGGACTTCGACGGCGAGATGGCCGCCAAGGTCCGCACGGGCCCGTACGAGTGGTCCCGCATGGCCGGCATCCAGGTCGGCGGCCCGAGCAACCCCCAGTGACGCGCGACCCCCTCGCCCGTTAGACCCACCGGGAGCGGCGAGGAGGGGGCGCGAATGGACGGGCGCAGGGAGGACGGCGGCATACCGCCGCTCGTCGACCAGTACAGCCGCGGGGCCGTCCAGGGCGACCTGAGCCTCGGCGAGTTCGAGACGCACCTGGCCGAGGCCGCCGGGTCCACCGGGCCCGCCCCGCCGGGCACCACGTTCTTCGACAGCCGCGCCGGCCTGGCCGTACGCCGCTGGTGCCCGCCCCTGCTGGGCCTGGAGGCGCACTGCGCGCCCGTCCGCTACCTGGCCCGGCGCCGCGAGCTGGGCGCCTACAGCGCGGGCCGGATGCTGCTGCGCGGCGCGGGCATCGGCACGTTCCTGCTGGAGGCCGGCGCGTCCGGCGGCCTCACCTCGCCCGACGAGCTGGCCCGCGCCGCCGGCGGCCGCGCCCACGAG
>KL569418.1:45552-45743 GCA_000715685.1 Streptomyces lilacinus
AGGTCGTCCGGCTCGAGCCGCTCGCCGGACGGATCGCCGACGTCTCCGGAAGCGCGGATTCCTTCCTCGCGCACACCGCCGAGGCGCTCTACGCGGCCGCAGGCCACGCCACCGCCTTCGCCTGCCGCGTCGCCTTCTGCGACGAGCTGCCACCCGACCCCGCCGAGGTGCGCGCGGCCGCCGGCCGCTGG
>KL569418.1:46014-46426 GCA_000715685.1 Streptomyces lilacinus
TGTATAAGAGACAGGGCTGGGCGCGCGGCGCGGGGGCGAGCGGCCGGCCGACGGCGTGCTGGTCCGACACCTGCTGTGGAGCGCGGTCGCCACGGGCCTGCCCGTGCAGCTGCACTGCCCGGAGCCCCAGCGCCTGACCGGCTTCCTGCGGGCCACCGCGAGCCGCGGCGTCGACCTGGTGCTGCTGCCGGACCCCTGGCACCGACGGCAGGCGGCCCAGCTGGCCGCGGCGTTCCCGCACGTCTACGCCGACGTGGGCGCCCGGCCGGAGGAGACCCTCCGCGAGGCGCCCTTCGGCAAGCTGCTGTTCTCCACCGGCGCGCGGGGGCTCGCCGAGCTCTACGTGGTGGCGGCCCGGCTCTTCGTCCGGGCCATGGAGCGGCTCATGCGCGACTGGGTGGCCGACGGCTGG
>KL569418.1:46708-49148 GCA_000715685.1 Streptomyces lilacinus
GTGTATAAGAGACAGGCCGCGGGCTGATCCGCGGCCAGGGCCTCGTGCTCCCCGGACGGCCCGGGCAGCGTCGCGGCCTCGCCGCGCTCGCGCAGCGACAGGAACACCCGCAGCACCGCGATCCACACCAGGCAGGAACCGAACATGTGCGAGCCGACGACCACTTCGGGCGAGTCGTTGAAGTACTGCACGTAGCCGATGACGCCCTGGAGCATCAGGACGACGAACAGCTCGGTCACCCGGCGGCGCGGGGCGGCGGGCGCCTTCACGGCCCGCAGCACGAACCACAGGGCCACGGTGAGGCCGACGACGATGTAGACGAAGTCGACGTGCAGCTGGGTGATCTCGTGCCAGTCCAGCGGGATGCGGTGGACGTCCTTGGAGGCGTCGCCCGCGTGCCGGCCCGAGCCGGTCACCACGGTGCCGGCCACGATCAGCAGGGTGCTCGCGACCACCAGCACCCAGCTGAGCTGGCGCACCGGACGGGCCACCGTGTCACGCGGGGCGTCGTCGCCCTCGCACGAGCGGTGCCACATCACCACCGCCACCGTCAGCAGCGAGTTCGCGGCCAGGAAGTGGGCGGCGACGATGTACGGGTTGAGGCCCGTCAGCACGGTGATGCCGCCGATGATGCCGTTGCTCGCGACGATCCAGAACTGCGCCCAGCCCAGCTTGGTGAGAGGCCGGCGGCGCGGGGCACGCGCGCGTGCCGCGACGATCGCCACGCCGACCACCGCGCACAGCACGTACGTCAGCATGCGGTTGGTGAACTCGATGATGCCGTTGATGCCCATCGCGGGGGTGGGCGTGAGGCTGTCCTCGGTGCAGGTCGGCCACGTCGGGCAGCCGAGCCCGGACTGGGTGAGCCGGACCGCGCCGCCCGTCACGACGATGACGACCGCCATGACGACGCAGGCGAGCGACGCCCGCCGGACGAAGCGGGCGGAGGGCTGCCAGCGGTCGGCGACGAGCTGGAGGGGGTTCAGCGTTTTCGGCACGAGAGTCATCGTAAGGGGACGCTTGTGCACGGATTCACGAGGGGGTCGCGCGTGCCGCCCCGACCCCTACTCCCAGCGGAAGAACCGGCCCGCCGCGCCCAGCCCCAGCGCGGCCCACGCGGCGAGCACGCCCAGATCGCCCCACGGCATGCCGGCGCCGTCCCGCAGCACGTCGCGCAGGCCGTCGGAGAGCGCCGAGATCGGCAGCAGGCCGAGCACGGTCCGGACGGCGTCCGGGAACTTCTCCAGCGGCACGATCACCCCGCCGCCGACCAGCAGGAGCAGAAAGACGAGGTTGGCAGCGGCGAGGGTCGCCTCGGCCTTGAGGGTGCCCGCCATCAGCAGGCCCAGCCCGGAGAAGGCCGCCGTCCCGAGCACCAGCAGCAGGACCACGGCGAGCGGGTTGCCGTGCGGCGACCAGCCGAGCGAGAAGGCGATCGCCGTCAGCAGGACGATCTGCAGGACCTCGGTGACCAGCACCGAGCAGGTCTTGGCGGTCATCAGCGCCCAGCGCGGCAGCGGCGAGGCCCCCAGTCGCTTGAGCACGCCGTAGCGGCGCTCGAAGCCGGTCGCGATGGCCTGCCCGGTGAACGCCGTGGACATGACGGCGAGCGCGAGGACGCCCGGGGTCAGGAAGTCGACGGCCTCGCCGGGGCCGGTGTCGACGATGTCGACGGCGCTGAAGAGCACCAGCAGCAGGGTCGGGATGACGACGGTGAGCAGCAGCTGCTCACCGTTGCGCAGCAGCATCCGCGTCTCCAGCGCGGCCTGCGCCCGGATCATCCGGGACAGCGGCGCGGCGCCGGGCTTCGGGGTGAACGTGCCGGTGCTCATCCGCGCAGCTCCTTGCCGGTCAGCTCCAAGCTGCAGTCCCCCGGGGGGCAACCCCCGGACCCCCGGCCCGTCCGTGCGTACCCGCTCATCAACGCAGCTCCTTGCCCGTCAGCTCCAGAAAAACGTCCTCGAGCGTGTGCCGCTCGACCGTTATGCGGTCGGGCATGACGCCGTGCTGCGCGCACCAGGCGGTGACCGTGGCGAGGAGCTGCGGGTCGACCCGGCCGCTGACGCGGTACGCGCCGGGGGCGGACTCCACGGCGGCGGAGTCGGCGGGCAGCGCCTTCAGCAGCGAGGCCAGGTCGAGGCCGGGCCGGCCGTTGAAGCGCAGGGTGTTCTCGGCGCCGCCCCGGCACAGCTTCTCGGGGCTGCCCTGGGCGATGACCTTGCCGCCGTCGACGATGGCGACATCGTCGGCCAGCTGTTCGGCCTCGTCCATGTAGTGCGTGGTCAGTACGACCGTCACGCCGTCGGCGCGCAGCTCGCGCACCAGCGCCCACGTGGCGTGCCGGGCCTGCGGGTCGAGGCCCGCGGTCGGCTCGTCGAGGAAGACCAGCTCGGGGCGGCCGACGACGGCCATGGCGAGCGAGAGCCGCTGCTGCTGGCCG
>KL569418.1:49382-56799 GCA_000715685.1 Streptomyces lilacinus
GGCGAGCGAGAGCCGCTGCTGCTGGCCGCCGGACAGCCGCCGGAAGCCCGTACGGCCGCAGTCGCCCAGGCCCAGCCGCTCGATCAGCATGTCGACGTCGAGCGGGTGCGCGTGGAGGGCCGCGACGTGCCGGAGCATCTCCTCGGCGCGGGCGCCGGCGTAGACGCCGCCGCTCTGCAGCATCACGCCCACGCGCGGGCGCAGCGCGGCGGCGTCGGCGAGGGGTCCAGGCCGAGGACGCGGACGGTGCCGGCGTCGGGGCGGAGGTAGCCCTCGCAGGTCTCGATGGTGGTGGTCTTGCCGGCCCCGTTGGGGCCGAGGACGGCGGTCACGCCGCCCCGGGCGACGGTCAGGTCCAGACCGTTCACCGCGGTTTTCGTCCCGTACCGCTTGACCAGGCCGTGGACCTCGACCGCGGGCTCTTCATGCATGCCCGGAAGTGTACGAAGCCGGGCGGCCGGCGGACCCCGGCGGGGTCGCGGTTAGGTGACCCTAAGTGATCAAAGCCACCGTTCCGTGACCCGGCGGCGCTTGTGGGCCTTCGGGTAATTACGCAACAATGGTGTTGTGAAATACGCGGGCGAGGCTCCCCAGGGCCCCGTGGCCGAGCCGGCCGCCGGGTCGCCCTCGCGCCTGCCCGCTCCCGCGCGCGCCGAGGAGCAGCGCGTCCACGACGAGCAGCGCGGCACGCGCAATCGCGTCGCCCGCTCGATCCTCGACCACGGTCCCTCCACGGCGGCCGAGCTGGCCGTCCGCCTGGAGCTGACCTCGTCGCCGAGGGCGTCGTCGAGCCCCGCGAGAAGCGGGTCTACGGCGCCCGTACCCGCGGCCGTCCCGCCAAGGTGTTCGCCCTGACCGACTGCGGTCGGGACGCCTTCGACCAGGCCTACGACAAGCTCGCCGAGGACGCCCTGCGCTGGATCGCCCAGTCCGCGGGCGGCGGCGAGCTGGGCGAGGCCGCGGTCGCCGCGTTCGCCCGGGCCCGGATGGCCGCGCAGGCCGAGGGGTACCGGACGGCCCTGGAGTCCGTCGCTCCGGAGGAGCGCACGGAGGCCCTCGCCCGGGCATTGACCGCGGACGGGTACGCTGCTACGGCGCGTAGCGCACCGGTCGGCGAACAGCTTTGCCAGCACCACTGCCCGGTCGCCCATGTCGCCGAGCAGTTCCCGCAGCTGTGCGAGGCGGAGACCGAGGTCTTCTCCCGCCTGCTCGGGACACATGTGCAGCGTCTTGCCACCATCGCCCACGGCGACGGCGTGTGCACGACGTTCATCCCCAAGAAGACCACCACAGCATCCACCAGCACGGCCGGGAGGAACCCCGCATGACTCTCCCCACGGAGACTGCCCACCCTGAGCTCGAGGGCCTGGGCACCTACGAATACGGCTGGGCCGACTCCGACGAGGCCGGTGCCGCGGCCAAGCGCGGCCTGTCCGAGGAGGTCGTTCGCGACATCTCGGCCAAGAAGTCCGAGCCGGAGTGGATGCTCAAGCTCCGCCTGAAGGGTCTGAAGCTCTTCGAGAAGAAGCCCATGCCGACCTGGGGCTCCGACCTCTCCGGCATCGACTTCGACAACATCAAGTACTTCGTGCGCTCCACCGAGAAGGCCGCGGCCTCCTGGGAGGAGCTGCCCGAGGACATCAAGAACACCTACGACAAGCTGGGCATCCCCGAGGCCGAGAAGCAGCGCCTGGTCGCCGGCGTCGCCGCCCAGTACGAGTCGGAGGTCGTCTACCACCAGATCCGTGAGGACCTGGAGGAGCAGGGCGTCATCTTCCTGGACACCGACACCGCCCTGAAGGAGCACCCCGAGCTCTTCCAGGAGTACTTCGGCACGGTGATCCCGGTCGGTGACAACAAGTTCGCCTCGCTGAACTCCGCCGTCTGGTCCGGTGGCTCCTTCATCTACGTCCCGCCGGGCGTCCACGTCGACATCCCGCTGCAGGCCTACTTCCGTATCAACACGGAGAACATGGGCCAGTTCGAGCGGACCCTGATCATCGTCGACGAGAACGCCTACGTGCACTACGTCGAGGGCTGCACCGCGCCGATCTACTCGTCGGACTCGCTGCACAGCGCCGTCGTCGAGATCATCGTCAAGAAGGGCGGCCGCTGCCGCTACACGACGATCCAGAACTGGTCGAACAACGTCTACAACCTGGTCACCAAGCGCGCCGTGGCCTACGAGGGCGCGACCATGGAGTGGGTCGACGGCAACATCGGCTCCAAGGTGACGATGAAGTACCCCGCCGTCTACCTGATGGGCGAGCACGCCAAGGGCGAGACCCTGTCCATCGCCTTCTCCGGCGAGGGCCAGCACCAGGACGCCGGCGCCAAGATGGTCCACATGGCGCCCAACACCTCCTCCAACATCGTCTCCAAGTCGGTGGCCCGAGGCGGTGGCCGCACCTCCTACCGCGGCCTGATCGAGATCGGCGAGGGCGCCCACGGCTCCAAGTCGAACGTGCTCTGCGACGCCCTGCTGGTGGACACGATCTCCCGCTCCGACACCTACCCCTACGTCGACGTCCGCGAGGACGACGTCTCCATGGGCCACGAGGCGACCGTCTCCAAGGTCAGCGAGGACCAGCTCTTCTACCTGATGAGCCGCGGCCTGTCCGAGGACGAGGCCATGGCGATGATCGTGCGCGGCTTCGTCGAGCCGATCGCCCGCGAGCTGCCCATGGAGTACGCCCTGGAGCTCAACCGGCTGATCGAGCTGCAGATGGAGGGCGCGGTCGGCTGACCCCGCCGACTCGAAGCCGCAGCGAACCCTTTGTGACAGGAAGAGAGCACGACGACAGCCATGGCTGACAACACTCCCGTCGGCAGCACCACCGACGGCGCCATCCAGGTGGGCGGGCCCCAGCAGCCCATCGACGCCCGGGTCAGCGCCCCCGCCTCGTACGACGTCGCCGACTTCCCCGTGCCGCACGGCCGGGAGGAGGAGTGGCGCTTCACCCCGCTCGCGCGCCTGCGCGGCCTCCACGACGGCACCGCCGTCGCGGACGGCGCCGGCGTCAAGGTCGAGGTGAGCGCCCCCGAGGGCGTGACCGTGGAGACCGTCGGCCGGGACGACGCCCGGCTCGGCAGGGCCGGCAAGCCCGTCGACCGGGTCGCCGCCCAGGCCTTCAGCGCCTTCGAGAAGGCCTCCGTCATCTCCATCCCCAAGGACGCCGTGCTCACCGAGCCCGTCCGGGTCTCCGTGCACGGCGAGGGCGGGGTGGCCTTCGGCCACCAGGTCGTCGAGATCGGCGCCTTCGCCGAGGCCGTCGTCGTCATCGACCACACCGGTGACGCCACCCTCGCCGCCAACGTCGAGTACCTGATCGGCGACGGCGCCAAGCTCACCGTCGTCTCGGTCCAGGACTGGGAGCCCACCGCCGTCCACGCCGCCCAGCACACCGCGCTGGTCGGCCGCGACGCCTCCTTCAAGTCCGTGATCGTCACCTTCGGCGGCGACCTGGTCCGCCTCCACCCCCGGGTCGTCTACGGCGCCCCCGGCGGCGAGGCCGAGCTCTACGGCCTGTACTTCACCGACGAGGGCCAGCACCAGGAGCACCGACTCTTCGTCGACCACGACACCCCGCACTGCCGCAGCAACGTCGCCTACAAGGGCGCGCTGCAGGGCAAGGACGCCCACGCGGTCTGGATCGGCGACGTCCTCATCCGCGCCGCCGCCGAGGGCACCGACACCTACGAGCTCAACCGCAACCTCGTCCTCACCGACGGCGCCCGCGTCGACTCGGTCCCCAACCTGGAGATCGAGACCGGTGAGATCGTCGGCGCCGGCCACGCCTCGGCGACCGGCCGCTTCGACGACGAGCAGCTCTTCTACCTGATGGCCCGCGGCATCCCCGCCGAGGAGGCCCGCCGCCTCGTCGTCCGCGGCTTCTTCGCCGAGCTCGTCCAGCAGATCGGTATCCCCGAGCTGGAGGAGCGCCTCATCGGCAAGATCGAGGCGGAGCTGGAGGCGGCGGTCGCATGAGCGCATTCGTCAAGGTGGCCGCCCTGAGCGAGCTGGAGGAGGACACCCCCAAGCGGGTCGAGATCGACGGCACGCCGGTCTCCCTGGTCCGCACCGAGGGCGAGGTGTTCGCGATCAACGACATCTGCTCGCACGCGAACGTCTCCCTGTCCGAGGGCGAGGTCGAGGACTGCCACATCGAGTGCTGGCTGCACGGCTCCAGCTTCGACCTCCGCACCGGCAAGCCCGACGGCCTGCCCGCCACGCGCCCCGTCCCCGTATACCCCGTCAAGATCGAAGGGGACGACGTGCTCGTCTCCGTCACCCAGGAGTCCTGAGTTCCCCATGGCAACGCTTGAAATCCGCGACCTGCACGTCTCCGTCGAGGTCGAGAACGGCACCAAGGAGATCCTGCGCGGCGTCGACCTGACCGTGAAGCAGGGCGAGACCCACGCCATCATGGGCCCCAACGGCTCCGGCAAGTCCACCCTGGCCTACTCCCTGGCCGGTCACCCCAAGTACACGATCACCGGTGGCACCGTCACCCTCGACGGCGAGGACGTCCTGGCGATGTCCGTCGACGAGCGCGCCCGCGCCGGCGTCTTCCTCGCCATGCAGTACCCGGTCGAGGTCCCCGGCGTCTCGGTCTCCAACTTCCTGCGGACCTCCGCCACCGCCGTCCGCGGCGAGGCCCCCAAGCTGCGCACCTGGGTGAAGGAGGTCAAGTCCGCCATGGAGCAGCTCCAGATGGACCCGTCCTTCGCCGAGCGCAACGTCAACGAGGGCTTCTCCGGCGGTGAGAAGAAGCGCCACGAGATCCTCCAGCTCGAGCTGCTCAAGCCGAAGATCGCGATTCTCGACGAGACCGACTCCGGCCTGGACGTCGACGCCCTGCGCGTCGTCTCCGAGGGCGTCAACCGCGTCCGCGAGACCGGCGAGGTCGGCACCCTGCTGATCACGCACTACACGCGCATCCTGCGCTACATCAAGCCCGACTTCGTGCACGTGTTCGCCAACGGTCGCGTGGTCGAGTCCGGCGGCGCCGAGCTCGCCGACAAGCTGGAGAACGAGGGCTACGAGGCGTACGTGACGAAGGGTGGCGTAACGGCGTGACCATACTGCTGCCGGGTCTCCTCGACACCGACGCGATCCGCAAGGACTTCCCGATCCTGGACCGCGTGGTCCACGACGGGAAGAAGCTCGTCTACCTGGACAACGCCGCGACCTCCCAGAAGCCGCGCCAGGTCCTCGACGTGCTCAACGCGCACTACGAACGGCACAACGCCAATGTCCACCGCGGCGTGCACGTGCTCGCCGAGGAGGCCACGGCGCTGTACGAGGGCGCCCGCGACAAGATCGCCGCCTTCATCAACGCCCCCAGCCGCGACGAGGTGATCTTCACCAAGAACGCCTCCGAGTCGCTCAACCTCGTGGCCAACATGCTGGCCTGGGCCGACGAGCCCTACCGCGTCGACCACGAGACCGAGATCGTCATCACGGAGATGGAGCACCACTCCAACATCGTGCCGTGGCAGCTGCTCGCGCAGCGCTCGGGCGCGAAGCTGAAGTGGTTCGGCCTCACCGACGACGGCCGCCTCGACCTGTCCAACATCGACGAGATCATCACCGAGAAGACCAAGGTCGTCTCCTTCGTGCTGGTCTCCAACATCCTGGGCACCGTCAACCCGGTCGAGGCGATCGTGCGCCGCGCCCAGGAGGTCGGCGCGCTCGTCGTCGTCGACGCCTCCCAGGCCGCCCCGCACATGCCGCTGGACGTCCAGGCGCTCCAGGCCGACTTCGTCGCCTTCACCGGCCACAAGATGTGCGGCCCGGACGGCATCGGCGTCCTGTGGGGCCGCCAGGAGCTGCTCGAGGACCTGCCGCCGTTCCTCGGCGGCGGCGAGATGATCGAGACCGTCTCGATGCACTCCTCGACGTACGCCCCCGCGCCGCACAAGTTCGAGGCCGGTACGCCCCCGATCGCCCAGGCCGTCGGCCTGGGCGCCGCGGTGGACTACCTCACCTCGATCGGCATGGAGAACATCGCCCGGCACGAGCACGCGATCACGGAATACGCGATCCGCAGGCTCCAGGAGGTCCCCGACCTGCGCATCATCGGCCCCACCACGGCCGAGGACCGCGGCGCCGCCGTCTCCTTCACGCTCGGTGACATCCACCCGCACGACGTGGGCCAGGTCCTCGACGAGCAGGGCATCGCGGTCCGCGTGGGCCACCACTGCGCCCGCCCCGTCTGCCTGCGCTACGGAATTCCGGCGACCACGCGAGCGTCGTTCTATCTGTACTCCACCCCGGGCGAGGTCGACGCCCTCATCGAGGGTCTGGAGCACGTACGGAACTTCTTCGGGTGACAAGGGCTGACTGTGAAGCTTGATTCGATGTACCAGGACGTGATCCTGGACCACTACAAGAATCCGCACGGGCGCGGCCTGCGGGCCGGCGACGCCGAGGTGCATCACGTCAACCCCACCTGCGGCGACGAGATCACGCTGCGCGTGCGGCTGGCCGGTGAGACGATCGAAGACGTCTCCTACGAGGGCCAGGGCTGCTCCATCAGCCAGGCGAGCGCCTCGGTGCTCAACGAGCTGCTGGTCGGCAAGGACCTCGAGGAGGCCCGTCGCATCCAGGAGACCTTCCTGGAGCTGATGCAGTCCAAGGGCCGCATCGAGCCGGACGACGCGATGGAGGAGGTGCTGGAGGACGCGGTCGCGTTCGCCGGCGTCTCCAAGTACCCGGCACGGGTGAAGTGTGCCCTGCTGAGCTGGATGGCGTGGAAGGACGCGACGGCGCAAGCGCTGTCCGAAGGGAAGACCGCATGAGCGAGAACGCTGAGACCACCACCAAGCCGGCCACGGAGGAAGAGGTCCGCGAGGCCCTCTACGACGTGGTCGACCCGGAGCTGGGCATCGACGTCGTCAACCTCGGCCTGATCTACGGCATCCACATCGACGACGCCAACATCGCCACCCTCGACATGACCCTGACGTCCGCGGCCTGCCCGCTGACCGACGTCATCGAGGACCAGGCGAAGTCGGCCACCGAGGGCATCGTCAACGAGCTCCGGATCAACTGGGTCTGGATGCCGCCGTGGGGCCCCGACAAGATCACGGACGAGGGCCGCGAGCAGCTCCGGGCGCTGGGCTTCAACGTCTGAGCCCACCTCCGACTTCGACAGCCCGCCTCCTGACACCCGTCAGGCGGCGGGTTGTTGCTGTGTGGCGCAGTGGATGCCGCCCCCGCCCTCGGCCAGGGCGGGGATCTCCACGGCGCGGACCTCGCGGCCCGGGTGCAGGGCGCCCAGGAGGGCCGCGGCCTCGTCGTCGGCGCGCCGGTCGCCGAAGCGGGGGAGGACCACCGCGCCGGACGCCAGGTAGTAGTTGACGTAGGAGCCGAGGAAGTCCGGGCCGACCCCGCCGAGCTCGGCGGGGTCTG
>KL569418.1:57073-60875 GCA_000715685.1 Streptomyces lilacinus
GGCCTCGGGCAGCTCGATGATCTCCAGAGTGCGGCCGGCGGCGTCGGTCGCGGCCTCCAGGGCCGCCCGGGCCTGACGGAAGACCCGGGTCCACAGGTCGTCGGCCGGGGCCGGGTGCGGCGGGCGGCTGAGGAGGACCTCGGCGGGGCCGACGAAGCGGGCCAGGGCGTCGACGTGACAGTCCGTGATGTCCGCGCCGCGCACACCCTCCAGCCAGATCACCTTGCGGACGCCCAGCAGGTCGACGAGGTCGCGCTCGATCGCGTCGTGGGAGCGGCCGGGGTTGCGGTTGTCGTTGACCAGCGAGCTCTCCGTGACGAGCAGGGTGCCGTCGCCGTCGGTCTCCAGAGAACCGCCCTCGGCGACCAGCGGGGCCTCGACCCGCGGAATGCCGAAGGCCTCCAGCAGCCGGGCGGCGACCAGGCGGTCCCGGGCGCACTCCTGCTTCCCGCCCCAGCCGTTGAAGCGGAAGTCGATGCCGCGCAGCGTGCCGTCGGGCGCCGTGACGAACACCGGGCCGGTGTCGCGCAGCCACAGGTCGTCGACGGGGACGCGGACCACCTCGACCGTCTCGCCACCGCAGGCCCGGTGCGCGTCCGCCGCGTCCTCCGGCGAGGCCAGCAGGACCACTGGCTCGTACTCCCCGATCGTCCGGGCGACGGCGGCGACGTTCGCGCGCACGGCCGGCGTGTCCCGCCCCCAGGCGGAATCGGCCGGGGGCCAGCCCATGAACGTACGGGTGTGGGGCCGTGACTCCAGTGGCAGGTGGTTCATGGGGCCAGCGTGTCAGAGGCCGCCCGTGTACAGCAGCCGGTTGGGCGTGCCCGGCTTCAGGTCGGTCACCGCGTCCTTGGTGGACTGGGAGACGAGCCAGTTGATGACGACGGACGACGTCGCGGCCGGGTTCTGGGCCTTGTAGAGGGCCGCGACGCCCGTGGCGTACGGCGTGGCCTGCGAGGTGCCGGTCTTGGTGGTCGTGCCGCCGCCCATCCGCGTCGAGACGATCTCGTCGCCCGGGGCCAGGATCCGCGCGCACGGCCCGTAGCTGGTGAAGTCCGTCATCTGGTCCATCCGGTTGGTCGCCCCCACCGCCAGCGCGGACAGCGCCGCGCCGGGGGAGTGGTTGCAGGCGCTGTCGTTGGAGTTCCCCGCCGCGACCAGGGGCGGCACGCCCTTGGAGGCGACGTTGTCGACGGCGGTGTCCATGGACCGGGAGAGCGGGCCCACCAGCGAGGCGTTGAGGACCGAACCGGGCAGCGCGCTCGTGGCCACGTACTCGAAGCCCGAGAGGATCCCGGACGTGGTGCCCCGGCCGCCGCAGTCGAGCACCCGGACGCTGACCAGGGCCGCCCTGCGGGCCACGCCGTACGTCGCGCTGCCCACCACGCCCGCCACATGGGTGCCGTGGCCGCTGCCGGACGGGCAGTCCCGGCCGTCGCCCCCGCTGGTGACCACGTCGATGCCGGGCCGGGCGCGCCCGCCGAAGTCCGGGTGGGTGTAGTCGATGCCCGTGTCCACGATGTAGGCGGTGGCGCCCTCGCCGGTGGCGGAGACGTTGAACTGCCCGTTCAGCGGCAGGCTCCGCTGGTCCACCCGGTCCAGGCCCCACGAGTCCGTCGCCACCCGCGGGCGGGCGGTGGGCGGCGGCTCGGCCTGCGCGTAGACCGCGTCCTCCTCGACCGCCTCGACGTCCGGCGCGCTGCGCACGGTCTCCAGCTGCTGCGGGGTGAGCGTGGCGGCGAAGCCGGTCAGCGAGTGGGTGTAGATGCGGTCCGGGACCACACCCAGCAGGGTGGTCAGGGTGCGCGGGCTGACGCCCTTGCGCAGGGTGACGATGTAGTGGCCGGGCACGGGCTGGCCCGCCGTCCTGCGCAGCGGCGCCGGCCGGGCCGAGCGGCCCGGGTCGGGGCCGGCGGCCGCGACCGGCAGGACGGTCAGCGGGAGGGCGAGGGCCAGGGCGACGGTCAGGCAGCGTCCGAGCTGTCTCATGCGGGTTCCGTTCGGGGCGGTGTGCCGGGGGCTCCTGCCGGTGGTGGTGCGCCGATGGGGTGGGGCGGACCCCGGGCCGGGAGCGTGTCCCGGGGCCGCCCCCTCTATGGATATGTCGACTATTTCGGGTGTGCGACGCGGACGCGGCCGACCGGCTGGCGGCGCTGGGCCGTCCGCGTGACGGTCGCCGCGGCGGGGTGTGCGGCGGGGTGTCGTCGCCGACCGGTGGCGCGGACCGGTGGCCGGTTCGCCTTGAGCGGTCAGGTCCGGTTAGGTTTTCGGACATGACCGATGCTGTTGCTTCCCCCTCCACCACCGGCGCCGTCGCCGCCGGTCTCGCCACGATCGCCGCGGACGGCACCGTCCTCGACACCTGGTTCCCGGCCCCCGAGCTGGTCGACGCGCCCGGCCCGGCCGGCACCGAGGTGCTGACCGCCGAGCTCGCCGCCGAGCTGCTGGGCGAGGCCGCCCTCCGGGCCGTCGGCCCGGACCCGCGCCGGGGCGTCGACGTCGTGGCGGTCCGCACGGTCATCGCCTCGCTCGACGACAAGCCCCTCGACGCGCACGACGCCTACCTGCGCCTGCACCTGCTCTCCCACCGCCTGGTCAAGCCCCACGGCCAGAACCTCGACGGCATCTTCGGCCTGCTCGCCAACGTCGCCTGGACCTCGCTCGGCCCCGTCGCCGTGGACCAGCTGCAGACCGTGCGCCTGAACGCCCGCGCCGCGGGCCTGCACCTGCAGGTCACGAGCGTCGACAAGTTCCCCCGCATGACCGACTACGTGGCCCCCTCCGGCGTCCGCATCGCCGACGCCGACCGCGTGCGCCTGGGTGCCCACCTCGGCTCCGGCACCACCGTCATGCACGAGGGCTTCGTCAACTTCAACGCCGGCACGCTCGGCACCTCCATGGTCGAGGGCCGCATCAGCGCCGGCGTCGTCGTCGGCGACGGCACCGACATCGGCGGCGGCGCCTCCACGATGGGCACCCTCTCCGGCGGCGGCAAGCAGATCATCTCCATCGGCGAGCGCTGCCTGCTCGGCGCCGAGTCCGGCATCGGCATCGCGCTCGGCGACGAGTGCGTCGTCGAGGCCGGCCTGTACGTCACCGCCGGCACCCGCGTCACGCTGCCGGACGGCCAGGTCGTCAAGGCGCTCGAGCTCTCCGGCGCCGACAACATCCTCTTCCGCCGGAACTCCACCACCGGCGCCGTCGAGGCCCGCCCCTACAAGAGCACGTGGGGCGGGCTCAACGAGATCCTGCACAGCAACGACTGACGTCGCGGCATCGGTGCCCCGGGCGATCCGCCGAAGCGGACCGCCCGGGGCACCGTCGTACTCACGGCTTCCAGCGCAGCACCTGCGGGTCGTGGTCGCTCGCCTGGTCGGCGAACTCCGCGTTGATGTGGACGATGTCGTAGTCGACGCGGCTGACGTGGCGGCTCGTCAGGATGTGGTCCAGGACCTGCGAGTTGCCCTGGTAGACGTAGCCGTAGCGCTCCTTGCGCGGGAGCCGGTCGACCAGGTCGGTCAGGGCGCCGCCCGCGGTGAGGGCCTTGAGGGCGGGGGAGAACTGGTAGTCGTTGAGGTCGCCCGCGACGATGACGTTCGCGCGCTTGTCGGCCGCCAGCAGCTCCTTGACGAAGGCGTTGACCGCCTGGGCCTGCTGGAGGCGCTGGGTCTCCGAGGTCCGGGCCGGGGGCTGGAAGCGGCCGTCGACGCCCTGGTCGCCGCCCTTGGAGTTGAAGTGGTTGGCGACGACGAAGACGTCCTGGCCGCGGAAGGTGAACTGGCCCTGTCTCTTATACACATCT
>KL569418.1:61119-63140 GCA_000715685.1 Streptomyces lilacinus
GTCCAGGCGGCGTTCGCCGGGTCGATCCGGCCGGGGGAGGCGGACAGCGCGGGCCTGCCGGCCTCGCGGCCGACCTTGACGGCCGTGGTGGAGTCGCCGCCCGGGACGTCCTTGAACGTGACGCGGGCGGGGTTGAAGAGGAAGGCGATACGGATGTTGCCGCCCGGCTGGCCGCCGTCCTTGCCGTCGACCGGGTTGATCTGACGCCACTGGTACGCCGGGCCGCCCGCCGCCACGATGGCGTCGGTGAGCTTCTTCAGCGTCTGCCCGGCGTCCACGACGCCGTCGTTCGTCGTGCCGTTGTCGTCCTGGACCTCCTCGAGGGCGACGACGTCGGGCGAGGCGAGGTTGGTGACCAGGGCCGCGGCCAGGCGGTCGAACTTCGCCTGCGGGGTCTTGGGGGAGAGGTTCTCGACGTTGTACGTGGCGACGGCCAGCTCGTCGTCCTTCTGCTTGCGCGTGGTCTCGCGCCGCAGCTTGTTGTCCTTGAGCGTGCCCAGCTCGGTGGCCTGGATGGTGTAGCCGCCGAAGTTGGTGTAGTCCAGCGGGCCGGAGGTGGTGCCGGTGAGCTCGTCGCCGACGTTGGCGACGGGGAAGGGGCGCTGGGCGTAGGGGATCAGCGAGGCCACCTTCACCCGGCCGGGGTTGGGGTCGCCGTACGACTCGTAGACCGTGCCGCCGCGGCCGGTGCGGTGGTGACCGGGCGTGGCAGTGACCCACAGGTCCTTGTACTCGCTGGTCGCGCCGACGACGGGGGCGTCGGCGACCTCGACCCGCATGCCCTCCAGGGACTCGAAGCGGTCCAGGGCGTAGCGGGTCGGCCGGAGACGGAGGTTCTCGATGGAGCCGCCGTGCGCGTCGGGGGCGTAGCGGGCCGGGATCGTGGCCGGGCGCAGCCGCACGGGGGCGGGCAGGGCGTTGCCGGAGGACCGGACGGTCACGGTGGGCTTGCCGATCTGGGTGACCGACTGCAGGCCTGCGGCCTCGCCGCCGGGGTAGTACTCGGAGACGGTGCCCGACACGAGGACGTCGTCGCCGACGGCGACGGTCGGCGCGGTGGAGCCGGTGAAGACGAAGACGGCCTCGCTGGTGGCGTCGTCGCGGTCGGGGTGCGGGTCCTGGACCCAGAAGCCGCGGGCCGAGCCGAAGTTCCGGACGGCGGTGACGATGCCGGGGACGTCCGTCACCTGGCGGCCGGCGAAGGGGGACAGGCGCGTGGCGCCCTGGATGTCGTGGATCCGGGTCCCGGCGCCGGTGCCGGTCCCGTCGGCGGCGCTCGCGGACGCGGCGGGGACGAGCAGCCCGGCCGCGAGCGCGCCGGCTATGAGGGAGCCGACGCCGGCGGTGCGTCTGCGCAGGGGGCGGCGGGTGCGGGCGTGAACGGGCAGCACGGAGGCCTCCGGGGGTGGTGGAGTGGGAAAGCGAGCGTGATCGGGCACGGCACGTGATGCGATGTGATGACAAGCCGCTGTTGCGACGAATTGCGTCTACGCGCGTCAATTTCTGGTCATGGGAAGGAAGTTGTCAAGGGTTACCGACGGTTCGGTCGATGGCGGTTCGGTGAACGGCGGGTGTGGTGTGACGGCGGGTGCGGCATCGAAGCCGTCTAGGCTGGGCCCCCGCGTAGGCTGGGCCCCGCGCCCCACCCACCCGTACGACGAGGAGACGACCCCCTGATGTCCGCAGACCGCCCGACCATGCCGCCGGTGCGGCTGCCCTCCGACGCGGAGCTCGCCCGGGACGCGCTCGGCGCACCGCTGTTCGCCCGCGCCGCGAAGCTCGCCCGGTGGGCCGGCGAGGGCACCCCGGTCGGCCAGGGCGGCGAGCTCCTCTCCGGGCAACTGCGCACCGCCACCGGGCTCCTCGGGCTGGAGGACGACGAGGACGGCCCCGCGTACGCCGCCGAGGCGTGGCAGCTCGCGCTCGACACGGGGCTCGTGGAGTTCACGGAGGACCCCGCCGCCGCGGAGGCGGCCGAGGCCGCCGACGCCACCGGGGACGAGCCCTGTCTCTTATACACA
>KL569418.1:63361-64068 GCA_000715685.1 Streptomyces lilacinus
GAGCCGGCCGGCACGGCCGCCGTCGGCGAGGAGTTCGCCACGCTCACCTCCGGCAGCCCCCAGGACATCCTCGACCTCTGGCTCGGCGGCCTCGAGACCGTCCTCGCCGACGCGGCCGCGCCCGACCTCGGCGACCTGGTCGAGCAGCTCTCCGACTCCGCCGGCACCGGGGACATCGACCTCGACGCGATCGACTGGAACCCCGAGGAGGAGGCCGACTTCCTCGACGGCATCCTCGGCAACCTCTACCTGCTGACCGCCCTCGACGAGAGCTCCGCCGAGCGGCCCGTCCCGCTGCCGGCCCTCGCCGCGTCCATGATCGTCCCGGACGACATGGACGAGCCGACGGACGACGTCCTCGAGGAGGTCTCCGACGCGATGATGCGCCTGGACGACCAGTTCCGGATCCTCGAGCCGACAGGCATCGTGCGGTACCGGCCCGTCGACGAGGCGCTCATCGAGGTCGTCGACGGCGAGGGCCACGTCCGCGAGTCCGTCGACGGCGTCGCCACCGACGTCCCCGAGGACGAGGACGTCACCCGCTACGGCATGGTCGCCCTCACCCCGCTCGGCCTCTTCGCCGTCCGGGCCCGGATGATCGACGCCGGCATCGACGCACCGGCCGTCGGCGACCTCGCCGAGGCCGGCGCGGACGAGCTCCTCGCCGCGCTCCCCGGCCACCCCGCGGTGGCCGTCCGCGCCGAGGC
>KL569418.1:64178-64956 GCA_000715685.1 Streptomyces lilacinus
CTCCTGGAGGTGTGCCCCGGCGGCACCCTGACCGGCCTCGCCAAGCGCGCCCTGCCGGGCGTCAAGACGCTGGCCCTGAAGACCCCCGACGACCTCGACGCGGCCCGCGAGCTCCTCGCCGCCTCGCGCGGCGACGACGCGGCGGCACCGGGCCGGCGCCTCGCCTGCCAGCAGACGCTCTCCCTCCTCGGCGCGGACGCCGAGCCCGCCCTGCGGGAGGTCGTCGACGACCCGCGGCTCGGCGGCCTCGCCCGGGTGTGGCTCGCCGAGCGCGGCGTCACGGACATCCCCGAGCCGAGCGAGGACATGGTCTTCTGGCTCACCATCGACACGATCGCCGCCCAGCTGGCGGCGGAGGGCGAGGACTCCGAGGACCTGCGCGCCCTGGTCGAGAGCCTGGTCGGCCGCCACAGCGGCTTCTTCGACGCGGCCTGGAAGGTGGACCACCCGGCGGTGGCCGACGTCCTCGAGGCCATGGGCCGCCTCCACGGCGACAAGACCACGGCCAAGGAGGCCCGCAAGGCGGCCTTCAAGGCCCGCTCGAGGTCCTGACGCCTTCCGCTACTGGGCGCGGCGCGACGGCTTGAGCGGCGCGGGGCGCGCCCGCGCGCTGCCGGCCGGCCCCTGGCCGGGGCCGTGACGCCGGCACCGGGCGGTGCCGGCAGCCCTTGCCCGCCGCGGCGGTGGTGCCGGGCGGTCCCGGCGACCCTTGTCCGCCGCAGTGGTGATCGGCCACGGTGGCGTGGTTCGGCGGTGCCGGACGGGCCTGCGGCGGCGG
>KL569418.1:65017-68349 GCA_000715685.1 Streptomyces lilacinus
TTCGGCGGTGCCGGACGGGCCTGCGGCGGCGGTGCTGGGCGCTGGCCAGCGCCGCGCCTTGCGCTGCGGCGGCACCGCGCCGTGCACGATGCCGTCGGCTCAGGCGGTGCTGGTGACTCCTTCCCGCCGCGGCGGTGGTCAGCCACGGTGGTGTGGTTCGGCGGTGCCGGACGGGCCCGCAGCGGCGCTGCTTGGCCCGGGCCGGTGCTGGGCCTCCGCTGCGGCAGCGCCGCGCCGTGGGCGATGCCGACGGCGCGGGGTGTCGGCCGGTGCCGGCAACCTCTGTCCGCCGCAGCGGTGATCAGCCACGGTGGCGTGGTTCGGCAGTGCCGAACCGGCCTGCGGCGGTGTTGGGCCCCGGCCGGTGCCGGGCCTCCGCTGCGGCGGCGCTGCGCCGTGGACGATGCCGACGGCGCTGGGGCGCGGGGCGGTGCTGGTGACTCCGGCGGTGCCGAATCGGCCTGCGGCGTGGCAGCGGTCCCGGGCTGCCGGCCGGTGCCGGCAATCCCTGTCCGCCGCAGTGGTGATCGGCCACGGTGGCGTGGTTCGGCGGTGCCGAACCGGCCTGCGGCGTGGCGGCGGTGTCGGCAACCCCTGTCCGCCGCGGCGGCGATCAGCTACGGCGGCGTGTTCCGGCGGCGCCGCCAGGCCCCGGCCGGGTCGGGCCACCGGCGCCGGACCCGGGCGTACCGGCACCGCCGGGCCCCGTGGCGCGATCGGTGCCGCCAGGCGGCGCCGGCTTCAGCCCCCTGACGGCTGGTGTTCACCGCGGATTTCAGGGGGAACGGGAACGTAGGCGGCGCGAGTCACCGTTACGGGCCCTGGAGATGAGATGACGCTGAGCCGAAGAGATTTCGCCAAGCGATCCGCGTTCACGGGGGCGGGGGTGGTGTTCGCCGGGAGTGTCGGGGTGCTCGCCGGTGCGCCGGGGGCCTTGGCGCAGGAGGCGGCGTCGGGTGGGCCGGGGTACGGGCCGCTGCGGCCCGATCCGGCCGGGATCCTCGCGCTCCCCGCCGGGTTCTCGTACCGCGTCATCACGCACAGCGGCGTGACCCGGCTGGAATCCGGTGAGTACACGCCGTCCAACCATGACGGCACCGCCGCCTTCGAGGGCCGGCGCGGCACGACCCTGCTGGTCAACAACCACGAGCTCAAAGGTCCCCGCTCCGGCTGGAAGCACCCCGTGCCGCTCGCCGAGGGCCTCGTCTACGACCCCGCCGCGGCCGGCGGCTGCACGGTCGTGGAGGTCGCCGGGCACGGCGAGCACGTCGCCGAGTGGGTCGGCATCGCCGGTACCTCGACGAACTGCGCGGGCGGCGCCACCCCCTGGGGCACGTGGCTGACCTGCGAGGAGACCGAGGACAAGGCCGGCGAGCACGGCATGACCAAGGACCACGGCTACGTCTTCGAGGTCGATCCGCACGACCGCCGCGCGGCGCGCGACCCCAAGCCGGTCAAGGCGCTCGGCCGCTACGCCCACGAGGCCGTCGTCGTCGATCCGGCCCGCGGCCACCTCTACCTCACGGAGGACGCCTCCGGCCCCAACGGGCTGCTCTACCGCTGGACGCCGCCCGGCGGCTTCCGCCACGGACGCGGCCGGCTGCGCACGCTCGCGGACGACGCGGGCGTGCTGCAGGCCTTCCGGTGCCACGACTCCGGCGGCCGGTTCGTCGACGACCTGTCGCGCGCCACGCGGCCCGGCACGGTCTACGGCGTCGACTGGGTGGACGTCCCCGACCGCGACGCGCGCACGGTGTCCGTGCGCAAGCAGTTCGGGGAGGGGCGCATCACGCGCGCCCGCAAGCTCGAGGGCATGTGGTGGGGCGACGGCGGCGCGTACGTCGTCGCCTCGTACGCGCGGGAGGAGAGCCCCGTCCAGCACGACGGCCAGGTGTGGTTCTACGACCCGCGGCGGCGCACGCTCACCCTCAAGGTCCGCTTCGGCGTCAACGCCCACCCGGAGCAGGAGGGCGCCTTCGACGGGCCCGACAACATCACCGTCTCGCCGCACGGCGGCCTCGTCGTCGCCGAGGACGGCGAGGGCGTACAGCACCTCTTCGGCGCCCTGGCCGACGGGCGGACGTACCCGCTCGCGCGCAACGAGCTCAACAACGGCACGCCCGAGAAGCCGGAGTACAGCGAATTCACCGGGGTGACCTTCTCGCCGGACGGGCGGACGCTGTTCGCCAACATCCAGGAGCCGGGGATCATGCTGGCGATCACCGGCCCCTGGCGGCGGCAGGGCGGGCGCGACTGCTGACATCTGCGGACGTCTGCTGACGTCGGGAATCCCGGGTGGGGTGTGGTGTTGAAGGAAGGGTGACCTTTCAGCTCTCCGTACTGGACCGCTCCCGCACCCGGCAGGGCCGGGAGCCGGGCGAGGCGCTGCGCGACACCGTGCGGTTCGCGCAGCGGGCCGAGGCGCTCGGCTACCACCGCTTCTGGGTGTCGGAACACCACAGCGTGCCCGGCGTCGCGGGCTCGGCACCGACCGTGCTCGCGGCGGCGGTCGCGGCCGCGACCGTGCGGATCCGGGTGGGCACGGGCGGGGTGATGCTGCCCAACCACCGGACGCTGGTGGTCGCCGAGCAGTTCGGGGTGCTGGAGTCGCTCTTCCCGGGACGGATCGACATGGGGCTGGGGCGGTCGGTGGGGTTCACCGACGGCATCCGGCGGGCGCTGGGCACGGACAAGGACGCGATGGGGGACTTCGGTGCGCAACTGCGGGAGCTGGAGGCGTACTTCACGGGCCAGGACGTTCCGTATCCGGGTGTCCACGCGCGGCCGGCCGAGGGGCTGCGCGTGCCCGCGTTCGTCCTCGCCAATGAGGCGGGTGCGGATGTGGCGGCGGGTGCGGGTGCGGCGCTGGTCATCGGAGGGCTGAACGGGGAGGCGGCGATGCTCGGCGCGATCGAGCGCTACCGGGCCGCGTTCCGACCGTCGGTGTGGTGGGACCGGCCGTACGTGGTCGTCGCGGGCAGCGTGGCGGTGGCGGCGACGCGGGAGGAGGCGCGGCGGCTGCTGATACCGGAGGCGTGGGCGCTGGCGCGGTCCCGGACGCGGGGTGTCTTTCCGGCGCTGCGACCGGCCGAGGAGGTCGAGGCGCTGGACATGTCGGAGCGGGAGCGGGAGTACTTCGAGGCCGGGATGCGGGGGCATGTGTACGGCACGGAGGGGGAGGTGGCGGAGGCGCTGGGTGCGTTGGTGCGGCGGACGGGGGCGGACGAGGTGCTGGTGACGACCAGTACGTACGACAGGAAGGCGCTGCTGGACTCGTACGCGCGGTTGGCCGCCGTTGCCATCGGGTGAGCGCGACCCCTGTCTCTTATACA
>KL569418.1:68580-72972 GCA_000715685.1 Streptomyces lilacinus
CAGAGATGTGTATAAGAGACAGATCAGGCGCGGGCGCGCCCCCACCGGCGGGGAGCCGGAAACGCTCCCTACAGCGCGTCCGCCGCCGGGCGGACCAGATCGCGGACCGTCTTCGCCTTGACGTAGTCGCCCATCGCCGTCATCTCCCACTCCCCCGTGAACTGGCGGATGAACTTGCACATCAGCACACCCGTCTTCGGCTCCGACCCGGTCAGGTCGAAGCGGACGAGCTCCTCGCCCGTCTGGGCGTCGAGCAGGCGGCAGTACGCCTTCGCGACCTCCGTGAACTTCTGGCCGTTGAAGGAGCTGACCGTGAAGACCAGGCCCGTCACCTCCGGCGGCAGGCCGCCCATGTGGACCGTGATGGTCTCGTCGTCGCCCGAGCCCTCGCCGGTGAGGTTGTCGCCGGAGTGCTGGATGGCGCCGTTGAGGATCTGCAGGCGGCCGAAGTAGCAGGCGTCGATCATGTTGCGGTCGGGGCCGTAGGCGATGACCGAGGCGTCGAGGTCGATGGCCCGGCTGTTCCACGCGGGCTCCCAGCCGAGGCCCATCTTCACCGAGCGCGTGAGCGGCTGACCGCCCTTGACCAGGGACACCGTCTCGTTCTTGCGCAGGTTCACCCGGCCCTTGTCCAGGTTGACCTTGGCCGGTGCGGCGGGTGCGGCCGGGGGAGCAGGAGGAACGGGCGGTGCCGCCGGGGTGATCGGCGCCGCCGGGGCCACCGGGGCGGCCGCCGGTTCCTCGACCGTCACGCCGAAGTCCGTGGCGATGCCCGCCAGACCGTTCGCGTAGCCCTGCCCGACCGCACGGACCTTCCACGCGCCGTTGCGTCGGTAGACCTCCACGACCACCAGTGCCGTCTCCGTGTCCAGCCGCGGCGGGGTGAACGTCGCGATCACGGCGCCGTCGTCCGCGCCGCGGACGGTCGCGGTCGGCTCGGTGCCGGCGAAGGTGGCGCCGGGGGCGTCGGGGCTCGCCGTGACCACGATCTTGTCGATCTCGGCCGGTACGGCCGCGGTGTCGATGGTGATCGAGTCGGCGGAGGCGCCGGACGCCGCGCGGTGGGTCACGCCCGGGCCGCTGGGCTGGTTGTAGAAGACGAAGTCGTCGTCGGAGCGCACCTTGCCGTTGGCGGTGAGCAGCAGGCCCGACACGTCGAGCCGCACCGGGGCGGTGACGTCCACCGTCACGCGGGCGACGGAGAGCGGAAGGTTCGAGCCGGGTGTCATAGCGGTCATGCCCCGGGTAACGAGTGGTGGGGCTTTACGGTTCCATGACCCGCAGGGCGAATGCCACCGGAATAGTCGCGTCGCGGTGGGGCTGTGCTCCCGCGTTATCGATCTTCGACTGCGGCCCACCTGGCCGTCGCGCTGCTCGTGCAGGACGGGGTCCTGGACCTGGACGAGGAGTGCGCCACTACTGGCCGGAGTTCGCCGCGGCGGCAAGGAGCACGTGACGCTGCGGGACCTGCTGGCCCACCGCGCGGGCGTCGTGGGCGTCGACGGCGGTTTCACGCCCGAGGAGCTGGCCGACGGCCGGGTCATGGCCGAGCGGTTGGCGGCCCAGCGCCCGTACTGGGGGCCGAGCAGCCCACCGTGCTCGAGGAGCTGCCCAACTCGCGTGCCGTGCGCGCCGCCGGGCCGGCCATCCGTGGGCGGCGTGGCGTCCGCCCGGGGGCTCGCCAAGACGTACGCGGCGGCCATCAGCGGGGTCGACGGCAAGGAGCCGCTGCTCACGGCCGACACCGCAGCGCGGTTCGCCGAGATCCGCTCGTCGGGGCACGACCTGGTCGCCGGCGTGTACGGCGCCTTCGGCCCGGGCTTCTCGGCCGTGGTCGCGGACATGTACCCGTTCCTGGGCGCGCGGTCCTTCGCAGGCCTTCGCCGACCCGAGCGTGGGCCTGGCCTTCGGCTGCAACCGGCGCCGCTTCGCCTTCCCCGGCGGTGCCGCGCCCGAGGTGTCCGTGCCGGCCGAGGCCGTGCACGCGTGCGCCGCCGCGGTTCAGCGCGGCGAGACGAAGCCGGTCTCGTAGGCGGCGATGACCGCCTGGGTGCGGTCGCGGACGCCGAGCTTGGCGAGCACCCCCGCCACGTGTGTCTTCACCGTGGCGGGGCCGACGTGGAGCCGGTCGGCGATCTCGGCGTTGGACATGCCGGTCGTCATCAGGCGCAGGACGTCGGCCTCCCGGTCCGACAGGCGGGCCCGGAGCCGCGCCGTCTCGTCGTCCCGTTCGGGTCGGCGGCGGGCGTGGGCGGCCGCCAGGGAGCGTACGGCCGAGGGGAAGAGCAGCGAGTCGCTGTGGGCCACGACCCGTACGGCCCGGACGAGTTCGTCGGCGCCCGCGCGCTTGAGGAGGAAGCCGGCGGCGCCGGCGCGCAGCGCGTCGTAGACGTAGCTGTCGTTCTCGAAGGTCGTCACGACGACGACGCGCGGCGGGGTCTCCATGGTGGCGAGGATCCGCTCGGTGGCGCGGATGCCGTCGACCTCGGGCATCCGGACGTCCATCAGCACGATGTCGGGCGCCAGTTCGCGCGTCAGCGACACCGCCTCGGCGCCCGTGGCGGCCTCGCCGACGACCTCGAGGTCGGGCTCGGCGCCCAGGATGGCCCGCAGGGCCGTGCGGACCAGGCGTTCGTCGTCGGCGAGCAGGATCCGCAGGGGAGCGCCGGTCATCGGGCCTCTCCTCGCAGGGGCAGGCGGACGGACAGCCGCCAGACGCCGTCGTGCTCGCCCGCGGAGCTGCTGCCGCGCAGCAGCCGGGCGCGCTCGGCTATGCCGATCAGGCCGCGGCCGCCGCCGGGGCGGCGGGGTGCGGCGCCGGGCCGTACGGGGTTCTCCAAGGTGACCTCCATGTCGTGACCGATGACGACGAGCAGTCGCACGGGCACCGGGCCCGCGTGCCGCAGGGCGTTGCCGAGGCCCTCCTGCACGATGCGGTACGCCTCGCGGGAGACGTGCGCCGGCACCTTGTCGAGCCCGTCGGGCAGGGTGGCGTCTACGGTGCCTCCCGCGGCGCGCGTGCGGTCCAGCAGGCCGTCGAGGTCGGCGAGGGTGGGGGCGGGGGCGGTCGAGGCGGTGCCGTCCTCGCGCAGCAGGCCGAGGACGGTGTCGAGTTCGCCGACGGCCTCGCGCGTGGTCTCCTCGATCGCCGCCAGCGCCTGCCGGGCGAACTCCGGGTCCGCGTCGAGGACCCGGCGCGCGGCGCTCGCCTGCAGCGTCACCGCGCTCAGCGCGTGGCCCACCGAGTCGTGGAGCTCGCGCGCCAGGCGGTTGCGCAGGGCCAGCCGCTGCGCGTGCTCCTCGGCCGCCGCGAGCCGGTCGGCGGCGGTCGGCCCCAGCAGGACGGGCGCGCAGCGCGCCAGCAGCGAGCCCGCCGCCCAGGACGTGCCGAGGACCAGCATCAGCAACAGGCAGCCGGCGAGCGGCGCCAGCAGGGCGCGCGGGCCGTCGAAGAAGGCGATCCACATCCCCTTGTCGCCGGGGACGCCCACGACGGGTACGGCGATCAGGTACAGCGCCGCCGGCGGCGTCGCCAGCGACATCCCGCTCACGATGCCCCCGCAGAACAGGTGCAGCGCGTACCAGGCGGCCGTCCGGCCGCGCGCCGTCCAGGACCGACCCGGCCCCTCGGCCAGCGCGTCCCCGGGCACCCCGCACAGCGCCCGCACGGCGCCGCTCTCCATGGGGCGTACGAGGGGGTGGAGCGCGGTGATCGCGGCGGGGACCATCGCCAGGACGAGGATGGCCAGCTGCCAGGCGACGGTGGGGGAGAAGAAGATGTTCGTCGAGGGGATGAACAGCCCTGTGACGGTGTTCGTCAGCAGGTAGTACGGCATCAGCAGGGCGCCGCCCAGCAGCAGGTGCACCCAGCGCAGCCGGGCGCGGTGCCCCAGCAGGGCGCTCCCGAGGCGCCGGAGGGCGGCCGTCACGCGGCGGGGTCCGGCGCCGCGGCGCGCCGGGCGAAGAAGCGGGCGCCGGCCGCCAGCACCAGCAGTCCGATGATCACCTGCACAGCGTAGGTGACGTGGATCAGGGGCGTGGCGGCGCGGTCCTCGCCGGCCAGGGCGGTCAGCGAGCCGAGGAGCAGCCAGCCGCCCCAGCCGCTCAGCGCCGCCGACCCCACGCCGGCCGCCAGCAGCGGGACCGACAGCGATGTGTATAAGAGACAGGACAGCGGCAGGGCCCGGCCCCGGCGCAGCACGAGGAGGACGAGCCCGACCGCGGCCGCCACCGCGTACAGCACGAACGTCGCCTCCTGGGCGGCGGTGTCGGAGGCGTGCCGGTCGGCCAGGGCCGGGGACAGCCCGACGGTCGACCCCGTCGCCCACAGCAGGTGCGTCGCCGCCGGCACGGTCGTCAGGGCCGCCGCGGCCAGCGCCTGTCTCTTATACA
>KL569418.1:73255-73520 GCA_000715685.1 Streptomyces lilacinus
CAGAGATGTGTATAAGAGACAGCCCGCGCCACAGGTGTCCCCACCGCTCACGGGCGTAGAGCACGAACAGCGCGCCGAGGGCCAGGCCCTGGACGATGAAGCCGCCGTAGACCACCGGGAAGACCCACGCGTCGAGGAACGGCCTGCCGTCCGGTGTCGACGACGCGATGCGGCCCCCGAAGGCTCGTATCAGGAGCTGGAGGGGGAAGCCCACCATGATGGGCGTCAGCAGGCCGACCGCGCCGAACATCTGTCTCTTATACAC
>KL569418.1:73821-77582 GCA_000715685.1 Streptomyces lilacinus
TGTGTATAAGAGACAGCCCCAGGGGCGGGTCAGCAGGAGGGCGAGGACGACGACGCAGGCGTCCATGAGCACGGTGACGCCGTTCAGCGCCTTGAGCAGCGCGTCCTCCTCCAGCAGCACGCTGCCCTCCGGGATGCCGATCCGGCTGCCCGCGATCCAGGCGAGCTTGAGGGAGAGGTACGGCACGCAGGCGCTGATCGCCACGGCCCGCAGGACCCGGCGGGCGGTGGCGTGGCCGCCGGGGAGGGCGGGGGCTGTCGTTCGGCTCATGCGACCAGGCTTCCGCGGCGGCGTGCCCGGCGCCTCGTCCTGCGCGGCGGACCGCCTCCGCCGCGGGGCGGAGCCCGCCTCGTCCCGGGGGACGGGACGGCACCATGGAGGAGGGGGCTCGTACAGTGCGTGCATGGCCTCCAAGGACGACAGCGTGTTGCACATCAAGGGTCGGATACTGGTCGGCGCGGACCCGCTCGACGGGGTCCGCGACGAGCTGTGGGTGGTCGGCGGACGGATCACCTTCGACCGGCCGACCGGGGCGCGGGACGTCACCACGATCGAGGGCTGGGCGCTGCCCGGCCTCGTCGACGCGCACTGCCACGTCGGGCTCGACGCGCACGGCGCGGTCGACGAACCGACCACCGAGAAGCAGGCGTTGACCGAACGGCACGCCGGCGCCCTGCTCCTGCGCGACGCCGGCTCCCCCTCCGACACCCGCTGGATCGACGACCGCGACGACCTGCCGCGCATCATCCGCGCCGGCCGGCACATCGCCCGCACCAAGCGCTACATCCGCAACTACGCGCACGAGATCGAGCCCGAGGACCTGGTGGCCTACGTGGCGCGCGAGGCGAAAAGGGGCGACGGCTGGGTCAAGCTCGTCGGCGACTGGATCGACCGCGAGACCGGCGACCTGAGCGCCTGCTGGCCGCGCGGCGCCGTCGAGGCCGCCATCGCCGAGGCCCACCGGCTGGGCGCCCGGGTCACAGCGCACTGCTTCGCCGAGGAGACCCTCGCGCCGCTGGTCGAGGCGGGCATCGACTGTATCGAGCACGCCACGGGGCTGACGGAGGAGACCATCCCCCTCTTCGTCGAGCGGGGCGTGGCCATCGTGCCGACCCTCGTCAACATCGCCACCTTCCCGCGCCTCGCGGCGGGCGGCGAGGGCAAGTTCCCGCGCTGGGCGGACCACATGCGCCGCCTGCACGAGCGCCGCTACGCCACGGTCGGCGCCGCCCACGACGCGGGCATCCCCGTCTACGTCGGTACGGACGCGGGCGGTTCGCTGCCCCACGGGCTGGTCGCGCAGGAGGTCGCCGAGCTGGTCAAGGCGGGCATCCCCGCGGCGGCGGCGCTGTCGGCCGCGTCCTGGGGCGCCCGGGAGTGGCTGGGCCGCCCGGGCCTGGAGGAGGGAGCACCCGCCGACCTCGTCGTCTACGACGCCGACCCCCGCGCGGACGTCCGCGTGCTGGGGGCGCCGCGCCGGGTGGTGCTGCGGGGGCGCGTGATGGCGTGAGGTCGGGGCGGGGTCCGCAGGGGGCTTATGGGGTCGGTCAGCCGTGCGTGGTCTCCAGTGCGGCGGCCGCCCCGATGGTGAGCACGAGCAGCGCGAGCGTCCCCGCGCAGCCCCCGCCCAGCACGGCGCGGCTCCGCAGGGGCGGCAGCCCGGCGGCGGCGCGGCGGTCCGAGAAGCGGGTCAGCAGGGCGACGGGCGCGGTCACCGTGGCGAGCGCGAACCAGCACCACAGACAGACCGACGGCGTCGGCACGGTCCCGCCGAGCAGCGCGATCAGCAGGCTCACCGCGCCGACCGGGACCGCGGTCACCACGGCGGCCGCGGGCGGCACCCACCACCAGGCCCCCGCACCGCCCCCGCGCGTTCCCGCGCGCCGCGCCAGGGCGGCGGTGGGCAGGACGAGGGCGACGGCGAGGAGAAGGCCACGGCGGCCGCGACCGGCAGGAGGACCGGCAGCGCGAAGACTGCCAGGGCGGGGCTGTCGGGCCCCGGCTCGCCCTCCGGAACGGGCTGCGACATCCCCCAGACGCACAGGCCCAGGTACACGAGCGGCATTTCGACCAGCACACCCGCCGTCGCGAGCTTGACGGTGGACCAGGTGCGCCGGGGTATCGCTGCTGTCACAGCCTGATCATCCTCCTCCTGCTGATGTGGCGGAAATTCACCCCTGCGCTATATGAATCGAAGGCGCGCGCGAAACCCATCCTTTGGAGTGAACTCCCTTCAGGAATCGACCGGTTCACCCTCCCGTGATCGAACATTGCGGGGTCGAGGCCGTCGGCGCGCGATGTCCCCCATTGGCGCGCCGGCGGCTCCTTTCTCCCGTGGGGGTTCCACACACGTGTTCAGCACCACCAGCTCCTCCTTCGGCATGCCCGCACGCCGGTTCACCGCCCTGGCCGCGGCGCTCGCCGCCACCGGCACGGCCACCGCCCTCGCCCTGGGCGCGACACCCGCGTACGCCACGGACAACGGCACCGCCGACGCCACCGTCCTGCGTACCGGACTCGACCTGTCGCTCCTCGGCCGGGCCGCGCACATCCCCGTCAACGCCGGCCTCAACGACGTCCACGCGCCCGCGGACGCCTCCAAGACCGCGCTCAGCGTCACCCTCGACGGAATCGAGGGTGGAAAGCCCGTCAACCTCCTGCGCGCCGACACCGCCACCGCCCGCGCCACGGCCGACCGCACAGCGGCAAAGGGGTACGCCGACGTCGTCAACGCCACCGTCCACCTGCCCGGCCTGCCGCTGCGCTCGCTGATCGCGGTCAAGCAGGTCACGGCCGAGGCCGTGTGCGAGACCGGCAAGAAGCCCACCGCACGGGCGAACGTCCTCGGCAGCGTCACCGTGCTCGGCAAGAAGGCCACCCTCAGCTCGGCCGGTACGACGAAGGTGACGGTGCCCGGCGTCGGCGAGGTCCGGCTGGACCTGTCGAAGACGGCGACCACCTCCCGTACGGCCGCCGCCACCGCACTCGAGCTGGACGTCTCCGTCGACCCGCTGGCGCTGGGCGTGGCGAAGGTCGTGGGCAGGGTGACGCTCGTCCGCGCGAGCTGCGAGACGCCGGCCGATCCCGGCAGGCACGAGGGCGCTCCTGGTGCGACCGGCGCGTCTGCGACCCCGGCCGCGGACGCCAAGCCGCAGACCGTCGCCAGAAAGTCCGCCGAGTCCGCCGGAGCGGACCTCGCCGAGACCGGCGGCAGCTCCGCCACGCCGTACCTCGCCGGGGCGGCCGGGCTGCTGGTGGTCGGCGGCGGGGGAGCGCTCGTCGCGGCGCGACGGCGGAGCGCCAGGAGGGGCTGAGGCCGGCCCTTACTTCTCTGCGAGGACCTTGCCCAGCGCGGAGACGAAGCGGTCGGTGGTCGCACGGTCCCGGACCGCCAGTCGGAGATAGTCCGGACCCAGGCCCGGGAACGTGTCCCCCCGCCGCACCGCGAAGCCGAGGCCGCGCAGCCGGTTCCGTACGGCCGCCGCGCCCGGCAGCCGTATCAGCAGGAACGGGCCGGCCGCCGGCCCGCACACGGTCACCTCCGCGAACTCCGCGAGCCGGGCCGCCAGATGGGCCCGGTCGGCGGCGACCTCACTTGCGGCGTCCTCCGCCTCGGCGAGCGCCGCCGGAGCGCTGCACGCCTCGGCGGCCGCCAGTGCCGGCGACGACACCGGCCACAGGGGCTGGGCCCGTTCCAGCGCGGCCACGGTGCCGGGCGAGGCGAGCACGTAGCCGATGCGCAGCCTCTGTCTCTTATACAC
>KL569418.1:77832-79384 GCA_000715685.1 Streptomyces lilacinus
GTGTATAAGAGACAGCCCCAGGTCTTGGTGAGGCTGCGCAGGACGACCAGGCCCGGCAGGTCCGTGCGGGCGGCGAGCGACTCCCGCTCGCCCGGCACCGCGTCCATGAACGCCTCGTCCACCACCAGGGTCCGCCCCGGGCGGGCGAGCCGGGCCAGGGCGCGGGCCGGGTGCAGCACGGAGGTGGGGTTGGTGGGGTTGCCGACGACCACCAGGTCCGCGTCCCCGGGCACCGCGCGCGGATCGAAGCGGAAGCCGTCCTCCGCGTCCAGCACCACCCGCTCCACCGCATGCCCCGCGTCCCGCAGCGCCGCCTCCGGCTCGGTGAACTGCGGGTGCACCACCACCGCCCGGCGCACCGGCAGGGCCCGCGCCAGCAGCACGAACGCCTCGGCCGCGCCGGCCGTCAGCAGCACCCGCTCCTCCGGCAGCCCGTGCCGCGCGGCCACCGCGCGCCGGGCCGCCCGACCGTCCGGGTACGCGGCGAGCGAGCCGATCGACTCGGCTATGGGAGACAGGGGCGTGTCGGCCCGCACGTTGACGGCGAGGTCGGTCAGTTCCGCGCCCATGCCCCGTACTTCGGCGTCACCGTGGTGGCGCAGGTCGGGTTCCGGGGATGTGTGCATGGCCGCGGACAGCTCTCTTCCGGCTCGGGTGGGGCAGGGGCAGTCGCTCCACCGTACTGAGGGTCCGTCCGCTCGTGTCAGGCGGGGCGGCGCGCGACGGCGCACGTGGCCTGCGCGGACTTCCGCTTCCCCACGACGAGCTCCCCGCCGGGCCCGGCCGCCAGCAGCGCGGCCGCCTCGGCGACGCCGGGCGTGCCGAGTGCCCTGCGGGCGGCTTCGGAGGGGTGCGGCACGGGCTGTGCGGCGAGCTCGTGCACTCCGTACGCGGTGAGCGGCACGCCGAGGCGGGCCGCGGCGGCCAGCAGACCGGGCTCGGCGGCGCGGGCGTCGACGGTGGCGAGGGCGGCGACGGTGCCGGGGCCGGCCTGGGCAATTGTCTGCTGGATGAGGGCCAGCACCTCGTCGGCGTCCACGGCGCGGCAGGTGCCGACGCCGACGAAGAGGGCGCTCATGTCCGGCCCGCCGCGGCCGCGACGAAGCGGGCGGCGGTGCCGGGGGCTCCGGCCCAGTGCACGTGCAGGTACGAGGCGTGGACGTTGCCGAGCGCGAAGCCTTCGACTCGGCGCCGGGGGTGCGTGAACCCCCACGCCGGGGTGTCGCCGGCCGTCGGCTCGATCACCGTGCGGTGGAACTCGTGGCCCCGCACGCGGGTGCCGGCCGGGGCGAGGACGTTGTCCGCGATCGCCACGGCCTCGCGGTAGCCGAGGGTGAGCCGCTCGCCCATGCGGGCGTCGGCGGGCAGCACGCCGCACATGGGCTTCCCGTCGAGGGACCGGGCCAGGTAGAGCAGCCCCGCGCACTCGGCGGCGATCGGCGCCCCGGACCGGGCCAGTTCCCCCACCGCCTCGCGCAGGCGCTCGTTGGCGGACAGCTCCGGGGCGTACATCCTGTCTCTTATACACATCTCTGATGGCGCGAGGGAGGCG
>KL569418.1:79673-81423 GCA_000715685.1 Streptomyces lilacinus
CGGCCGGGAGCCGCTCGTCGCGGAGGGGGTCGAAGGTGACCACCTCCGCGCCGGCGGCGCGCAGCAGTTCCGTGTGCTCGGCGTACGAGAAGGTGAACGCGGCACCGCCGGCCACGGCCACGACGGGGGCACCGGTCGGGTGCGGCCCGGTGGTCGCGTTGTGCCCACCCTCCCCCATAGCCTGAACGGCATGGGAGGTACCCCCATCGCCCTGCGGAACGCCTGCCCACAACGCGGGGTCCCAGGGCTCGTCCGGGAGTGGTGGGGCGCTGTGCGCCAAGGCCAGCAGGGCCTCCAGGTCGCACCCCTCTCGCACGCGGGCCGCGAAGGCGGCCACCGCGTCCACGGCCTCCGCCTGCCGCTCCGCGACCGGCACCAAGCCCAGGTGGCGCGACGGCGTGTGGATCCGCTCCGCCCGCCGCACGGCGCCCAGCACCGTCACCCCCGACTCGTCCAGCGCCTCCCGCAGCAGCGCCTCGTGGCGGTCCGAGCCGACCTTGTTGAGGATGACCCCCGCGACCCGTACCTCCGGGTCCCAGGAGGCGAAGCCGTGGACCAGTGCCGCCACCGACCGCGACTGCGACGACGCGTCGACGACGAGCACCACCGGTGCCCGCAGCAGCTTCGCCACGTGCGCCGTCGACGCCAGCTCGCCCTGCCCGGCCGCGCCGTCGTACAGGCCCATCACGCCTTCGACGATCGCCAGGTCGCAGCCCGCCGCCCCGTGCAGGAACAGCGGGGCCACTCGCTCGGGGCCGCACAGGAAGGCGTCCAGGTTCCGGCCCGGGCGGCCCGTCGCCAGCGCGTGGTAGCCCGGGTCGATGTAGTCCGGGCCCACCTTGTGCGGGGAGACCGCGAGCCCCGCGTCGGCGAAGGCCCGCATCAGTCCCGTGGCCACCGTGGTCTTGCCGCTGCCGGACGCCGGCGCGGCGACGACCAGGCGGGGGATGCGCGTACTCACCACTCGATGCCCCGCTGGCCCTTCTGGCCGGTGTCCATGGGGTGCTTGACCTTCGACATGTCCGTCACCAGGTCCGCGTGGTCGATGAGCTTCTGCGGGGCGTTGCGGCCGGTGATGACGACGTGCTGGGTGCCCGGGCGGTCGCGCAGCACCTCGATCACCTCGTCGGTGTCCACCCATCCCCAGTGCATCGGGTAGGCGAACTCGTCGAGCACGTAGAGCTTGTACGTCTCGGCGGCCAGGTCGCGCTTGACCTGCTCCCAGCCCTCGCGGGCCTTGTCCTCGTTGCTCTGCTCGGCGTCGCGCTGGATCCAGGACCAGCCCTCGCCCATCTTGTGCCAGTCGACGGTCCCGCCCTCGCCGGAGGCGCCGAGCACGCGCAGCGCGTTCTCCTCGCCGACCTTCCACTTGGCCGACTTCACGAACTGGAACACCCCGATCGGCCAGCCCTGGTTCCACGCCCGCAGCGCCAGCCCGAAGGCGGCGGTGGACTTGCCCTTGCCGATGCCGGTGTGGACGAACACCAGCGGCCGGTTGCGGCGCTGGCGGGTGGTGAGTCCGTCGTCCGGGACGACGGTCGGCTGTCCCTTGGGCATTACGCGGCCCTCCTGGTGTGCGTGGTGCGTACGGTACGTACAAGCGCGGAGACACTGTCCGCGCGCAGATCGTCGAGGGTGACCACCGGTCCGCCGAGCGACCGGCCCAGCTCGCCCGCCAGCCCCAGCCGTACCGGCCCGGACTCACAGTCCACCACGACCGAGGCCGTACCGGAGCTGTCTCTTATACACA
>KL569418.1:81682-82494 GCA_000715685.1 Streptomyces lilacinus
TGTGTATAAGAGACAGCCCGTGGCCCGCCCGTCGGTGACGACGACCAGCAGCGGACGGCGCGAGGGGTCCCGCATCCGCTCCACCCGCAGCACCTCGTGGGCCTGCAGCAGGCCGGCGGCCAGCGGCGTGCGGCCGCCGGTCGGGAGCTTCTCCAGCCGCGCCGCGCCCGCCTCCACGGACGACGTCGGGGGCAGCGCCACCTCGGCGCCGGCACCGCGGAAGGTGACCATGCCGATCTTGTCGCGGCGCTGGTACGCGTCCAGGAGCAGCGACAGCACCGCGCCCTTGACCGCGCTCATCCGCTTGCGGGCCGCCATGGAGCCGGAAGCGTCCACGACGAACAGCACCAGGTTTCCCTCGCGCCCCTCGCGCACCGCCTCGCGCAGGTCGTCGCGGCGCACCAGCAGCCCGGGACCGCTGCGGCCCCGGGCCCGCTGATGCGGGGCGGCGGCCTGCACGGTGGCGGCCAGGTGCAGCTTGGAGAGGGCGCCCCCGCGCGGGCGGCGCGCCCCCGTCGTACGCCCGTGCGCGGTCAGGGCGCGCGAGCGCCGCCCGTCGGCGCCCTCGCCGAGGCCGGGCACGTCGAAGCGCCGGGTGCGGAAGGGTTCCGCCGCGGCGACGGCGGCCGCCTCGGGTGCCTCACCGTGGCCGGATCGGGGCGCGGGGGAGTCCTGCTGCTCGGCGGGAGTCGTCCCGGGCTCCCGGCGCTGGGACGGTACGTCGGGGGTGCCCGGACCGGCGGCGTCACCGTCGCCGCCGCCGCTGTCGTGCGGGGGTTGACCGCCGCCGTCGGGGCCTGTCTCTTATACAC
>KL569418.1:82710-86047 GCA_000715685.1 Streptomyces lilacinus
GAGATGTGTATAAGAGACAGGCCCTCCGGCTCCGGCTCCGGCTCGGGGTCCTCGTCCTCGTCCTCGAACTGGTTCAGGATCTCGTCGAGCTTGTCCTCGTCCAGGCCGGGGGCGTCGAAGGGGTTGCGCCGGCGCCGGTGCGGCAGCGACAGCAGCGCGGCCTGTCGTACGTCCTCGGTCGTCACGTCCGTACGCCCCGCCCACGCGGCCAGCGTGGTCGCGGTCCGCGCGGTGACGATGTCCGCGCGCATGCCGTCGACCTCGAAGCCCGCGCACACCGCGGCGATCCGGCGCAGCGCGCCGTCCCCGAGCCGGACGCTCGGCAGCAGCGCCCGCGCGGCGGCGATGCGCTCGCGCAGCGCGTCCTCCTCCGCCGCCCACTTCGCGGCGAAGGCCACCGGGTCCTCGTCGTACGCCAGCCGGCGCCGGACGACCTCGACCCGCTCCTCGGTCTCGCGCGAGGCCGCGACCTCGACGGTCAGCCCGAAACGGTCCAGCAACTGCGGGCGCAGCTCGCCCTCCTCGGGGTTCATGGTGCCCACGAGGAGGAAGCGGGCCGCGTGGCGTACGGAGACGCCTTCGCGTTCGACGGACGACGAGCCGGTGGCCGCCGCGTCGAGGAGGGAGTCCACGAGGTGGTCGCCCAGGAGGTTGACCTCGTCGACGTAGAGCACGCCCCGGTGCGCGGCGGCCAGGAGGCCGGGCTCGAAGGCCTTGACACCCTCGGCCAGGGCCCGCTCGATGTCCAGCGAACCGACGAGGCGGTCCTCGGAGGCGCCGACCGGCAGCTCGACCATGCGGGCCGGCCGGCTCTCGGCCGACCCGCCCGAGTGCGGCCCGTCGGGGCAGGCGGGGTCGGGGGCCGCCGGGTCGCAGGAGAAGCGGCACCCGTCGATCGTCTCCACCGCGGGAAGCAGCGAGGCCAGGGCCCGGACGGTCGTGGTCTTCGCCGTGCCCTTCTCACCCCGGACCAGCACACCGCCCACGGCGGGGGAGACGGCGTTGAGCAGCAGCGCGAGCCGCAGGCTGTCCATGCCGACGATCGCGGCGAACGGGTAGGTGGCCGAGGCCATCAGTGGGTACCCCCTTCATGGGAACGGATGTGGCTGGGCGCGGTGCTTCTCTCCCCGAACCCGCGACGGTGCTCGGCCCCCGCCGGCGAGTTCGGCGGTGCCGGGCGACGGATGTCGCTCACGGTGCCCCCGGCGGTATGAACGGCAGTGCGCCCGGCACCCCGTCCTCGATCAGCCGCAGCAGCGCATCCGTGTCCGCGTGCTCCTCGATCAAATCTCCCAGCCGGTCCAGCTGTTCCTCCCGCAGCGCCGCGAACGACGTGTCCGGCGCCGGGACGAACGCCCGGCCCGCCGCCTCCGCGACCCGACGCAGGAACGCGCGGCGGAAGCCGTCGCTCTCCAGCGAGCCGTGCCAGTGCGTGCCCCAGACGGCGCCCACCCGGCAGCCGTCCAGGAACGGCTCGTCGCCGCCGCGCACGTCCGCGACGCCGTGGTGGATCTCGTAGCCCTCGACGTTTTCGCCGAGAGCGGTCCCGGTCGGCCGCGCCAGTGTCTTCTCCGCGGCGAAGCGGATGCGGACCGGCAGCAGGCCCAGGCCGTCGACCACGCCGGCGCGGGACTCCACCTCGTCGTCGATCCGCTCGCCCAGGACCTGGAAGCCGCCGCAGATGCCCAGCACCGGACGGCCCTCGGCCGCCCGCCGTGCCAGGGCGTCCGCCAGGCCGCGCTCGCGCAGCCACGCCAGCGCCCGGACCGTGCCGCGCGTGCCCGGCACCACGACCAGGTCCGCGTCGGCGAGCTCCTCCGGCCGGTCCACGAACCGGACGACCACGCCCGGTTCGGCCGCCAGCGCGTCGACGTCCGTGAAGTTGGACATCAGCGGCACCGCGCAGACCGCGACCCGCAGAATGTCCGCGCCGTGCGGCGGCGCCACGACCGACTCGCGGACCGCGCCGCGCAGGGACACCCGCAGGCCGTCCTCCTCGTCGATGCCGAGGCCGTGGGCGAACGGCAGGACGCCGACCGTGGGACGGCCGGTGAGGCCGTGCAGCATGTCGAGCCCCGGTTCGAGCAGGGAGACGTCGCCGCGGAACTTGTTGACGACGTAGCCGGCTATCAGTTCCTGGTCCTCGCGGGACAGCAGCGCGGTCGTGCCGAAGAAGGAGGCGAAGACGCCGCCCCGGTCGATGTCGCCGACCACGACGACCGGCAGCCGGGCCGCTCGCGCGATGCCCATGTTGACGATGTCGGTGCGGCGCAGGTTGATCTCGGCCGGGCTGCCGGCGCCCTCGCAGATGACCGCGTCGTGCGTACGGCGCAGCTCCTCCAGGCACTCCGTCACCGTGCCGAACAACTGCTCCTGGCGGCCCTGGTGGTAGCCGCGGGCGCTGAGCTCGCCGACCGGCTTGCCCATGAGGACGACCTGGCTGCTGCGGTCGCCGCCGGGCTTGAGGAGCACCGGGTTCATCAGGGCGCTCGGCTCGACGCGCGCAGCCGCGGCCTGCATGGCCTGTGCGCGCCCTATCTCCGCGCCGTCGCGCGTCACGTACGAGTTGAGCGACATGTTCTGCGCCTTGAACGGCGCGACCTTGACGCCCTTGCGGACCAGCCAGCGGCAGATGCCGGCCGTCACCACGCTCTTGCCCGCGTCCGAGGTGGTCCCGGCCACCAGCAGGCCCCCGCCCCTTCGTGATGTCACCGGTCGTTCCTCCTCCTGGCGGCCGTCGTCGTGGCCGTCCTCACAAGGCTGCCCAGTACGCGGCCGCCGACCGCCGCACCCAGCGCGAGCAGCGACACACGGCGCGAGAGGCGCACCGCGCGCTCGATGTCGGCCGTGCGCACCGGCCGGTTCTCCGCGCCCAGGACGGGGCGGTGCTCGATGCGGCCCGCGTAGGCGAGGGTGCCGCCGAGGCGCACGCCGAGGGCACCGGCGAAGGCGGCCTCCACCGGGCCGGCGTTGGGGCTCGGGTGGCGGGAGGCGTCGCGCCGGGCAACCCGCAGGGCGCCGCGCTGGTCGGGGGCGGCGAGCACGGTGAGGGCGGCGGTGAGGCGGGCGCCGGGCCAGCCGACGGCGTCGTCGAGCCGGGCGGAGGCCCAGCCGAAGCGCCGGTAATGGGGCGACTTGTGGCCGACCATCGCGTCCAGGGTGTTGACCGCGCGGAAGCCGACCAGGCCCGGTACGCCGGCCAGGGCGCCCCAGACCAGGGCGCCGACCACGGCGTCGGAGGTGTTCTCGGCGACGGACTCGACGACGGCCCGCGCGATCTGCTGCGCGTCGAGGGCCTGCGGGTCGCGCCCGCACAGGTGCTGTCTCTTATACACAT
>KL569418.1:86295-88920 GCA_000715685.1 Streptomyces lilacinus
ACCTCGAGGTCCCCGGCGGCCAGCGCGCCGCCGACGGCCCGGGCCTCGCGGCCCAGCGAGGTCCCGCCGAGCACGGCCCAGGTGGCGGCGGCGGTCAGCGCGACGTCCGCCGCGCGGGAGCGCCGCGCGCCCCGGGCGGCCAGCGCGGCACCGGCGGCGGCGCCACCGGCGCACAGCGCGGTGTGCAGCGCGCCCCAGCCGCGATGGTCACGCCACAGGCGCCGCTCCACGGCGTGCGCGGCACGGCCGAACGCGGCCACGGGATGACCGCGGCGGGGATCGCCGAGGACGAGGTCGCAGGCGAAGCCGAGGGCGGCACCGCACGCGAAACCGCGAAAGGGCATGGCCGATGTATGTCCTCACTCAGGGTCCGCGCCCCGGCTCGACGTGACCGGCGACCAGAGTCTCCTGGCTCCCGGATCCGCGTCGCCCCCGGCCTTCCGGCTCGCGCCGTGGCCATGCGTATGAGAGGACACTCCCCGGTGACAGTGGCGGGACCGCGCCGGATTCGCACCGGCTTCCTCTGCTGTCGCCGTTTGGCCTCGGCAGTCCACCACGGCCCGCGAGGGGCCGTCAACTCACCCTGACCTGCGGCGAGGCCGGGGCGGGGTGGGGCGGGATCCCGGCCCCGCCCGGTGGACGACCCGGGCGGGGCCGGGGTCGTCCGATTCAGCCGACGCCGACCCCGACCCGATGGCGCTCGTACACGAGGTCCTCACGGCGGGATGTCCAGGCCGGCGGGCCGGCGCTCGGCCGAATCGCTCGCCCACGGGGAGCGTGTGGCGCGCGAGGGGCTCTTGACGCGGGTCTTCCAAAAGTGAACGGATCGTTCCTGCGGTTGTTCGCACCCGATCGATCCGCAAGGAGATCACGATGCGTTTATCGTTACCGCCGCCGCGCGCCAAGGCCCGCCCCGGACCGCGCGGATCACGGCTGACGGCGGCCCTCACCTCCGCCCTGCTGGCGGCCGGGCTGCTGGTCGGCGCCGCCCCGGAGGCGGGCGGCTCCACGGTGTGGGCGGCCGACCGGCCGGCGAAGCCGGCGGCCCCGGCGTCATCCGGCAGCCTGCCCTTCGCCACCTACAACATGCAGGGCTCCGACAACGGGCTGCGCTGGAACGGCGAGGTCGGCCCGCTGACGATGCGCCACCAGGTGGTCGCCCTCCAGGAGGCCGGCAACGGGCCGCCCCCCGCGGCACACCAGCGCCACGGCGTCGGTGAGTCGATCCGCATCCCCGGCCCGTTCCCGGCGGGCCTGCCGGACCACGTGAACCACACGGTGTGGCGGTACCGCCACCACACCCGCCACGTGTACTTCCTCCAGACCGACCCGCAGCGCGACAGCACCACGGGACGGGACCGCTGGCGAGGCGGCCGGGTCAACCTGGCGGTGGTCATCCACGCCCGCGCGGACGAGGTCCGCGTCATCGAGAACCCGCTGTACAACCGGGACGAGCCCCGCAACGAATACCGCTACCGCCGCGCCCTCGGCGTCCGGTTCGGCAACACCGTCTACTACAACGTCCACGCGCGCGGCGCGGACGTGGCTCCCCTGCTCAGGCGCATCCGTGCCGCCGCCCGGGCCGGCGAGAACTGGGTCATGGTCGGCGACTTCAACCTCGACATCCGCAACCGCACCGACCGGCAGGCCCGGGAGCAGACCCTCCGCCTGCGGCCCGACGAGCAACTGGCCCGGCCCCACCGCTCCACCCATCAGCGGGGCGGCGAACTGGACTACGCCATCACGCGCGGCACGCCCCGGTTCAACGCGGACATCCCCGCGGGGCGCGGCTCGGACCACTACCCCGTCCAGTTCGAACCGGCCCCCAGCCCCGTACCGGCCGCGCCCGACGGCCCGGCGCACAACTTCTCCTCCGCCCTCGAGAACGCCCAGACCGGATTGGTCCTCGACGTTCCGAACAACCGCGGCCGTGTGACCACCCGCCTGCAGGCGTACAACGCCCGGCAGCGGTTCCGTGTGGACACCGTGCGGGGGCACTGGTACCGCTTCGCCCACGGCAACAGCCCCCGAGCCGCGTCCGGCGCCCTCGAGGGCCGCGCCGCCCTCGCCGCCGACGAGGCGTGCCCCGGCGTCAATCCCATCGTGCCGTGGGGCCCCGTCCTCATGCTGTCGTGCGAGTCGCCCGAGGCCCAGTGGCACCCCGAGGACCCGGGCGCGCCCGGCGGCCCGCTCCGCTGGCACAACTCCCGTCACCCGAACCTGTGCCTGACCGGCACGGGGAACGAGACGTCGGTCGTGGCCTTCCCGTGCGGCGACCTCCCCGCCCAGCAGTGGTGGGACAACTCCCGCGCGGTACCCGAGCGCGCGTGGGAGGACAAGGAGGAGCGGGTCCGGCTGCGCGCGTGGAACGGCCTCTACCTGGACCAGTTCGGGGGGAACAGCCGAGACGGCACCCCGCTGACCACTCGCCGGCGCAACGAGGTCAGCACGCAGCGATGGGACATCCACTACGCCGGCAGCGGCGACAACCTCGTCCGGCTCAAGGGACGCGGCGGCGGACGGTGCGTCGACATCCTGGACACCCGCCAGCCCCGTCCCGGCGAGCGCTCCGTGCTGCACGACTGCGACGACCGCGGCGCCAGGGCCGACGGCACGGGCCACCGC
>KL569418.1:89208-91682 GCA_000715685.1 Streptomyces lilacinus
CTCAGAGATGTGTATAAGAGACAGGCGCACCTGTGCCTGGTGCCCTCGGCGCGGGAGACGGGCTACGTGACGATCCAGACCTGCAGCGACGACGCCCGTCAGCGCTGGACGATCGTGTCGTGACTCCGTAGCTCCCCGCCGTGAGGCGAACGGGCCCGGGTCGGCGCGTGTCCGTCGACCCGGGCCCGGACTGCTGAACGGTTCCGGCGGAGCCGCCCGGAGAGACGGCGCGGCTGACGATCGCCAAGGTGCTGCACAACGAGCAGGCCCCCGGCGTCCGCCTCACCCCACCCGCTCCGCGCGGTGCCGCACCGCCCTCAGCCGTACCTCCGCCGGGAGGCGGGCGAGGCCCGCCGAGGTACGGGCGTGGCGCAGGACCTCGTCCCGGAGGCGGGTCAGGGTCGTGGCCGGTGTCGCCCGGGGGGCGAGGGCGACGGTGATGCGGGCCTCGGGGGCTGTGCGGCGGCCGGTCAGGGTGACCAGGGCGTGGGAGACGCCGTCCAGGGCGGAGGCCTCGGCCGCCATCGCGTCCTCCAGGGCGCGGCCGCGTACGAGGATCACCTCGCCGCCGTCGCTCACGACGACCACCTCGCGCAGTCGCCGGCGGCGGGCCTGGGCGAGGAGCCACCACAGGGACAGCAGCACGACGACGGTCAGTCCCGTGATGACGGAGGGCCACCACCAGTCGCGGGCGCGCCACTTCTGACGTTCGGCGCGGGTGAGCAGGACGTCGTCCGGGCCGTCGAAGGGCCAGCTCGAGGGCAGGGTGAAGTCCCAGTGCCGGCCCAGGTCCAGGGCCCCGACGAGGACGGCGGCGCCGAGGGCCACGAGGAGGAGGCCGGCGAGGCCGATCAGTATCCGGTTGACGGTCCTGAGCACCGTGGCGTCACTCCTTCGCCGGCCGGCGGACGTGCACGGACAGGGACGGTTCCCGGGCGAGGCCCAGTGCGCGGACGCCGTCGGCGAGGGCGGAGTTGACGTCCGTGCGCACCTCGTCGAGGTCGCGGAAGTGGGATACGGCGCGGGCGCGCACCACGTGGCGGCCGACGTCGACGCGTACGGACCGTACGCCGGACACCTCGAGCGCCCGGTCGCGCAGGATCAGCGCCGCCGCCCTGCGCTCGAGGGCGGCGTGGACGTGGCCGGTGGCGTCGCCGGCCTCCCGCCGCATGGGCAGGACGCGGCGCAGACCCGGGGTGAGGGCCAGCAGGATCAGCCAGAGGCCGGCGAGGACGGACAGCACGGCACCCGCGACGATCCAGCCGTTGTGCAGGGGGACGGTGGCCAGCGCGTGGGCGAGGCGGCGGCGCCAGCTCATGGCGGGGTGCCCGGCCCGTACGGCCGCGACGTCGTAGAGGAGGAGCCCGGCGCCGGCCACCACGGCGGCGGCGACGAGCGCGGCGGGCAGGCGGCGGGCGGACCAGAAGCGGTGGTCCCGGATCGCGGGGCCGGGCCGCTCCCCGGTCGTCTTCTCGAGAGAGACGGGCGCGGTGCCGCTCATCGCACCCGCTCCCCGCTCCCGCGGACGGTGTGCGGCGAGTGCAGCCGCTCCACGGTGACCACGACCTCCGGGACGTCCATGCCGGCCAGGCCCCGTACGCGCTCGACGACCCGCTCCCGCACGGCCCGGCAGCGGGCGCCGATGTCGGCGGGGTAGTCCAGCTCCACGGTGACCCGGACGCGGGCCGAGCCGTCGTGGACGACGACGGCGGCGTACGGGGGCTCGTGGCCGTCCGGGGCCGTGGCGACGAGCGCCTCGCGCGCCGCCTGGGAGGCGATCTTCGCGACGACGCGGTCGGCGATGCGGGTCGCGCCGCGCTCGGCGGGCTCCACCGCGCGTCCTCCCCGCACCTCCTACCTCCCGCGTCCGTCGCGCTCGCGCGGCCGGAGGAGGCGGGAGAACTCGCCGGGCTCGAGGTCGCCGTCCAGGAAGCGCCCGGCCATGAAGCCGACGGCGCCGAGCGCCGCCACCAGCAGGAAGGCTCCGAATCCGCCGAAGTAGCCGGCGAATCCGAGGGCCATGCCGGCGATCATGCCGGCCACCGCCATGCTCATCACGCGCTCCTCACCGGATCTCGGTCCGGATCACTGGATCCTGGGCTCGGGCTCTTCCTCTTCCTCGTCCGGCAGCTTGACGTCCGTCACGGCGATGTTGACCTCGACGACCTCGAGGCCGGTCATGCGTTCCACCGCCGCAATGACATTCTCCCGCACGTCGCCCGCCACGTCCGCGATGGCGACGCCGTAGACCACGACGAGCTCGAGGTCGAGGGCCGTCTGGACCTCGCCGACCTCCGCCTTCACCCCTCGGGTGACGGACCTGCCGCCGCCGGGCACGCGGTCGCGGACGGCGCCGAAGGTGCGGGCCAGGCCGCTGCCCAGGGCGTGGACGCCCACCACGTCGCGGGCGGCGAGGCCCGCGATCTTCTCCACGACGCCGTCGGCGATGGTGGTGCGGCCCCGCTCGGCGGGGG
>KL569418.1:91974-97193 GCA_000715685.1 Streptomyces lilacinus
CCTTGCCGGCCCGCCGCTCTGCCGCGGCGGCGGGCTTGAGCGGGCTCTGGCCGGTCTGGCTTCCGGTGTCGGTCATATCGATCGCCTCTCTCCGGTCCTCCCGTCCTTCTGCCACCTTAGGCCGGGTCGATGCGTCCCGCTTGGGCGAAAGAAGGGAAGTACGGCCGGAGCCCGCCGTTCGAGTGGTGGCGCCGGGGGCTACTCCCCGAGGCCCGCGAGGTCGCGCAGGCGGCGCGCCTGCGCCGCGCGCTCGGCGACGCGCTGCTCCTCGTACGTACGACCGGACGCGCCGCGCAGCAGGGCCTTGGTCTCGATGACGGCGTCCCGCGGCGCCGCGAGCAGGGCGGCGGCCAAGTCCTCGGTGGCGGCGGTCAGTTCCGTGAGGGGGACGACGACGTTGGCGAGGCCGATGCGCTCGGCCTCGCCGGCGTGGACGAAGCGCCCGGTGGCGCAGATCTCCAGCGCGCGGGCGTAGCCGACGAGCGAGACGAGCGGGTGGGTGCCGGTGAGGTCGGGCACCAGCCCGAGGCTGGTCTCGCGCATTGCGAACTGGACGTCGTCCGCGCAGACGCGCAGGTCGCAGGCGAGGGCGAGCTGGAAGCCCGCGCCGATGGCATGGCCCTGCACGGCGGCTATGGAGACGATGTCGTTGCGCCGCCACCAGGTGAACGCCTCCTGGTACGCGGCGATTTCGGCGTCGAGCGCCTCGTCCGTGCCGCGCGCGAGGTCGAGGAACGACGGCTCGCCGTCGAAGCCCTCGGGCGTGAACGCCTGCCGGTCGAGGCCGGCGGAGAAGGACTTGCCCTCGCCCCTCAGCACCACGACCCGCACGGCACCCGGCAGCAGCCGGCCCGTCTCGGTCAGCGCCCGCCACAGCGCGGGCGACTGGGCGTTGCGCTTGGCGGAGTTGGCGAGCGTGACGGTCGCAACCGCGTCTTCGACGGTGAGCTGTACGCCGTCCTGGTCGAGCAGGGTCTCGCGGGCAGTCATGGGGGCCTCCGAATCGGCCGCAGTCGCTTATGTTGACTGCACAGTAACCACCCGGACGGCCGGTCGGCCGACCGGGTGGCACTGTCCTGACTGTCCTTGCTGCAGGTGCGCGGCGTCAGGCCGAGGCGGCCTTCTTGCCGCGCGTTGCACCGCCGCGGCCGCGCAGGACCACGCCGGATTCGCTGAGCATCCGGTGAACGAAGCCGTAGGAGCGACCGGTCTCTTCGGCCAGCGCCCTGATACTCGCACCGGAGTCGTACTTCCTCTTCAGGTCTGCCGCGAGCTTTTCGCGCGCGGCGCCGGTCACCCGGCTGCCCTTCTTCAGAGTCTCGGCCACCCGTGCCTCCTCATGGGAGATGCGCCTCTTGTCTCTCATGATCACCCCTAGGCGGCCTCCTGGCCACCCATTCGGCAAGGTCGATGCGAAGTCTCCGGGAAGAAGTTCCCGCGTTTTCCGGCCACGACGGCGCCCGGAGCAGGCGATTCCGTCGAGTCCGGCTCGTACGGCCGTACGGGTGGCGCGGTGAACGGGCAGGTCAGGCGGGGGCACTGACATGCACGGCGCAAACGGCGCCCGGCACCTCGCACAGCGCGTGCGCCGGAGCACCCGGTGGCATGGCGGTACGAGCCGCCCTCACTCAGATGATGGATCACGCCTCGGCCGAATGATCGGGACGGGACTGATCAAGAGCCCGCCCCGGCCTCCGGCCGCACGGCCCGGCAGGTCAGGCCAGCGCCACGAGGTCGGCGTAGTCCGGGCCCCACAGGTCCTCGACGCCGTCGGGCAGCAGGATGATGCGCTCGGGCTCGAGGGCCTCGACGGCGCCCTCGTCGTGGGTGACGAGCACGACCGCGCCCTTGTACGTGCGCAGGGCGCCCAGGATCTCCTCGCGGCTGGCCGGGTCGAGGTTGTTCGTCGGCTCGTCGAGCAGCAGCACGTTGGCGGAGGAGACGACCAGGGTGGCCAGGGCCAGTCGGGTCTTCTCGCCGCCGGAGAGCACGCCCGCCGGCTTGTCGACGTCGTCGCCGGAGAAGAGGAACGAGCCCAGCGTCTTGCGCACCTCGACCAGGTCCAGGTCCGGGGCGGAGGAGCGCATGTTCTCGAGCACCGTGCGGTCCGGGTCGAGGGTCTCGTGCTCCTGGGCGTAGTAGCCGAGCTTGAGGCCGTGACCGGGGGTGACCTCGCCGGTGTCGGGCTTCTCGGTGCCCGCGAGCAGGCGCAGCAGCGTGGTCTTGCCGGCGCCGTTGAGACCGAGGATCACGACGCGGGAGCCCTTGTCGATGGCCAGGTCGACGTCGGTGAAGATCTCCAGCGAGCCGTAGGACTTCGACAGGCCCGCGGCCATCAGCGGGGTCTTGCCGCAGGGCGCGGGCTCGGGGAAGCGCAGCTTGGCGACCTTGTCGGAGACGCGCTCGGCCTCCAGGCCCGCCAGCAGCTTCTCGGCCCGTCGGGCCATGTTCTGCGCGGCGACGGTCTTGGTGGCCTTCGCGCGCATCTTGTCGGCCTGGGAGTTGAGGGCGGCGGCCTTCTTCTCGGCGTTCTGCCGCTCGCGCTTGCGGCGCTTCTCGTCGGCCTCGCGCTGCTGCTGGTAGAGCTTCCAGCCCATGTTGTAGACGTCGATCTGCGAGCGGTTCGCGTCCAGGTAGAAGACCTTGTTGACGACGGTCTCGACGAGGTCGACGTCGTGGGAGATGACGATGAAGCCGCCGCGGTAGGTCTTGAGGTAGTCGCGCAGCCAGGCGATGGAGTCGGCGTCGAGGTGGTTGGTGGGCTCGTCCAGGAGGAGGACGTCGGCGTCGGAGAAGAGGATCCGCGCCAGCTCCACGCGGCGGCGCTGACCGCCGGAGAGCGTGTGCAGCGGCTGCGCGAGGATGCGGTCGGGCAGGCCCAGGCTGGCGGCGATGGTCGCGGCCTCCGCCTCGGCCGCGTAACCGCCCTTGGTCAGGAACTCCGTCTCCAGGCGCTCGTACTTCTTCATCGCCTTCTCGCGGGTGGCGCCCTTGCCGTTCGCCATCCGGTCCTCGTTCTCGCGCATCTTGCGCAGGACGGAGTCCAGGCCGCGCGCGGAGAGGATGCGGTCGCGGGCGAGCACGTCGAGGTCGCCGGTGCGGGGGTCCTGCGGGAGGTAGCCGACCTCGCCGGAGCGGCTGATGGTGCCGCCGGCGGGCAGGCCCTCGCCGGCGAGGCACTTGGTGAGGGTGGTCTTGCCGGCGCCGTTGCGGCCGACGAGGCCGATGCGGTCGCCCTTGGCGACGCGGAAGGACGCGGACTCGATGAGGACACGTGCGCCGGCGCGCAGCTCGAGGCCGGAAGCGGTGATCACGGGGTTTCTACTCCTGGGCAGGATGGACGGCGGAAGGACGGGCTGAGGTCGTACGACGCCGTCTAATGCACGAGGAGGAATGCCATGCGGACCAGTCTAACGGGGGCGCGCAAGCCGCTTTCCGGGACGGGCGCGGGCGCCGGCGGCGGCGCGGACGCGCCGGGGAGCGCCACAAGCGGTGGACCGGACGGGGATTCGCCGATACTCGGGTGGGAAGGCCCCGGCTGGAGAGCGTGAACCGGCGAGAGGCGGTGGGCGCGTGCAGTTCGACGACGACGCGGACCTGGACACCTCCCAGGTGGAGGACCAGCGGGGCGGCATCCCGGGCGGCGGGCTCACCATCGGCGGCGGCATCGTGGGCCTGGTGGCCCTGCTGCTGGGGCTCTTCTTCGGCATCGGCCCGCAGGAGCTCGGGATCGGCTCGGGTCCGTCCGGCCCGCGGCCGACGCCGAGCACGGACGCCGAGGTGGCCCGGGACTGCCGCAGCGGCAAGGACGCCAACACCCGCCAGGACTGCCGGATCGTCGCGGTGGTCAACAGCGCCCAGTCGTTCTGGGGCCAGGAGCTCCCCCGCCGCGGCGGCACGTACACGCCCGCCTCGACCGTGCTCTTCACCGGCCAGGTCCGCACCGCCTGCGGCGCCGCCTCCTCGGCGGTCGGCCCGTTCTACTGCCCCGCCGACCGCAAGGTCTATCTGGACCTGGGCTTCTTCGACGAGCTGAAGACGAAGTTCGGGGCGACCGGCGGGCCCTTCGCCCAGGCGTACGTGGTCGCGCACGAGTACGGGCACCACGTGCAGAACCTGACCGGCACCCTCGGCCGCGCCCAGGACCGGCGCACCGGCGCCGGCAGCGCCGCGGTCCGCGTCGAGCTGCAGGCCGACTGCTACGCCGGGGTCTGGGCGCGGCACGCGACGACGACACCGGAGAAGTCCACGGGCCGGCCGCTGCTGAAGCAGCTGACGCAGGCCGACATCGACGACGCGCTGTCCGCGGCGGCCGCGGTCGGCGACGACCGCATCCAGGAGCGGTTCCAGGGGCGGGTCACCCCGGAGAGCTGGACGCACGGCTCGGCGGCACAGCGCCGGCAGTGGTTCACCACCGGCTACACCACGGGCGACATGGCGCGCTGCGACACCTTCCGCCAGTGACTCCTTCCGCCAGTGACAACGAACACGGACGAGCGACCCACGAGGAGCGAGACGTCATGGCAGACACGAACACCGTCGCGCCGACGGTCACCCCGGCGCTGCTGTACCGGGACGCGAAGGCCGCGATCCAGCAGCTCACCGAGGCCTTCGGCTTCACCCAGGCCGCCCTCTACGAGAGCGAGGACGGCACGGTGCTGCACGCCGAGCTCGTCTACGGCAACGGCATCGTGATGGTCGGCTCCAAGGGCCGGGGCGGCGTCTACGACGAGGCCATGGCCAATGCCGGCCCCTCGGGCGTGTACGTCGTCGTCGAGGACACCGACGCCCACCACAAACGGGCGGCCGAGCACGGGGCGGAGATCCTCATGCCGCCGACCGACCAGGACTACGGCTCCCGCGACTACATGGCCCGCGACCGGGAGGGCAACGTGTGGAGCTTCGGCACGTACGCCCCGGCGGCGCCGGAGATCGCGGGCTGAGCCCGGGGCGGCGCCCCCGGCCCCTACGTGCTCCTAAGCGCCCCTACGCGCCGCCCGTGTGGACCTGGAACGCCGCCCGGCGCACCGCCTTGGCCAGCGCCGGGTCCGGGTGCGCGGCCGCCAGCGCGACGAGCACCTGGACGGTGCGGGGGTGCCCCACGGCCCGTACCTCCTCGAGCAGGCCCGGCACGGTGCCCTGCACGGCCGAGTCGAGGTGCCGCACCAGCAGCCGGGACTCCCCGTGGTCGGCGACGGCGGCGGCCGTGTCCACCCACA
>KL569418.1:97442-97957 GCA_000715685.1 Streptomyces lilacinus
TGTCCACCCACAGCCACGTCGCCTCCTCCCGGGTGAGGACCTCGGCGGCCTCCTCGGCGTCGTGCCCGTCGTGCTCGGCGAGCCACAGCAGGGCGTAGGGCCGCAGGACCGGCTCGGCGGCGGCGGCCCGGACCGCGGGCTCGGCGGGCGCGCCGACCGCGCGCAGCGCCTCGAAGGCCAGGCCGCGGACCATCGCGTCGTCGCCGCGGGCGGCGTCGAGGAGCTCGCCGACGGCGCTGCGCACCGGCCGGGCGGCGAGCCAGGCGCGGTACTCGGCGCGGGCCGGGCCCGGGGTGAGGTCGGCGCAGCCGCGCAGCATGGCCTCGGCGGACAGCTCGATGTTCCCGGCGGGGCTCTGGGCGGCGACGCAGATCTGCTCGAGCTTGACCCACACCGCCCAGTTGCCGAGCGGGGTCAGGACGGCCTCGGCGCGGGGGCCGGTGCCGCCGCGCACGACCAGCGCGCCGACCGAGGCGAGCGCCCCGAGGGCCCAGTCGAGCAGCTCGGCGAGCGGG
>KL569418.1:98234-98817 GCA_000715685.1 Streptomyces lilacinus
CGGGGACCGGGGCGGCCGGGGCCGGGGGGCCGGCGGGCCGGTCGGTGCCGTAGGGCACCTCGCAGCGCTCGGCGCGGATCTCGGCGACGCGCTGCTGGAGCAGGTCCAGCAGCATGGCGACGGACACGGGCCCGGCGGACAGGTGCATGACGGACAGCAGCTGCGGGGTGGCCTCCACGACCTCGGCGGCGATCGTGGGGTCGGCGCCCGCGGGCTCGGGTCGGGCGAGGGACCAGGCGTCGAAGAGGGCGACCCAGCCGCGCAGCACGGCGCTGTCGTCGCGGTCCCAGGCCTGCAGCCGCCAGCCGGGGCGGGCGGCGTCGCCGTGCAGCTCCAGGAGCCCGGCGAGGCGGGCACGGTCCCAGTCGGCGCGCACCCGGTCCGGGGAGAGCCCCAGGTCGGCGGCGGCCCGCTCGACGGCCGCGGCACTCAGGCCACCGGCCGCGCCGGGCCGCAGCGCGGTGCCGCGGGCGCACTCGGCGGCCGCCCAGCGGGCCAGCCGGACGGCGCCGGTCAGTCCTCCTCTCGCCTGGTGGGCCAGCTCCGGCCGGCCCGGGATGCTGTCTCTTATACACATCTCTGA
>KL569418.1:99080-100348 GCA_000715685.1 Streptomyces lilacinus
AGATGTGTATAAGAGACAGGCTGTCGGGGGACGAGTCTGAGCCGGGAGTCGCGCGGAGTACGGGACGTCACAGGAGCAGTCTTGCCGTTCACGCTCCGAAAACCCAATCGGAATCAACTATCCGGCCGTTCACGCGCCGTGGCGGGACGTCACGAGGGGCTTTCGGGGGGCGCGGGAGGACGCTCCGGGCGCCCTACATCAGGGGTGTGAGGAAGCGTCGCAGGGCTTCTTCGTAGCCCTTCGGATCGACGTTCCAGGCGGCCGCGTGACCGGCTCCGCGCACGGTGCGCAGCGAGATCAGTTCCGGTCGGGCGGCGGCGAGTTCGCGGGAGCGGTACAGGGGGGCGAGGGGGTCGTCCGTGCCGTGCACGACGAGGGCCGGGACGGTCAGCAGGGCGGGGTCGGCGGCCTTGAGGAGTCCGTCGGGTGCCAGGCCGGTGCGGCCCTCGGCCGCGCGGACCGCAAGCGGAATGAGCCCGGCCGGGACGCGGTGGGCGGCCAGGGCGCGCAGCACGGCGGGCCAGTCGAGCACCGGGGAGTCCAGGACGAGCCCGGCGACGCGGTGGTCCACGGCCGGGTCGGTGGCGTGCACGGCGACAGGCCGTACAGCACGACGCGGCGGGCGCCCTCGCGGACGGCCCAGCGGACGGCCGCGTCCAGATCGCGCCACTCCCGGGCGCCGAAGTGGCTGATTCCGTGCGCCGGGCGGGGCGCTCCCGGATCCCCCCGGTAGGTGACCGCGAGGACGGGGAGCCGGTGACGGTGGAGGAACGGCATGACGGCCATGGTGTGCTCGCGGCTCGCGCCCAGGCCGTGCACGACGATCACCCAGGTGTCGCGGGCGGCGGGCACGTACCAGGCGGGCAGCGGTCCGAGCTCGCCGGGCACCTCGACGTCCCGGTGGTCGAGGCCGAGGGCCTCGCTCGGCGTCCCGGCGTGCAGCCGCGGGGTGAGCCGGACGCGGTCGCCCGGGGCGAGGACGCCGTGGGTGACGCGCTCCAGCCGCCGTACGACGCAGTCGTGCGGGTGCGAGACGTCGGCGACGACGGGCCCGACGACGGCGTGCAGGCCGCGGCCGGTCAGCCCGTAGGTGCCGGGGCGCAGCGCGGCCGGTGCGCGGCTGAGGCTGACGGTGCCGGCGCCGGTGTCGCGCACGGTGAGCCGGGGCTCGCCCGGGGGCGGCCGGCCCGGCCCGGCCTTGAGCGCGGCGTCGCCGGCGTACCGGCCGGCCGCGACGGCGGCCGCGCCGGCGCCCAGCAGCGTGGTGG
>KL569418.1:100594-105139 GCA_000715685.1 Streptomyces lilacinus
TGTGTATAAGAGACAGGCGCACGCTCACCCCTCCAGTGTGGGCGCGCCGGGGACGGCGGGCCAGTGGGCGACTCAGCCGGGCTGTCCGTAGCCGCGCAGTTTGGCGGCGGTCTCGGCGAGCTGGTCGGGGCCGAGCAGGGAGGGGGTGCGGCCGGGGACGGAGACGGCGGTCAGCCAGACCCGGCACATCCACTCCAGCTGCGCGGTGCGGTCGTAGGCCTGCTCGAGGGTCGCGCCGTATGTGAGGGTTCCGTGGTTGCGCAGCAGGCAGCCGGTGCGGTCCGCCAGGGCGGCCAGCACGTGGGCGGCGAGCTCGTCGGTGCCGTAGAGGGCGTAGGGGGCGACCCGGACCGGGCCGCCGAGGGCGGCGGCCATGTAGTGGATGGTGGGCACCTCGGTGACCAGCGTGGAGACGGCGGTGGCGTGCACGGCGTGGGTGTGCACGATCGCGGCGGCGTCGGTGGCGCGGTAGACGGCCAGGTGCATCGGCAGCTCGCTGGTGGGAACCGCCTCGCCCAGTACGGGGCGGCCGTCGAGGTCGACGCCGACGAGGTCGTCGGGGCCGAGCCGGTCGAACGGGATTCCGCTTGGCGTGACGAGGACCACGTCGCCGACCCGCGCGGAGACGTTTCCGGAGGTGCCGACCACCAGTCCGTCGGCGGCGCTGCGCCGGGCCGTGGCGACCACGTCCGCCCAGGTCCGGGCCATGTCGTCGGATATTCGCGGGCTCTGTCCGGGTATCCCCGGCACCCCTTCGTACGCCTTCATCGGGCCTCGCCTCCGGTTCGCGTCGTCAACGGATCCGTCCCAGTTCACCTTCCGTTCACCCAGGGTCCCTACGGTCGCCGCGTACTGACCATCGAACTGATTGCCTGGGTGAATGGAAAACATCACGCTTCTCATCGGGATCGTGATCGTCACGGCCTTGGTGTTCGACTTTACGAACGGCTTCCACGACACGGCCAACGCCATGGCCACCACCATCTCCACCGGAGCGCTCAAGCCCAAGACCGCGGTCGCCATGTCCGCCGCGCTCAACCTGGTCGGGGCGTTCCTCTCCGTCGAGGTCGCCAAGACGATCTCCGGGGGCATCATCGATGAGAGTGCCGGCATCAGGCCAGAGGTGATCTTCGCCGGACTGGTCGGCGCGATCGTCTGGAACCTGCTGACCTGGCTGGCGGGCCTGCCCTCGAGCTCCTCGCACGCCCTCTTCGGCGGTCTGATCGGCGCCACCGTCGCGTCCGTCGGCTTCGACGCGGTCAACGCCGACAAGGTCGTCATGAAGGTCCTCATCCCCGCGGTCGCCGCGCCGATCGTGGCCGGCATCGCGGCCACCGTCGCCACCCGCCTGACCTACCGCCTGGCGAAGAACCGCGACGAGCGCGACACCGCCAAGGGCTACCGCGCCGGCCAGATCGCCTCGGCCGCCCTGGTCTCCCTCGCCCACGGCACCAACGACGCCCAGAAGACCATGGGCGTGATCACCCTCGCCCTGGTCGCCGGCGGCGTCGTCGCCCCGCACTCCGACCCGCCGATGTGGGTCATCGTCTCCGCGGGCCTGGCCATCGCGCTCGGTACGTACCTCGGCGGCTGGCGCATCATCCAGACGCTCGGCAAGGGCCTCACCGACATCAAGCCCGCGCAGGGCTTCGCCGCCCAGACGGGCGCCGCGACGGTGATCCTCGCCTCCTCGCACATCGGCTTCGCGCTCTCCACCACCCAGGTCTGCTCCGGCTCGATCATGGGCGCCGGCCTCGGCCGCAAGGGCGGCGTGGTGCGCTGGTCGACCGCCGGCCGCATGGTCGCCGCCTGGGGCCTGACGCTCCCGGCCGCGGGCCTCGTCGCCGCCGGCGCCGCGCTCCTGGCCGAACAGGGCGACTGGGGCATCGCCACCGTCGCCGTCCTCGGCCTGGCCGTCTCCGCCGGCATCTGGGCGGCCTCGCGCCGCAAGCCGGTCACGCACGACAACGTCAACGACCTCAACGAGCCGCAGGGCATCGCCGCCGAGCCCGCCGGTGTGGTCACCGCCGCGCTCCAGGCCGTCGCCCCGCCGCCGGCCGGCCCCCTGGCCCCGGCTGCGCCGGCCGCCCCGACCGCCACCGTCCCCGCCCCCGCGACGACCGGCTGACGCCGGTCAACGGAGGAGAAGCACCATGCACATCGACTGGGCAGCTCTCGGCCAGGTCTTCGGCGTCAGCCTCGTCGTCACCGTCGGTCTGGTGGGCGTCTTCACGCTCGGCATCGTCGGCACGTCCCGCAAGACCGAGACCGCCGGCGCCACCGCCGCGACCTCGACGGACGGCTCCGGCGCGCTCGCCCGCACCGGCGCGTACGCCTGCTTCGCGCTCTGCGCGGCGGCCGTCGGCTACGGCATCTACCTGATCGTCGCCTGACGCGACCCCGCACCCGTCGCGCGCACGAAGCGCCGGTCCGGCATTGCCGGGCCGGCGCTTCGTCGTTGCGCGGCGCGGCATCGGCCGCACCGGCGCCCTCAGCCGTTCGTGGTGCCGGGACAGCCGGTGAGGAGGCCGAGCCCCAGAGGGGTGCAGGAGTGCCGGACGGCCTTGCCGTCGCGCTGGGCGGTGAGGAGGCGGGCGGCGCGGAGGGCCTTGGTGTGCTCGGACACCGAGGACTTGGCCACGCCGAGTTCGCGGGCGAGGTCGGTGCTGGTGCGGGGGTGGGTGAGCAGCTCCAGGATGGCGGCGCGGGTACGGCCCAGGAGCGCGGCCAGCGCGTTGCCGGTGGCGGGTTCGTCCAGCAGGGGCAGCGGGGTGACGGCCGGATAGACCAGGAACGCTTCCCGGGGATACGTGCCGACCAGGGGCCGGCCCGTCCAGAAGACCGACGGCAGCAGGGTGATGCCGCGGCCGTCGAGGGTGATCTCGATGTCGTCGGTGCCCTCGAACGTGAGGGTGGTGCCGTCCCAGCGTCCCCCCGGAACGAGGCCGGCCAGCGTCGCACGGATGCCCTCGCGTGCCAGGAGCTGGACGCGCCAGGCGCGTTCGGCGTCGAAGCCGGCGCGGATGCGGTCCCAGGAGCGGGCCAGGACACCCTCATGGGCCGTACGCACCGCGCGCTCCAGGGCCTGCCAGGCCTCCCGGTCGCGCTCGGCCAGGAGACGGGTCCAGGGGGCCGGGCCGCTCCGCGCCGCGTGCACGCGGCGCAGCTCGGTGCGGACGAACGGGGTGGGGGTCGACAGGACCCGATCCAGCCCGTCGTCGAATCCCGGGCTCGGGGGGTCCAGGAACAGCGGCCCCTTGCCCGTGCCCGGCACCAGCTCCAGCAGCGGCCCCGCGGAGCGCGGCAGGGTCTGGCTCGTCCGCCGCCGCCAGAGGGCGAACACCGGGTCGGACCGTCGTAGTGCCGCGATGGCGAGGGTCAGCTCCACCATCGGCGCCGGCTCGTCGGCGAATCTCACCCGCAGCAGATCTTCTGCGGTGAAGCGCACGCGCAGCACAGCTCCCCCTTGCCGTGGTGAATCGGTCCTGGAACCGCACAGTTCGGTCAGGATCGAATCGAATGCGTGAACCGCGCTCGAATCCGATGGTGGGACTGCGGTTCCGAGTGTGAGCCGTGCGTCGGAGTGCACGGAAGCGGCTAACCGGCCACAGCCTCCGCACGCGAACCAACCAAAAGGGAGGGAAGAGATGCCTCGTCTCCGCACTGTCCTGACGCCCCTCGCCGTGGCGGTCGCCGCCGGAACCCTCGCCGCCACCGGAGTGGCCCCCGCGACGGCCGCCGCTCCCGCGGCGACCGGAACCGTCGAGGTCGCTCCGATGACGGGCTGTGCGTCGCTGTCGAGCAACTCGCCCGGTCGGGCCAGGATCCAGAACATATGCAACCACCGGATCAACGCCACGGTCTCCGTCGACTGGGCCTGGGACCCCCCGTGCGTCTCGATCAAGGCGAAGGGCAGCGCCGTGGTCACCTGGGACTCGACCAAGGGCAGGGCGGAGTACGCCTACGAATGCTGACCCGTGACCACCCCGTGGCCCGCGCGGGACGCCGACCACGGGGTGAGCCACAGCGCGTCAGAACCCGTGCCGCGCCCCGCCGTCCACCGGGAGCATCACGCCCGTGAGGTACGACGCCGCCGGTGACAGCAGGAAGGCCGCCGCCCTGCCGAACTCCTCCGGCGTGCCGTACCGGCCCAGCGGGATCACGGCCGAGCGGCGGGCCCGGGTCGCCTCGGCGTCGCCGGACAGGGCGTCGAGCTCGCGGAGGCGGTCGGTGTCGATGCGGCCGGGGAGGAGGCCCACCACACGGATGCCGCGCGGGGCCAGCTCCAGGGAGAGCGACTTGGCGAAGCCGGCGAGGCCCGGGCGGAGGCCGTTGGAGATGGTGAGGCCGGGGATCGGCTCGTGCACCGATGCCGACAGGACGAAGCCGATCACGCCGCCCTCGCCGAGCTCGGCGGCGGCCGCGCGGGCCAGGCGGACGGCGCCGAGGAAGACCGACTCGAAGGCCGCGCGCCACTGGGCGTCGTCGTTGTCGGCCGCGGAGCCCGGCGGGGGGCCGCCGACGCTGACGAGGACGCCGTCGAGG
>KL569418.1:105443-107177 GCA_000715685.1 Streptomyces lilacinus
GGCCAGTTCGCGGGCCGCGGCGAAGCCCAGGCCGCGGCTCGCGCCGGTCAGTACGTACACCCGGTCCTGCAGTCCAAGATCCATGGCATCAGTCTGCCGTGTCACCGCCGGACAGCAGCAGTGCGGTGCCCACCAGTCCGATGTGGCTGAACGCCTGGGGGTAGTTGCCCAGGTGCCGGCCGGCCACGGGGTCGTACTCCTCGGCGAGCAGGCCGAGGTCGTTGCGCACGCGGAGGAGCCGTTCGAACAGCTCGCGGGCCTCCTTCGTGCGCCCGGTCAGGTGCAGGGCGTCGGCCAGCCAGAAGGAACAGGCCAGGAACGTGCCCTCGCCGCCGGTCAGCCCGTCCACGGGAGTGGTGCCGGGCTCGAGGCTGTAGCGGCGGACGAAGCCGTCGGCGGCCAGCTCGCGCCGGACGGCGTCGACCGTGGAGACCACGCGCGGGTCGTCCGGCGGCAGGAAGCCGACGCGGGGGATGAGCAGGACGGCCGCGTCGAGCTCGCGCGAGCCGTAGTACTGGGTGAAGGTGCCGCGCTCGGCGTCCCAGCCCCGCTCGCAGACGTCGCGGTGGACCTCGTCCCTTATGGCCCGCCAGCCGTCGAGGTCGCCGTCGAGGGACGGGTCGTGTTCCAGGGTGCGCACGGCCCGGTCGGCGGCGACCCAGGCCATCACCTTGGAATGGACGAAGTGGCGGCGCGGGCCGCGGATCTCCCACAGGCCCGCGTCGGGTTCGCGCCAGTGGTCCCTGAGGAAGTCGAGGAAGCAGCGCTGGATGTTCCAGGCGTGCGGCTTGCCGCGCAGGCCCCCGTGGCGGGCGGCGTAGAGGGAGTCGATGACCTCGCCGTAGACGTCGAGCTGGAGCTGGGAGACGGCGTCGTTGCCGACCCGTACGGGGTACGAGCGCTCGTAGCCGGCCAGCCAGGGCAGCTCCGTCTCGGTCAGCCGGCGCTCGCCCGCCAGCCCGTACATGGTCTGCAGGTCGGCGGGGTCGCCGGCGACCGCGCGCAGCAGCCAGTCCCGCCAGGCGCCCGCCTCCTCCTCGTAGCCCAGCTCCAGCAGGGAGTTCAGGGTGAGGGTGGAGTCGCGCAGCCAGCAGTAGCGGTAGTCCCAGTTGCGCACGCCCCCGAGCTCCTCGGGCAGGGAGGTGGTGGGGGCGGCGACGATGCCGCCGGTGGGGGCGTAGGTGAGGGCCTTGAGAGTGAGCAGGGAGCGGACGATCGCGTCCCGGTAAGGGCCGCGGTAGCGGCAGCGGGCGGACCACTCGCGCCAGTCCGCGAGGCTGTGGCGCAGCGCCTCGTGGGGGTCGACGAGCCGGGGGCGCTGCTCGTGGGAGGGGTGCCAGGTGAGGACGAACGCGACCTTCTGCCCGGCCTCGACGGTGAATTCCGAACGGGTGCTGAAGTCCTCGCCGCGGGTGGGGACCTCCGGCTCGCTGCGCAGCCAGGCCGAGTCGGGGCCGGCGACGGCGACGCGGTGGCCGTCGGTGCGCCGTATCCACGGGACGATGTTGCCGTAGTCGAAGCGCAGCCGCAGCACGCCCAGCATCTCGACGGACCCGCTGACGCCCTCGACGATCCGGACGACGTCGGGGGCGCGGTCGCGCTGCGGCATGAAGTCGGTGACCTTGACGGTGCCGCCGGCGGTCTCCCAGACGGACTCCAGGACGAGGGAGTCCTCGAGGTAGGCGCGCCGGGTGCAGTCGCCGGCCCCGGCCGGGGCCAGCCGCCAGTGGCCGT
>KL569418.1:107458-109014 GCA_000715685.1 Streptomyces lilacinus
GTATAAGAGACAGTCGCCGAGCAGGGCGGCGAAGCAGGCGGGGGAGTCGAAGCGGGGCAGACAGAGCCAGTCGATCGAACCGTCGCGGCCGACGAGGGCCGCGGTCTGGAGATCGCCGATGAGCGCGTAGTCCTCGATGAGTGCTGCCACGCGTGGCGTCTTCCCAGCTCGGGCGGTGCTTACTCCGAGGGGGCCGCTGTCCGGGCGACCTCGGTCGGCGCCCCCGCACCGGGCTCCTCCGGTGTCGCCGCGGTCTCCTCCGCCGCGGACGCGGGGGCGGCGTCCGCGCGGTCGCGCCGCTCGCGGCGGACGAGGATGACCCAGCCGACGGGGACGAAGGCGGAGAACAGCCACCACTGGACGGCGTACGCCATGTGGTTGCCGATGCTGCTGTGGTCCGGGTCCGGTACGGGCTGCGGCCGGCCGTCGGCGGTGGGGGAGATGAGCTCGAGGTAGCCGCCGAGCAGCGGGCGGTGCAGCGCCTCGGCCTGCCGCTCGCTGTTGATGATCATGATCATGCGGGGCGGCAGGCCCTTGGTGTCCTTGATGCCGCTGCCCGCCGTCTCGTCCGCCCGCAGCCGCCCGGTCACGGTGACCTTGCCGGCGGGCGGGGCCGGGACGGGCGGGAACTCCCGCTGGCCGGCGTCGGCCGGGATCCAGCCGCGGTTGACGAGCACGGCCCTGCCGTCGTCCAGTACCAGCGGGGTGATCACCATGTAGCCCGACTTGCCGGAGGCGTCGGTGCGGTAGCGGGCGACGACCTCGCCCTTGGTGTCGTACGTACCGGTCGCGGTGACCCGACGCCAGACGCTGTCGTGCGGCACGGCCCGGCCGGGGGCGGCGAGCTCGGTGACGGGCACGGGGGCGTGGGTGAGGCTGCGGCCGATCTGGTTGTTGCGCGCCACTCGGTCCTCGTGGCGATGCAACTGCCAGAAGCCCAGTTTGATCATCGCCGGGATGAGGGCGAGTCCCACGAGCGTGAGGATCACCCACTGCCGGGTCAGCAGGAAGCGGTACACGCATTTGACGGTACCTGGTGGGTTTCGCCCCCCGGGCAGTGGGTGCCCGCTGCCGGACACCCGCTGCCGGACACCTACTGCCGGGCGCGGCTCAGGCGCGGCCCTCCGCCGGCGTCACGTGGGACAGCAGCTGGACGAAGGCCGCCTCGTCGATCACGGGCGTGCCGAAGGAGCGGGCCTTGGTGACCTTGGAGGTGGGGGAGTCGGGGTCGTTGGTGACCAGCAGACTGGTGAGCCGGGAGATGCTCGTCGCCACGTGCAGCCCGGCCTCGACGGCCCGGTCCTCCAGCAGCTCGCGGTCGATGGAGGTGTCGCCGGAGAAGGCCACCCGCATGCCCTGAATGAGCTGTTCGCCCGATTTGTAGCGGCCGGGGTTGGGGTACGGGCACGCCGGTCGCTTGCGGCTGGCCCGCCAGGTCGAGGGGCGGTACGACGGCTGATATCCGACGCTCGCCGAGCGCGCGGCCGGCACCGTAGGCCCGTCGGACCACTCCGTCAGCGGCTGGCAGGCCAGCAGCGGCAGGCGTACTCCGCCCT
>KL569418.1:109338-110834 GCA_000715685.1 Streptomyces lilacinus
TGTGTATAAGAGACAGGCCAGCACCCGCGCGTCGTCCAGCGCGTGGTGGGCGCGCTGCTGCACGACGCCGTAGTGGGCGGCCAGCGACTCCAGCTTGTGTGTATAAGAGACAGGGCGTACTCCCGGGCGATCATCGACCAGTCGAAGGCCGCGTTGTGCGCGACGAGCACCCGCCCGTCCAGCCGCTTGCCGAACTCGTCCGCGATGTCCTTGAACAGTGGCGCGTCGGCCAGGACTTCGGAGGTGAGCCCGTGGATCCACACCGGCCCCGGGTCCCGCTCGGGGTTGACCAGCGTGTACCACCGGTCCTCCACCCGTCCGCGGGCGTCCAGCTGATAGACCGCGGCCGACACTATCCGGTCGTCCCGGGCGAGCCCGGTGGTCTCCACGTCGACGACCGCGTACCCCTCGGGGTACGCGGTCGGCCACGGGAAGGGCGGAGGTGCGTCGGTACGGTCTTCGAGCATGGTCCAAGAGCTTACGGGCCCCCGCTGACAACGCGGGATCCGGCCGCTTCGACGGAAAGGATCAAGCCAGCGCGAAGGGGTCCCGGCGCGGCCCGTCGAACCCGGGGTAACCGACTTCGGTACCCGAGGGTAACAACCCCTAGCCGCACCGCCGTCCGCCCGCTTATGGTGCCGCCATGCCGCACCTACCCGACGTAGTCCTGTGGTCCATACCCGCCTTCGTCCTGCTCACCGCGCTGGAGTTGGTGAGCTACCGACTCCACCCCGACGACCGCTCCGAGGGGTACGAGGCCAAGGACGCGGCGACCAGCATCGGCATGGGGCTGGGCAGCCTGGTCTTCGACACCCTGTGGAAGATCCCGATCGTCGCGATCTACACGGCCCTCTACGAGCTCACCCCCCTGCGCGTCCCCGTCCTGTGGTGGACGCTGCCGCTGATGCTGCTCGCGCAGGACTTCTTCTACTACTGGTCGCACCGCGGCCACCACGTCATCCGGATCCTGTGGGCGTGCCACGTGGTGCACCACTCCAGCCGGAAGTTCAACCTGACCACCGCGCTGCGCCAGCCCTGGACCTCGCTGACCGTGTGGCCGTTCTACCTGCCCATGATCGCGCTCGGCGTGCACCCGGCGGCGGTGGCGTTCTGCTCGTCGGCCAACCTCGTCTACCAGTTCTGGGTGCACACCGAGCGGGTCGGGCGGCTGCCCCGGCCCTTCGAGTACGTGCTGAACACGCCCTCCCACCACCGGGTCCACCACGCCTCCCAGGGCGGCTACCTCGACCGCAACTTCGGGGGCATCCTCATCGTCTGGGACCGGATGTTCGGCTCGTTCGTCGCGGAGGGGGAACGGCCCGTCTTCGGGTTGACGAAGAACATCAACACCTACAATCCCCTGCGCGTGGCCACCCACGAGTACGCGGCCATCGCCCGCGACCTGAGGGCCGCGCACGGCTGGCGGGAGCGGGCCGGACGGGTGTTCCGGGGACCGGGCTGGCAGCCGCGGCGGGTCGTGGAGCAGACGGCGGTGC
>KL569418.1:111124-111844 GCA_000715685.1 Streptomyces lilacinus
CCGCCGAGCAGCCCGCCGTGCCCGAGCGGGTCGCGTGAGAGGGGCCCGCGCGAGGGCGACGGCACTGGGGGCGTTCGGCGTCACGGCGGCGGTCCATCTCGGCGCCCTGCTCGCCGGCGCCTCCGCGCTCGTACACGCCACCAAGCCGGCGCTGATGCCGCTGCTGGCCGCGTACGTGCTCCTGCGCGGCGGTCCGCGCCTGCTCGCCGGCGCGCTGCTGTTCGGCTGCGGGGGCGACACCCTGCTGCTGGTCGGTGGGGACACCCTCTTCCTGCTGGGCATGGGGTCGTTCGCCGCGGGCCACGTGTGCTACCTCGTGCTCTTCGCCCGGAACGGCACACCCGTCGGCGTGCGCACCCGCCGGCTCGCCGCGGGGTACGCCGCCGCCTGGATCGCCGTCGTCGCGCTGCTCTGGCCCTGTCTCGATGTGTATAAGAGACAGCTACAGCCTGCTGCTGACCGCGATGGCGCTGGGCGCCACGCGGGCCGGGCCGCGGGCGGCGGCGGGCGGGGCGCTGTTCCTGCTGTCGGACACGCTCATCGCGAGCGGTCTTGCCGGCTGGCCGCAGGCCCCCGTGCCCCAGTTCTGGATCATGCTCACCTACCTGGCGGCCCAGGGGCTGCTCGCCCAGGGGCTGCTGACCCTGTGCGGACGGCGGAAGGGGCCGGGCGGACGCCGCCCGGCCCCTCGACCCGCCGTCGGCGGGGTCAGTCCTGGAT
>KL569418.1:112034-117140 GCA_000715685.1 Streptomyces lilacinus
GGTCAGTCCTGGACCGCCGCCAGGGCGTCGACGATGCCGAAGCCGTAGAAGCTGTTGATGTGCCGGGTGCCGGTGCAGGCGGCCTTCCACTTACCCGTGCCGTCCGGGTCGTAGGCCGTGGTGGGGCAGCCGGGGTTCTTCGCCTGGGCCTTGAGGAGCCACTGGATCTCCTGCGGGCTCGACTTCGGGTGGGCGCTCTTCAGCAGCGCCGCCACGCCCGCCACGTGCGGGCCGGCCATCGAGGTGCCCTGCAGGAAGCCCCACTCGCCGCCCGGCATGGTGGAGAGTATCCGGCCGTCCTTGGCGGGCAGCTCGGGGATCTGGAACTGGTCGCCGCCGGGGGCCGCGACGTCGATCGAGTTCAGGCCGTAGTTGGAGTAGAACGCCTTCTCCGACTTCACGCCGCTGGCGCCGACGGTCACGACACCGGGCAGCTGCGCGGGGACGTCGAGGCACTGCCTCGGGTCGACCTTGCGCGGCACCGGGGTGGAGTCGTTCGGGCTGGAGGTGTCGGTGACCTCCTTGGCCGCGAGGTCCATGTTCGAGTTGCCGGCCGAGGCGACGTTGACGATGCCCTTGTCCTGGGCGTACTTCGTGGCCCGGCCGACCGCGTCGGCTATCGCCTTCTGGTCGGGGTTGTCGGGGCAGTTGAAGAGCCACGGGTCCACGTAGTAGCTGTTGTTCGTCACCGCGACGCCGTGGTCGGCGGCGAAGACGAAGGCGCAGACCACGCTCTCCGCGTAGAAGAAGGCGGAGTCGTCGGGGGTGCTCACCTTGATGCCGGAGACCTTCACGCCCGGGGCGACGCCGGAGACGCCGACGCCGTTGCGGGCCGCGGCTATGGTGCCGGCGACGTGCGTGCCGTGGTAGTCCTTCTCCGGGTTGTGGGGGCGCCACGCGCCGGCACGGGTGTCGGCCTTGCCCGAGACGCAGCTCGCCGACTGGCCCGCCGAGAAGTTGGGGGCGAGGTCGGGGTGGGTGTCGTCCACGCCGGTGTCGATGACGGCGACGGTGACCTTCCTGCTGCCGGGGTTGACCTTGGCGGCCTTGTCGGCGCCGATCGCGCCGAGGTCCCACTGCAGGCCCTCCAGCGGCTCCTTGCCGGCCGCGGCCGAGCGGGCGGCGGCCTGTGCGCCGTCCTTGGTGAGCTTCAGCTTCTCGGGCTTGCCGTACTGGGTGGTGGCGGCCGACTTCAGCGGCGCGGTGCGGGTCGCGCCCGCCGACGCCACGCCGGGCACCGCGCGCAGCGCCGCGCCGAAGCCGGGGTTCTTCGCGTGCGCGACGATGACGCCGATCCGGTCGTAGGAGACCAGCACGGTGCCGCCGGCCCGGACCACGGCCTGCTTCACCCTGGCCAGTGTCGCCTTGTCCGTAGCGGTGTTGACCACGTACGACAGCGTCGGGCCGTCCGTGGTGACCGCGGCCGGAGCGGCGGCGGTGCTCTGCGGGGCGGCGGTGGCGGCGCCGGGGAGGAAGCCGAGGGAGGCGGTGAGCGCCATCCCGAGCGGGGCCGCCAGGAGGGCGTGCCGCCGTCTGAGTCGCAGATGTGCCATGGCCATGAGGTCTCCACATCATCCGGAAATCCGCCCGGACGCACAGACGTGCGGGGGCGGTCGCATGACGAGTGAAGCTAGCGCCGATCAACGGCCCCCGGCAATGAACTTCCCCGAGAAATACGACGAAAGCCGACGGAGGCGCGAGCTCCGCGGCGAACCGGACGACCGCACGCCCGAGACGGCCGGTGGCGGGGCCGTCAATCCGATGATCCCGAACGGGCGGCGGCCGGGCCACGTCCTGTCGCATACTGCGGTGTCGCTCTACGATGCGTGATCCGAGTCACAGGCTTGGCTCGCGCCCCCGCATTCACTCGTCAGGAGAGGCCGTGGACCCAGAAAAGGCCGTGGGTGCCCCACCGACCACACCCGAGGGGACGGACGAGCCGGTTCGCACCCCCGCCACCCCCGCCATCCCCGCTCCCGCCGCCGGCAGCGAGCTCGAAAGCGCCACCGACGTCACCGGCACCGCCACCGACGTCACCGACAATGCCGTCAGCTCCACCGACTTCACCGGGATGAGGGACAGCGAGGAGTTCGGCGAACTGCGCCGCGCCCACCGCTCCTTCGCCTTCCCGCTCACCATTGCCTTCGTCACCTGGTACCTGCTCTACGTCCTGCTGTCCAACTACGCGGGCGGCTTCATGGACACCATCGTGGTGGGCAACATCAACGTGGCCTTCGTGTTCGGACTGGCGCAGTTCCTCACCACGTTCCTGATCGCCTGGTGGTACGCGCGCCACGCCGCCGAGAAGATCGATCCCAGGGCCGAGGCCCTCAAGGCCCGTATGGAGGCGGGGGAATGATCCCGAGCACCACCTTCACCCACACCCTGGCCGGTCACCCGCTGGCCGCGGGCGGTGCCGGCGAGCACCGCACGCTGATCATCACCCTTTTCTCGGTCTTCGTCGCCGTGACGCTCGGCATCACCGTCTGGGCGGGCCGGCAGACCAAGGACGCCACCGACTTCTACGCCGGCGGCCGTTCCTTCTCCGGCTTCCAGAACGGCCTGGCCGTCTCCGGCGACTACATGTCCGCCGCGTCCTTCCTGGGCATCGCCGGCGCCATCTCCCTCTTCGGCTACGACGGCTTCCTCTACTCCATCGGCTTCCTCGTCGCCTGGCTGGTCGCCCTGCTGCTCGTCGCCGAGCCGCTGCGCAACTCCGGCCGCTTCACCATGGCCGACGTGCTCGCCCACCGCCTGGAGCAGCGGCCGGTGCGCACCGCCGCCGGCACCTCCACCATCGTCGTGTCGATCTTCTACCTGCTCGCCCAGATGGTCGGCGCGGGCGCGCTCGTCGCCCTGCTGCTCGGCGCCACCGGCGAGGGCTCGCGGCGCTGGATCATCGTGCTGGTCGGCCTGGTCATGGTGCTGTACGTGACCATCGGCGGCATGAAGGGCACGACCTGGGTGCAGATCGTCAAGGCCGTCCTGCTCATCGCGGGCACCCTGCTGATCACCGTCCTCGTGCTCAACAAGTTCCACTGGAACCTCTCCACGCTCCTGGGCCGCGCCGCCGAGGCGAGCGGCAAGGGCCGGGCCTTCCTGGAACCCGGCCTGCAGTACGGCAAGGACGGCACCTCCAAGCTCAACTTCGTCTCGCTCGGCCTGGCCCTGGTCCTCGGCACGGCCGGACTGCCGCACATCCTCATCCGCTTCTACACCGTGCCGACGGCCAAGGCCGCCCGTAAGTCGGTGAACTGGGCGATCGGCATCATCGGCGCCTTCTACCTGATGACCATCGCGCTCGGCTTCGGAGCGGCCGCCCTCGTCGGACCCAAGGCGATCACCGCCTCCAACGAGTCCGGCAACACCGCGGCCCCGCTGCTCGCCCAGGAGATCGGCGGCGGCGCCGGCTCCACGGGCGGGGCGATCCTGCTCGCCGTGATCTCGGCGGTCGCCTTCGCGACCATCCTCGCCGTGGTCGCCGGCCTCACCCTCGCCTCCTCGGCCTCCTTCGCCCACGACCTGTGGGCCAACGTCATCCGCAAGGGCCGGACGAGCGAGAAGGAGGAGATCCTCACCGCCAAGTGCGCCGCGATCGTCATCGGCGCGATCTCCATCGCGCTGGGCATCTTCGCCCACCGGCTCAACGCCGCCGCGCTGGTCGCCCTCGCCTTCGCCGTCGCGGCCTCGGCCAACCTGCCGACGATCCTCTACAGCCTCTTCTGGAAGCGGTTCACCACCCGGGGCGCGCTGTGGTCGATCTACGGCGGCCTGGTCTCCTCGGTCACCCTCGTGATCCTCTCCCCGGTCGTCTCCGGCAACCCGAAGGCGCTCTTCCCCGGGCTGAGCTTCGACTGGTTCCCGCTGAGCAACCCCGGCCTGGTCTCCATCCCGCTGGGCTTCCTGCTCGGCTGGGCCGGCTCGCTGCTCTCCCGGCCGGCGCCGGACCAGGAGAAGCGGTACGCCGAGCTCGAGGTCCGCTCCCTCACCGGCTTCGGGGCGCACTGATCCCGTCCGGACGACCGATCGCCCGGGCCTTCGACAAAGTGTTGAAGGCCCGGGCGATCGCGTACCCTGCGGAGATTGAACGACTGTTCCAGTCCGCGGGAGGGGCCACACCGTGCTCATCGACACCTACGGGCGCGTCGCCACGGACCTGCGCGTCTCCCTCACCGACCGGTGCAACCTCCGCTGCACCTACTGCATGCCCGAAGAGGGCCTCGCCTGGCTCGCCAAGCCCGACCTGCTCACCGACGACGAGATCGTCCGCCTCGTCTCCGTCGCCGTCACCGCCCTCGGCGTCACCGAGGTCCGCTTCACCGGCGGCGAGCCCCTGCTGCGCCCCGGCCTCGTCTCGATCGTCGAGCGCTGCGCCGCCCTCGCCCCCCGCCCGCGGCTCTCGCTGACCACCAACGGCATCGGCCTCGCCCGCACCGCCGGCGCCCTCGCGGCCGCGGGCCTGGACCGGGTCAACGTCTCCCTCGACACCCTGCGCCCCGACGTCTTCGCCGCCCTCACCCGCCGCAGGCGCCACCAGGACGTCCTCGACGGCCTGGCCGCCGCCCGCGCCGCCGGGCTCAGCCCCGTCAAGGTCAACGCCGTCCTCATGCCCGGCCGCAACGACGACGAGGCCCCCGACCTGCTCGCCTGGGCGCTCGAGAACGACTACGAGCTGCGCTTCATCGAGCAGATGCCGCTCGACGCCCAGCACGGCTGGAAGCGCGACGGCATGATCACCGCCGACGAGATCCTGGCGAGCCTGCGCACCCGCTTCGCCCTCACCCCCGAGAGCGACGCCGCCCGCGGCTCCGCCCCCGCCGAGCGCTGGCTCGTCGACGGCGGCCCGGCCCGCGTCGGGGTCATCGGCTCGGTCACCCGGCCCTTCTGCGGGGCCTGCGACCGCACCCGGCTGACGGCGGACGGACAGGTGCGCACGTGTCTGTTCGCGACCGAGGAGACGGACCTGCGCGGCGCACTGCGCGCGGGGGCGTCGGACGAGGAGATCGCCGCGCTGTGGCGGACGGCGATGTGGGGCAAGAAGGCGGGGTCCGGCCTCGACGCCCCGACGTTTCTGCAGCCGAGCCGGCCGATGTCGGCGATCGGCGG
>KL569418.1:117409-118742 GCA_000715685.1 Streptomyces lilacinus
TGTGTATAAGAGACAGCCTCGAGCGTCACCACGTCCTTGAGGAAGCCCCGCAGCCCCAGGAAGTTGGACAGGTGCTCGCGGTGCTCGTCGCACGCGAGCCACGTCTTGCGCCGCTCGGGCGTGTGGAGCTTGGGATTGTTCCACGCGAGCACCCACACCGCTGCGGCACGGCAGCCCTTGGCGGAGCAGATCACGGCGGTCTCAGGGGAGTTCACGCCGTCAACCTTACGTGGACACGGCGACGCCGGGCAGCCACGGGGGGAGCCGCCCGGCGTCGGTCTGTCGCTCCGACGGGGGATGCGGAGCGCCTACGAAGTATGTCACGGGGGGCCCGGCACGGGGCACCGATCCACATGATTGATCTGAGGTTTTCTTGAGCTTGTCACACCACTGGACAGGCCGCCGCCCGGAGCCTCGGCATCAGTCGTGGTCACGGCCCTGATCGCCCCGCGCGCCCCGCTCGTCTTCCGGGACGGGTTCCGCGACGCCGCTCGCCGGACCGGCGGTCAGCACCGGGCGTGTCGGCGCCGGCACGAACGTGCCCGGCAGCGAAGGGGCGTTCTCCCGGCCCGCGTTGGCGATGACGACGGCCACGTAGGGCAGCACCGCGCCGAGGATCAGCGTCCCGATCGCCACGTGGCGCTCGATGTTCCACAGGATCACGGTGAGCACCACGGAGATCGTACGGATGCCCATCGAGACGACGTACCGCCGCTCGCGCCCGCGGACGTCCTCCGCCAGGCCCCGCCGGGCCCCGGTGATCCTGAAGACCTCCGGTCCGCCCACCTTCCGCATCGCGTTCCACCACCCGACTGCCGTGCCGGCACCCGTCGGCCGGTATGCACTCAACGTTACGCCGCGGTCCCGCCCGCGACGAGAGCGGGTCGCCCGCGCCGGTGCACGAGCAGGCGCTCGACGTGCGCATACGGCGTACGGGCGGGTCCGACGTGCACCGTAGGCAGGACGGCCCCACAATGGCGGAGCACGCCACATCGCTCCGTACGAGGAGGCGACATGAGCTGGTTGTGGGCAATCGTCGTCGGTCTGGTCCTGGGCCTGATCGCCAAGGCGATCCTGCCGGGCAAGCAGGGCATCCCGATCTGGCTCACGATCATCTGCGGCATGATCGGCAGCCTGCTGGGCAACTGGGCGGCCAGCGCCCTGGGCGTCCGGCACACCTCCGGCGTCGACTGGATCCGGCACCTGCTCCAACTGGCGGGAGCGGTGATCGTCGTCGCGATCGGCGACCGCCTGTGGGTGGGCGTACGAGGGGACCGGCGCCGGGTCACCTAAAAGGGGCGGTCGACCACCCGGAGCCTGTCTCTTATACACA
>KL569419.1:0-870 GCA_000715685.1 Streptomyces lilacinus
CTGCGGCCCTCGGCGAGCGCGCCCAGCCGCTCCGCCAGCTCCTCGCGGCCACCGGCCAGCACCACGGCCCGGTGCTCCAGCGCCGCCCGCGTCGTCGCCAGCGACAGCGCGAGATCGGCGTCCGTCAGGTCCTCCCGCTCCGTCACGAAGGCGCGCAGCCGCTCCGCCTGGGACCGCAGCGCCGCCTCGGACTTCGCGGAGACGACGTACGGCACGACGGACGGCACCGGCACGGACGGTGTGTCCGCCGCCGCGAGCTCCGGCTCCGGCGCTTCCTCGATGATCAGGTGCGCGTTCGTTCCGCTGACCCCGAACGAGGACACACCCGCCCGCCGGGGCGTCCCGGTGCGCGGCCAGGCCTGCTCCTCGGTGAGCAGTTCCACCGCTCCGCCGGCCCAGTCGACCTCGGGTGTCGGCTCGTCGACGTGCAGCGTGCGGGGCAGCACCCCGTGCTCGAGCGCCTTGACCATCTTGATCACACCGGCGACGCCCGAAGCCGACTGGGTGTGGCCGATGTTGGACTTGAGCGAGCCCAGCCACAGCGGCCGGCCCTCCGGCCGGTCCTGCCCGTACGTCGCGAGCAGCGCCTGCGCCTCGATCGGGTCACCGAGGGTGGTGCCGGTGCCGTGCGCCTCGACCGCGTCCACGTCGGACGTCGACAGCCGGGCGTTCTCCAGAGCCTCCAGGATGACGCGCTGCTGCGACGGGCCGTTGGGGGCGGTCAGGCCGTTGCTGTCTCTTATACACATCGGGGGGCGGTCAGGCCGTTGGAGGCGCCGTCGGAGTTGACGGCGGAGCCGCGGACGAGCGCGAGCACCCGGTGGCCGTTGCGGCGGGCGTCGGAGAGGCGCTCCAGGAGCAGCATGCCGG
>KL569419.1:1064-6334 GCA_000715685.1 Streptomyces lilacinus
CGGCGGCGAAGGACTTGCAGCGGCCGTCGGCGGCGAGACCGCGCTGGCGGCTGAACTCGGTGAAGACGGCGGGTGTCGACATCACCGTCACGCCGCCCGCGAGCGCCAGCGAGCACTCGCCGACGCGCAGCGCCCGCGCCGCCAGGTGCATGGCCACCAGCGACGACGAGCAGGCGGTGTCGACGGTGACGGCAGGGCCTTCGAGTCCGAAGGAGTACGCGATACGGCCCGAGGCCACGGCAGTCGCGCCACCGGTCAGCAGATAGCCCTCGCTGTCGTGCGCGGAGCCGTCGAGGAGAGCCAGGTAGCCCTGGTCGTTCGTGCCGGCGAAGACGCCCGTGCGGCTGCCGCGCAGCGTGGTCGCGTCGATCCCGGCACGCTCGAACGCCTCCCAGGAGGTCTGCAGCAGCAGTCGCTGCTGCGGGTCCATGGCGAGGGCCTCGCGCGGCGAGATGCCGAAGAAGGCCGGGTCGAAGTCCGCGACGTCGGTGACGAAGCCGCCCTCGCGCACATAACTGGTGCCCGCCTGCTCGGGGTCGTCGTCGAAGAGCCGGGACAGGTCCCAGCCGCGGTCGTCGGGAAAGCCGGATATCGCGTCCCCGCCGGCGGCGACGAGCCGCCACAGATCCTCGGGCGATGCCAGGCCCCCCGGATAGCGACAGCTCATGCCGATGATCGCGATCGGCTCGGCGTCCCTGGCCTCGATGTCCTGAAGCCTCTTACGAGTCTGCCGGAGGTCGGCCGTCACCAGCTTGACGTAATCGCGCAACGTCTCTTTGTCTGCCATGTACGTCAACCTCTTGTCAACGGCTTTGTCAGCGGGTTTTGCCTGCGGCTCTGGTCAGCGGTCTCGGATTACGCTGCCGCGACGGGAAACTGCAACATGCCGCGCACGATGTAGGAACTCCGGCGTCGGACGGGTGCGACCTGCCGGAGATCCGGAAGTCGTTTCGCCACGGCGGTCATGGCCACTTCCGCCTCGATGCGGGCGAGTGTGGCACCGAGGCAGAAATGCATTCCCAGGGAGAAGGAGAGAACTTCCGGCTCTCCCTTTCTGGTGGTGCTTCGGGTGATGTCGAAGCGGTCGGGGTCGTGGTACGCCTCGGGGTCCCGGTTGGCCGCGCCGGCGCAAATGGCCAGTTCGGTGTCGGCGGGCAGGAACACGCCGCCCAGTTCCAGGTCCTCCTGGACGATCCGCCGGTACTGCTGGACCGGGGTCTCGTACCGCAGCGTCTCCTGCACGACGCCGGGCGCCAGGCTCACGTCGTCCTTGAACATCGCCCACTGCTCGGGGTGGCCGAGCAGGGTCGCCGTGGCGTTTCCGATGAGGTTCACCGTGGTCTCGACCCCGGCCAGGATCAGGAACGTGCACAGCGCGATCAGTTCGTCGAGCGAGAGCGTGCCGTCGTCGAGCGCGGGGAGCAGGTCACTGATCATGTTCTCGCCCGGATTCTCCCGGACCAGCACGACGATCTCGCCGAACACCCTGGCCGACTCGTCGATCGCCCGCAGCACGTCGTCCGCGACCTCCGGGGACGCATCGCCGTCCATGAGGTGCGCCATGCGCCGCGTCAGGCGGAACGCGCTGCGCCAGTACTGCTCGGGAATCCCCAGCAGTTCGCTGACGACCCGTACCGGCAGCTGCTGGGCGAAGGCCGTCATGAAGTTGAACTTGCCGCCCTTGGCCAGGATCCGGTCGATGAGCTCGTCGACGTACTCCTCGACCCTCGATCGCCATTTCTCCATGCGGCGCGGATTGAACGTGGGAGCCGCGAGTTTCCGCAGCCGGGTGTGGTTCGGTGGATCCTGGCCCAGCATGGAATTGTCGAACTCAATGGCCTCCGGGGCCTTTTCGCCGTTGGTCAGGCGAACTCCGAACCGCCGGTCCCGCAATATCTTTCCGGCCACCGCGTGCCGACCGGTCACCCAGGTGCCGATGGCGCTCCTGTAGATCGGCCCCTTTTCCCGCAGCTGCGTGTAGAGGGGGCCCGGATCCTCCGGCACGCCCAGCAGAAGCGCATACGGGTCACCCTGCTGCGCCGCGGAGCCGAGAAAGGCGTTCCACACCTCACGACGCGCCTGCTCCCGCTGATCCACACCCCCTGCCATCACCGCTCCCCTGCCCGAAGTCGAGGCCGTAGTCGATAAACCCGCCGTACCCTAACCAGCGGGAAACCCCTAACCACAACCCTTAGCCATCCCCTAACCGCGGACGCGACGGCGGAGGCATTCGAAGGACCGGAACGGCAGGAGCGGCTCATCGGGGCGGCACGGCCTGCCCCGGGGACCGTCCGGTGAACCGACCCAGAGCCCTTTTAGGGGTCTAGGGGGCATGACTGTGCGCCACCCCGCAGTTTCGCCACGGTATGGATCCCCGCCGCTGTCGGTTCTACCGTGGTGGGTCCGGCACGGCATTCGGTCCGGCCGACTCCTTGCACGGCGCTCTCTGCGAGGTCCGACACGGAGGTCAAGCATGCGCAGTCAACCGGCGCCCGGCGTGAGCGTCAACATCGGCACGGACGGCTGCCTGGAGTTGCGGTCGGATTCGACCGTACGCCCCGGCGTCTACCGCTGGGCTCCCGTGTGCACGGCGATGTGGATCGCCTTGCGCCAGCACGACGGCGACGTCGACGCGGCGGCCCGCACGCTCGCCTCCCAGTGGGGCACCGCTCCGACGGACACCCGTGCGGACCTGGGCATCTGGGTGGACGAACTCCGCGACGCGGGACTGGCGTACTGACGGAGGACGCATGCCGGGGCCTCTCCTCCCCGGGCACCCCCTAATTCTGGAACGGGATCCGCCCCCGCGACAGCCCCCTCCGCCCGCGCTCCTTCTCCGCTCTAGCGGGACTACAGGTCCGGCTCCCGGTTCGGCTAGGGGTCCCGCTGTGGCAGCGCCAGCAACCCTTGAAGTGCGGTGAGCAGTGGTCACGTCGGCCACACGGACGCCACGGCGGCAGCCGGCCAAAAAGGGGGCATAGTGGAGCGCGAGTACAGCGACGCACTGGAGGGTCTCGTCGGACAGTTCGAGGCGTGCACCGAGGGCGGCGGCGGTCAGCTCGCCCTGGTGACCGGCGGATTGGCGAGCGGCAAGACCCATCTGGCGCACGCTTTCGCGCGGCACACGACGCGGAACGGCGCGCTGCACCTCATGGCGACCGGCTCCCGCGCGGAACGCGACTTCCCCGGTGGGGTCCTCGACCAGCTGTTCCGCAACAGCCGCGTCCCCGCCGAGACCGCCGCCCGCGTCACTCGGCTTCTGTCCGAACTCGCCGACCCTGACACAGGATCCGGCACCGCATCCGACGCCGGCCCCGGCGCCCCGCCGCACGCCGAGGCACGCGTCCTGCACACCCTCTGCGTCGAACTCCTCGAACTGGCCCGGCAGCGCCCCCTCGTCATCAGCGTGGACGACATTCAGTTCGCCGACGCCTTCTCCCTGCGGCTGGTCCTGCACCTGCGCCAGCGCATGGCCGCCGCACCCGTGATGATCGTGCTGACCGAATGGAGCTGGGGACTGCCCACCCTGTCGCGGTTCCACGCCGACCTCGCCCGGCAGCCGTACCAGCTCGTCGAGCTCACCGCACTGCCCGTCGCCGCCGTCGCGGCAGGGCTCGCCGAGCGGACCACCCCGCAGCAGGCCCAGGACCACGCGGCGCACGTCCACCGGCTCGCGGGCGGCAACCCCCTCCTCGTACACGCCCTCACGGAGGATCTGCGCAACGGCCGTCCCGTCCCTTCCGCCTCCTGCGCCGAGGCCGGTCCCGCGTTCACCCAGGCCGTGCTGAACTGTCTCTACCGCTGGGACGGCGACCTGCTCAGCGTCGCCCAGGGCATCGCCGTCCTCGACGAGCACGCCTCGGCGCCGCTTGTCGCGGAGCTGATGTCCCTGCCCGCCGACCGGGTCGACAGGACGCTCAACGCCCTGACCGCCGCCGGGCTCGTGGACGGCGCGCGGCTGCGCCATCCCGTGGCCCGCGCCGTCGCCCTCAGCCCCCTCCCGGCCACCGAGCGGGCCCACCTCCACCGCACAGCGGCAGAGCTGCTTCAACACCGGGGCGCCGACCCCGTCACCGTTGCCGAACACCTCATCACCGCCGGCTCCGCGGATCCTTGGGCGACCGGCGTCCTGCGCGCGGCCGCTGCGCGCGCCACCGCCTACGACAACGTGGAACTGGCCACCCGCTGCCTCGAACTCGCCATGGACAGCTGCTCCGACCCGGCCGGCGCGGCCGCCCTGCGCCACACCCTGGCCCGTACGCTCTGGCGCGTCGACCCGGCCGCCGCCGCCCGCCACCACGCCGCCGCCCGCACCGCACTGGACCACGACGGCCTGGCCGTCCGCGACGCCCTGCCGCTCCTCAAACAGGCCCTCTGGCAGGGCGACCTCGACACGGCACGGGGCGCTCTCCGCACCTACACCCAGCAGGCCGCCGACGACGAGCGCGACAGTTACGCGGAGGCCGAACTGCGCCTCGCACAGCGCTGGTTCTACGGCGCCGCCTTCACGCGCGGCCCCGGCGCACCGGACTGCCGCGAGAAGTGGTGCGCGCGCGGCCCGCACACCGAGGACCCGTGGACCCGCGCCGTCGACGCGGTGTGCGACGGGACCTCGGGAAGCGCCGCGAAGAACGCCGTGGCCAGCGCCGAGCACATCCTCAAGAGCTGCCGGCTGGGCGAGACCCTCCTGGAGGTCGTCCTCGCCGCCCTGCTCACCCTGATCCGCAGCAACGGCCTGGAGCGGGCCGCCGAGTGGAGCGACAAGCTGTACGCCGAGGCCGTGCGGCGCGGCGGGCTCACCTGGCAGGCCGCACTCGGCGCCGTACGTGCCGACATCGCCCTGCGACACGGTGAACCGGGCGCGGCCGCCGTCCACGCCCGGACCGCTCTGGACCTGCTGGCGCCGCAGAGCTGGGGGGCGCTGCGCGGCTACCCGCTCGGCACCCTCGTCGCCGCGCACACCGCCCTCGACGACCCGGACGCGGCCGAGGAAGCGGTGCGCCAGATGCCCTCCGACTCCTTGTCCCCCACCGTGTGGAGCCTGACCTTCCTGTACGCGCGCGGCCGCCACCACCTGTCCGTCGGCCGCGTCCTGGCGGCGGCCAAGGACTTCCGGAACTGCGGCGGCCTCGCCCAGGAGTGGGACCTCGACTCCCCCGAGCTCGTGCCGTGGCGCAACGGCCTCGCGGAGGTGAACCTACGGCTCGGCCGCACGGTCATCGCCCGCGACCTGGCCAAGCAGCAGCTCGACCGCTACCGGGGCACGAGCC
>KL569419.1:6667-14655 GCA_000715685.1 Streptomyces lilacinus
GGCCGAACCGCCGCAGCAGCCCGGGTTGCTGCGCAAGTCCGTCAGCCTGCTCGAGGCCTCGGGCGACCGCATGGAACTGGCGCGCTCCCTGGCCGATCTGAGCGTGGTCCTGCGGAGCATCGGTGAACTCGACGAGGCCCGTGCGGCGTCCTGGCGCGCCGCCCAGGAGACCAAGCTCTGCCGGTCCGCCACCGTCCGCCCCGAGGCGCCGGCTCTCCCCGAGCAGAACCCGCTCGCGCACACCCACTCCGGCATCCCCGCCTCGGACACCCCCGGTCCGGGATCGTCCGAGAGCACCGAGATCTCCCTGCTGAGCGACGCGGAGGGCCGGGTCGCTCTGCTGGCGGCGCGCGGATTCAGCAACCGCGACATCAGCCAGCAGCTGTTCATCACGGTGAGCACGGTCGAACAGCACCTGACGCGCGTCTACCGGAAGCTGGGGGTGAGCGGACGACGCGGACTGCTCACCCTGCTGCCGAACCCGCAGCGCCAGTCCGTCTGAGAGCGGGAGCGGCCCCGGGCCGGCGTGCTGTGCACGCGGGCCCGGGGCCGGTTCACCGCCCGACGCACAGTGGCGTCCCGGCCGATTACGCCTCCTGGCGGGTCACGCGGCGAACAGGTCGAAGGTCGAGGTCCGCTGGGGGCCCGAGGTCACGTTCAGCAGCGGGTCCACCGCGAGCATCGCCTGGTGCAGCCGCTGGAGCTGGGGCGACGGCTCCACGCCCAGGTCCTCGATGAGCCGCGTCCGCAGCCGCTGGTAGATGCTGAGCGCCGAGCCCTGCCTGCCCGAGCGGTAGAGCGCCACCATGGCCTGCGAGTGCAGTCCCTCGTGGTGCGGGTGTCGGGCCGTCAATTCGATGAGGTCGACGATGAGTTCGGCGTGCCGACCGAGACGGAGGTCGGCGTCGATGCGCCGCTCCACGGCCACCAGCCGACTCTCCTCCAGGCGCATGACCTCGATCTCCAGGATCGGCCCGACCTTCAGGTCCACCAGCGCGGGCCCGTTCCACAGGTCCAGCGCCTTGCGGAACCGCTGGGAGGACAGTTCGTTGTCGCCCGCTTCGAACGCGACCCGGCCCTCCGCGACCAGCAGTTCGTACTCGTGCATGTCGACGCAGGCCTCGGGGATCCGGAGCAGGTAGCCGCCGTGCCGGGTGGCGAGCACCTCCTTGGCGTCGCCCGGCGCGTCGGGCCCCATGGCCTTTCCGATCCGCCGGCGCAGCTGGAGGATGTACGACTGGAGCGTGGTGATCGCGCTCTGCGGCGGACGCATCCCCCAGACCTCCTCCATCAGCGTCTGCATGGGAACCACGCGCCCCGGGTAGAGGGCAAGAAGTGACAGGATCTGCCTCGGCTTGGTTGCCGTCGGAATGATTGATTCCCCATTGACATCGGCAGCCAACGGCCCCAGAAGCTGAATCTTCATGTTCCCCTCGTACCTTCTCGGCGGTCTCCGGTGGCGAATCAATCGCGCCACCATTCGCAAGCTAGTCCGATTCCGAGGGGATCACGGGCCACTTCAAGCGCCCCTCTAGCGCTCCGCCACCGCAGAAGCCGCACAGCTCACAAATGCTCACACGCGAGTGCCCTCAAGGGTGTACCCGCGGTAGCAGGTAGGGGACTACGGGTGCGTCCTGGGGCGCCGACGCGCTCCGAGACTCCGTGCAGCACTACGCCACCGAGCAACTCGTCCACCCCGATGGCGGGTTGATTGCAGATGACACCAACTTCGCCAAGAAGAGCACGATTTCGGCCGGTGTCAGCTCTCGCTCACGCCTTCCCGGCCACCGACAGCACCTTGGTCCAATCCAATGTGAAGGGTTGACCAGTTGGTCATGGCATGTATTCTCTAATTGAGAGATCGTTTAGGAAGACCTCGGTAGACCCCGGAGGGATCCTTGTCAGACCGGTTCGGTTGGCGGCTGCAAGTTAGCGATCCAGTATGAATTCCCAGCATTGGCTGAGGGAATCCCATCGCGCCCGGTTCGGGACAACCTGACCGCCGCCCGCACCGACGAAAACACCACCCTCACACGCCTGCGAGCCCCGTAGAGCGGCCCTTCGCCCAGCTCAAGAGCCGGCGCGTGCTGCACAAAATCCGCATCAGCCCCTGACAGGCAGCGCCCTGCCGCACGCGCTCCTCGCCGCCAACCACTCGCGATGCCGGGGGCAATGCCGAGGCCATCGGGACGACCACCGCCATTTCGTAGAGAAATAGCAGCGACGACAACTCACCGAACAAGGGAAAAGTCTTGTCTGAAACGTTTTCCGGTCGGCATATCGAGATCGCCTGGCCCGACCTGGGTATCACCGTGACCGCGGAACTCGACGGTCGCAACCCTGAACTTGCCGACGCGCTGTGGGAGGCGTTGCCCTACCAGAGCCTGCAGGGACACGCTCTGGTGGCGGGACAGCACCTGTATCACGCGGCACCGATCCCGTCGCTGCTGCACCTTTCCGCGTCCACTCGGATAGCAGATCGACGCGAGGCGCCCGACGGGACCGTATTCTGCTCCGCGCTCCAGCATTTGGGCATCAAGTACGGCACGTTGACCGAACCGATGCCGGCATCCCCGGTGGGCCGGATCCGGCAGGAGGACATGCCCGCACTCCTGGAGGCCGGGCAGGCGACCTGGGATTCGGTCTATTCGACGAAGAAGCCGATCATGGTGGAGGTCCGCAAGGCGGGAACCGAAGGCGGCCACCACATCCCGCATTTGACCGCCGCAGACCCCGACGCGAAGCGTCTCATCCACGACGTGTACACCGCGACCGAGCGGGCTTGGCTGTCCGCACCACAGGAACTCGCCGACCTCCACGAGGGTGTGATCCCTTCCGGGGCCGGGAGCTTCGAGACGGTGTTGCCCACCCTGCTGTTCGTCAACGGTGAGACCCGCCCGCTGGGGTATGCCACCTACGGTGGTCTGGTCCGGGCCGCGGTCCAGGACATGCCGATGGATTCATTGCGTCACATGGCGCGCCTGCTGGTCGGTCTTCCGGCCGAGTTTCTGGGCTACTGCGGCCTGGAGCAGCTCTGGAGTTTCACCGAGCGCTTCCTGGCCTGCCTCGACCAGCTCGATCGCGACGATTTCCTGAGCGTGGTGAGCCAACTGGCCCTCTACGTCAACTGTTTGGGTGGTTGGAACCTGCACCTGTACCCGTGGGACAGCGGAGATCACCTGCGCCAACTGCGCTCCGACGAATCGGTCCGCCAGTCGTGAGCCAACTCCCCCCAGTCGTAAGCCAACTCCCCGAACGCACGGACGTCCTCGTCATCGGCGGAGGCGTCATCGGCAACTCCATAGCGTGCCAGCTCGCCGAGGCAGGCGTCGGTACCGTCCTGCTGGAGCGTGGCGCGCTCGGATCGGGATCGTCCGGGACCACTGCGGGCGTTGTGCGCACCTACTTTCCCGGCAACGCTCTCATCAGCAGCCTTGCCGTCCGGAGCCTGGCGGCCTACCACGCCTTCGCCGAACGGACCGGAACCGACCTCGGCTTGAAGCGTATCGGCTTGCTCGTGCTGTTCACCGACGAACAGCAGGTGCAGGACTTCCGACACACCCAAGCAGCCCAGCAGGCAGCTGGAGTGGACGTCGAACTCGTGACCGCTGCTGAAGCAGCGCGGCTCAACCCGCTGGTCGACGAGCGAACCGTCCTGGCCGCAGCCTGGGCGCCCGAGGCCTACGCCTGCGATCCCGCCGCGATCGTGCGCGGCTATGCCACAGCCGCCCAACAGGCCGGCGCCATCCTGCGGACGGAAACTTCCGTCACCGGCATCGACCCGGACGGGTGGGTCCACACGCCTGGGGGCAGCATCCGTGCCGACACCATCGTCTGCGCGGCAGGCCCCTGGGCGGGAACGGTCGCCGCCATGGCCGGCGTGCACATTCCTATGACCCCCTACCCCGTCGAGATGCTCCTGACCGACACCCCCGGTAGCGCCCCGCGCGACGTTCTGCCAATGACCATGCACCCGTCCAGCCTGCGGATTCGAAGCTGGGGAGACCGCATCCTCGTCGGGATGGGCCGCCCCGCTCCGGACGAAACCCGACAGGCCTGGCTGCAACGGGTGTCACACCGCCTCGGCACGACCTTCCCGACCCTCGCCGGCAACGGCCTCGAGCACGGGTGGAGCGGAGAGCTCGATGTCAGTCCGGACGGGATGGCTTTCATCGGCCGCGACGGCTCCCGCCCGTTCCTCTACGCGGCTGGATTCTCCGGTCAGGGACTGTGCCAAGCACCTGCCGCCGGAGAGATCATCCGCGACCTCGTGCTCGACAAGGAATCCTGGATCGACACGGCCGGCCTCTCCACCGCCCGCTGCCTCAGTGGTTCGACCGGGACCGGGTAGGAAAGCAAGCAGTCGCCGGGCATTTGTTCCATTCTTTCGAGAGGAAAATCCATGGTCGAGCACACTGGCGGAGAGTTCGTTCGGGAGATGATGCGGTGGCACTTCAGCCCGGAGACCGGGTCACCGTTCTGGCTGAAACGGGCCGAGACCCTCGACTTCGATCCGCTGACCGATGTCCGGGATTTCGACGATCTCGGCTTGTTCCCCAATGTGGTGGACGAGCTGCGCGATGTCGGCGTCCGTGACCTGATTCCCCGTGGCTACGGTGACGAGCACGGGGCGGCCGTCTACGAAAGCGGCGGTACCACAGGGCAGCCCAAGCGAGTGCTGTACGCCGCGGAGTGGCATCGGCGCAGCGTCGAATGGTTCAGTGAGCGGCTGGATTCTCACGGCGTGCCGCGAGATGTCGACTGGCTCAGTGCGGTTCCCAGCGGGCCGCACAATGTCGGAGCGATGGCGGCCGATGCCGCGACGATTCGGGGTGGACTCAACTTCAGCATCGATCTGGACCCGCGATGGGTGAAGAAGCTTCTCGCGCAGGGCCGGACGGACATGGCCGACGCCTACACCGATCACCTCCTCGAGCAGATCGGCTACCTTCTGGCCAGCCAGGATGTGGGCGTCCTCTTCGCCACCCCGCCGATGCTGGAGCGCCTCGCGCAGCACGACGATCTGGTCGAGTTGGTGAACCGGAAGGTTCGCGCCATCATCTGGGGTGGTACACATCTGGACGCCGACACCCGAGACCTGCTGCGCGACGAGGTGTTCGGAAGCGCCAAGATGGTCGGCGGGTACGGCGGCACGATGATGCTGGGGACATCGGTGGAGCGACCCGGCCTCGGTGACGACGAGCCGTGCGTGTTCGACTCCTTCGCTCCGTACACGACGTTCCGGGTGATCGACCCCGACACCGGCCAGGTTGTTCCGTACGGCGAGCGCGGGCAGATAGTTCTGCATCACATGAGCCGAACTGCCTTGTTCGTCAACAACATCGAGCGGGACTTCGCAACCCGGATCGCACCGGTGGATGGCGGCTTCGGTGATGCGGTCGCAGACGTCGCACCCGTGGCGTCCTTCGGCGATACGACGGTGATCGAGGGCGTGTACTGATGTTGTCCCTGGACGTTCTCGGTCCCGGCGGCCCCTATCGGTCCCGGCGCCAGGAGACCATTCGAGATCTTGCCGGAAACCCGGTCGCGACACTGAGTCTCGCACCCTCGCTCTACGTCACCCGCGCGATAAAGGCCCTGCGCCGAGCGCCGGTGCTACCCGTCGACACACGGATCGCGGCGTTCGCACAGGCAGCCCGGGCTTTCGCCACGCAGCCGATCGCGGGACTGACGGCGCAGGAATATCAGCACACCGTCAGCGCGGTCACCGGGATACCGATCACGGTGGTGCGCAATGCCACCGAGGACATTGCGCGGGCCGCCGAACGGATCCACCACAGCGTGGAGAACGCGCGGCCGGCCGGTGCGGTCAGCTCCTGGCGCGATCCGCGGACCCGGGACGGTGCGGCGGTGTGGACCCGGCGCGGTGCGGTGTTCGCCGTCCATGCGGCGGGCAATCACCCTGCGGTGCACCAGGGTTGGTTCGATGCCCTCGCGCTCGGCTATCGCGTTGCCGTGCGTCCCTCGCGTCGTGAGCCGTTCACCCCGCACCGGCTGGTCACCGCCCTGCGCGAGTCCGGTTTCGGCGACGAGGGAATCGTGTTCCTGCCCACCGACCACAACGTGGCCGGTGACGTCCTTCAGCACGCCGACCTCGGAATGGTGTACGGCGGTGCGGATGTCGTGGGCAAATATGCGGGCGATCCACGCATTCTGCCGCAGGGCCCCGGGCGCTCCAAGATACTCATCACCGCCGAAGCCGAGTGGGAGCCGATCGTCGACACCATCGTGGAGTCGATCAGCAGTGGTGGGGGCGTCGGTTGCGTCAACGCCACCGGCGTACTGGTCGAGGGCGACCCCTCCCCCGTGGCCGCGGCGATCGCCGAACGCCTCGCCGCGCTGCCCAGCCTGCCCGCGACGGATGAACGCGCCGTCCTGCCCGTGCAGCCCGTCGGTCTCGCCCGTCGGTGGGACGCGTATCTGCGGCAGCAGGCAGCGGGCACCAAGGCATGGCTCGGCGGCGACGGTATCGTCGACGATCTCGGCGATGGTTCCGCGGTGCTCCGGCCGGCGGTGCACCAGCTGGACAGCCCGTTCGCCGAACAGCTCGGGATGGAGTTGGGCTTCCCCTGTGCGTGGGTCGCACCGTGGGACCGCGACGCCGGGATCCGGCCGCTGCGCGACACCCTGGTCCTCACTGCCGTCACCACCGATGCGGACCTGATCGACGATTTGGTGGCCGAGCCGACCATCGCCAACGTCTACGTCGGTGACCATCCGACACCGTGGATGGAGCACGGACTGCCGCACGACGGCTACCTCGCCGAATTCCTCATGCGCACCAAGACGATTCGATGCTGACCGACATGGGTGCCGTGCCGAGCACGGCACCCATGGGCTGCCGAGGTCAGTGGTGGTCCGCCAGGTGCGACGTGTCGTTCAGCGATCGCACCGACGCATTCCCGTCCCCGTAATAGGCCACTGTCGACAGCGAGGCCGCCGACAGCTCCATCCGGAACAGCGACTCGGGCGGCGCGCCCAGCGCCAGCCGAACCAGCGTCCGCAACACCCCGACATGCGAAACGACCAACACCGTCTGCCCCTCGTACCGCGCCAGGAGCCGGTCCCGGGAGAGCTCGGCCCGGCGCGCAACCGCGGTGAACGTCTCCCCGGTTCCGCCCGGCACCGCCGCCGGAGAGCTGAGCCACGCTGCCAGCTCGTCCGGGTAGCGCTCGCGCACCTCGGCGAACGTCAGTCCCTCCCAGGCACCGAAATCCGCCTCGGTGAGCCCTTCGTCGACTTGGACTTCCAGGCCCAGCCGTCGTGCCGCTGCCTCGGCCGTCTGCTGGGCTCGACGCAGCGGTGAGGACACCACCGCCTGCACCGCGCCACGTGCCGCGAGCATCCTCCCGACGGCCTCGGCCTGCCGCTGCCCGGCTTCCGACAACGCCGGATCGGAGCCGCCGCTGCCGGACAACCGCTTCTCCGGTGTCAATGCCGTCTCACCGTGGCGTAGCAGCACAAGGGTCGTGGTGGTGCCCCGGTCGGCGAGGACAAGGTTCACGCCGGCCGCTCCACGGCTGGTTCTCGAGCCGATGCGAATCGGGCCACCCCTTTCGGCATTGTGGTGAAGTGTGCGGGTCAGCGCAGCGCGGCGATGACCGGCGCGAAGTTCTCCATGTTGTATTCCATCACCGTGAAGTAGGTGATGCCGTAGCGTTCGCGGCGTTCCTTGAGTTGTTGCGCCATCTCTGCCGGGGTTCCGATCAACACAGAGGGCAGATCCTCGGGGCTGTGCGCGGCGTCGGGCGGCAGCGGCGCGAACCTGTCGGGTATGGTGGCGCGTTCGGAAGGCGGAATCACCTGCTGCACCATGATATTCAGCTCCACGGCGTCGGCGCGGTCACCGAGTAGGCCGCGCACATAGGCGACCCGTTCTTCCGTCTGCGCGATTCCCGCCAGATGGAGCACATCACCGGTGGTGTTGGCCCAGCCTCCGGTGAAGGCGATGATGTCGGCGTGCGCGG
>KL569419.1:14938-25244 GCA_000715685.1 Streptomyces lilacinus
CAGCCGGTCGCCCCAGCCCCCAATCAGCAGTGGCGGCCCGGACGGTTGGGCTGGACGCGGCTGATATTCCGTGTCCGCAAACAGAGAACGCAACGTGGTGACAGTCTGTTCCAGCTGTTCGACCCGCTTTCCGCCGCTGGGGAACGGCATCCCCGCGGTGTCGAACTCGGCCTTCACGTAGCCTGCGCCGAGCCCGAGTTCCATACGCCCGTCGATGAATTGGTCGGTGCTCGCCACGTCACGCGCGAGGAGGACGGGGTTGTAGAACGGTGTGTTCAACACGAACGTACTCAGCCGTACTCGTTCGGTCGTTTCGGCTGCGAGCACCATTGCGGGAAACGGCGCGGCGAACCCCAGGTGATCGGCCACTCCGACGACATCGAAACCGAGTTCCTCGGCTCGGCGGCACTTCGCGCTCCACTCGCGTCGCGAAACGGGAACGAACATGTTGACGCCGAAGCGGAAGGGGCGCTGCGAAGACATGATGCCTGTATAGCACACGTTGATCATCTCGAACAGCCTTGGCAATCCATGACTGTGACGAGATGTCAGGAGTCCTGGCTCCCTCTCCGCGCCAGTGCCGGCCGCGTACGCCGCCGGAGGTGGTCGAGCCGGCGATGGCGCTGGAGAAGGAGACGCCGGCGGCCCGGCTCAGACGCCGGAGGAGACCTCAGCCTTCTCGTTGGACCCCGTGTCCTTTCCCTCGGCCGCCGCCAGCCTGCGGTTGCGCTGGACCGAGGAGAAGAAGGACCAGGCGATCAGGACGACGCCGACGAGGCCCGTGATGACCTCATGGATCTCGTACTGGATGGTGACGAGCAGGATCACGGCGAGGGCGCCGATCGCGTAGTGCGCGCCGTGCTCCAGGTAGACGTAGTCGTCGAGGGTGCCCTGGCGGACCAGGTAGACCGTGAGCGAGCGGACGTACATCGCGCCGATGCCGAGGCCGAGCGCCATCAGGACGATGTCGTTGGTGATCGCGAAGGCGCCGATGACGCCGTCGAAGGAGAAGGACGCGTCCAGGACCTCCAGGTAGAGGAACATGAAGAACGCGGCCTTGCCGGCCATCACGACCACCGGGACCTTCTTGCCGCTCCTCTTGGCCTCTTCCTCGGCCTCGTGCTCGCGCTCCTCCTCTTCCTCGAGCCTGTTCTCGAAGTAGCCGGAGAGGCCGCCGACGATCAGGTAGGTGATCAAGCCCGCGATGCCGGCGATCAGGACGGTCTCCGTCTTGTCGGCATGGGTGCCGCCGTGCTGGTGGGCGTTGGTGGCGAAGGTCATCGCGGAGACGAGCAGCACGATGAGCGCGATGCAGACGGAGAGCATGTCGACCTTGCCGAGCTTGGCGAGCGGACGCTCCAGCCATCCGAGCCACTTGATCTCCCGGTCCTCGAAGAGGAAGTCGAGGAAGATCATCAACAGGAAGATGCCACCGAAGGCGGCGATCGACGGGTGGGCGTCGGTGACCAGCTGCTGGTACGTGTCCTTGTCGTCGAGCGCGAGCCGTACCGCTTCGATCGGACCGATCTTGGCGCTGATGGCGACGATCACGACCGGGAAGAGCAGACGCATGCCGAAGACCGCGATCAGGACGCCGACGGTGAGGAAGATCTTCTGCCAGAAGGCGTTCATCTTCTTCAGGACCCCGGCGTTGACCACGGCGTTGTCGAAGGACACCGAGATCTCGAGGATGGACAGGATCGCCACGATCCCGAAGCCGGTCCACCCCCCGTACCACACCGCCGCGACCAGGCCGAGCGCGGTGACCGCTAACGACGAGCCGAACGTTTTCAGAAGCACTGGCTACCCAATCGTCTTTGTACGGGGCTCCCCCGCGCCGTACCTGGCTTTACGAAACATTGACCTCGGAGTCTAGAGCGATGCCTCGCAGCCCTGACACATACCCCGGGCCAATGGCGCGGAACTTCCAATCGACGCAGTGCCGTTGGACCGCTTCTCGGCGCACCGGCCTCAGTACCCTGGGCCCACCACAGCGACCTAACCCTCCGTCACCGAAGGAGCCCCCGTGAAGATGCCCATCAACGCCTTGGAACTCGGGTCAGCAAGGGTCACCTCGGCAGCCTAACCACCGGCCAGGGACTGCTGCACGCCGAGCCGGCGGCGGAGACGGACGAGCGAGGGGACCGCAGGGTGGTCCGCAGCGGCCACCGCCACCGTGCGCTGCACGCTCGGTCCGGTTCGCGGTGGCGCCCGCTTCGATCGCAACCCACGCGGACCCTCGCCTACCACCGTTCTGTCGAGCGGACCAGGCACCAGCACCGTCCACGGGCCCGGACTGCCTTCCTGAGCGCGAAGCCCAGAACGGCGGCGGCGACCACGGCGAACGGCAGCCGCCAAGCATGAAGCCCCACCGCCCCAAAGCAAGCCTTATGATCTGATGTTCGCCGTGCGGGATTGCTTATGCTTGGATGGGCGGTGGCGAACGCGATGCCGCTCGGAGTCGACGAGAGGCGTGGCGATGAAGACGATCGGGCTGATCGGTGGGATGAGCTGGGAGTCGACAGCGGAGTACTACCGGTTGTTGAACGAGTGCACGCGTGACCGCCTCGGCGGACTCCACTCGGCGCGGTGCGTGCTCTACTCGGTGGACTTCGCGGAGATCGAGCAGTTGCAGGTCCAGGGCCGCTGGACGGAGGCCGGTGAGATCCTGGCTGCGGCTGCTCAGGCTCTTGAGGCGGCCGGCGCAGAGATGGTGCTGATCTGCACCAACACCATGCACAAGGTCGCCGACCATGTCGAGGCGGCGGTCTCCATCCCCCTGCTGCACCTGGCCGATGCCACCGCAGAGGCCGTACGGGAGTCGGGCATGCACCGAGTCGGCCTGTTGGGCACCGCGTTCACCATGGAGCAGGATTTCTACCGAGGCCGTCTCGAAGCCGGCGGACTCGATGTGCGCATCCCGGACGCTGACGGGCGCACGATCGTTCACCACGTGATCTACGAGGAGCTCTGCCTGGGAATCGTGCGGGAGGAGTCACGCGCCGCCTACCAGGAGGTCATCACGGACCTGGTCGCCGGCGGCGCGGAAGGCATCATTCTGGGCTGCACCGAAATCGAGCTTCTCATCGGTTCCGAGGACAGCCCCGTCCCGCTCTTCCCCACCGCACGACTCCACGCCGCGGCCGCCGTGCACGCGGCACTGTCCGGCACCCAGAACGACGGACCAGCCGCATCCGCATCCCGCTGACAGCCGACTTGCACCGCACTTGAGCAAGGCTTGTCACGCAGTTCACCGCGCCCCTTACGGGGCGCGGCTCACCGGCCTTTCGTGGGAAGTCAGCGGTTGTCGCCCAGTTCCTGGTGCATCTGGGGCTGGTCGTCCTGGTCGTGGGTGAGTGCGTAGCGCTGGATCTCGTTGTACGCCTTGGAGGCGATGCCGATGATCTCCTTGTAGGGGTTGACGCCGGTGGCCTTCTCGGCGCTGCCGCCCAGGAGGCCTCCGCCGATGCCGCTTACCAGGCCGTGGCCGGCGGCGAGCGGCTGGGCGGCGAGGTCGAGGGCGCTCTTGGGGAGTCCGGCCATGTCGGCGTACTTGTCGGTGAGCGCGTGGCGGACCATCGCGACGAACGCGTCGTGGACGGGACCGGGGTAGAACTTCTTGTAGAAGTCGAGGGCCTGCTTGGTCATGAAGACCCCGTCGTCGGTCTTCTTCCACTCGTTGTCGCGGACCTGCTTCCACAGGCGCGTGGTCTCGTCGGCGTCCTTGGAGACCATCCACTTCTCCGGGGTGCCGAGGTAGTGGTTGACGTAGTACCAGGCGCGCATGAAGCCGTTGGCGTCGTCCTTGGAGACGTCGATGCCGAGGTTCTTCATGGCTTCGAGGATCTGCACGCTGAACACGCAGATGGCGCCGGTGGTGTATTTCTGCGGGACGGGCTCGCCCCACTTGCCGTAGTCCCACACGCCGCTCTTCTTGTGGAGCTGGCGTACCGAGGCGTGGACCAGGCGGACCTTGGTGACGTTCGCGGCGAGGGTTCCGTCACGCGTGGCGCCGGGGTTCCCCATGTCGATGAAGAGCCGTGAGGACTGCGACAGGCGCCGGCCGGGGCCGTCGACGCCGCCGAGGCGGCCGGTGGAGCGCAGGGTGAACGCCCCGGTCGGGGAGAGGTAGGTGCCGATCAGGCCGACGGTGCCCTGGAGCATGGACGCTTCGCCGTGGTGGTGGCGGAAGAAGCCCTCCACAGCCGTGGAGTCCGCATCCGTCCAGCCCGGCGGCGGCGCCTCGGCCTCCTTGAGGAAGTCCGCCAGGCGAGGCGGCAGGTTCGAGTAGTCCTGGCCGGGCTTGAGGGTGCCGATGGTGCGGAAGAGGGCGTTGATCCCGTCCACTTCCTTGTTGTCGATCAGGTCGGACACCAGCCGGTCGGCCGGCGGATCACCGGCCTGGTTGGCGAGCTCGAGCTCCTGCTCCACGTTCTGGGTCGTCAGAGGCACGGGATTTCCTACTTCCTTGGTGAGGGGGACGCCCACAAGTCACCGTGGCGGCGCCGTCGCCACCGACACGGTGACTGGACAGGGAAACCAACGAATAGGAGCATTTTCCGGTCTCGCCGACATCACACCGAAAAGGAGAGAAGAATCGTTCCAGTTCACCTGGACAGGTGAACCTCACCCATCCGGGTGAGTTGTGAAGAGTTTCGTCCGTGCAACGCCTCGTGTTCGCAGCGGCGCTCACAGGCGGGTGGTGAACCGGCCATCGGGCAGTTTGCGCAGCCGGCCGCGGTCTGCCAGTCTGACCGGCTTGTGTATAAGAGACAGGCCCCAGTTGCTGCCTCGCGAGCAGGCCTCTCTTCTATGGCCTCGGTCTTGAGGAGGCACCAAGGGTGCGGAGTCGATACCGGTACCCCCTATTCGTCCTGCTCCGGATTGGCGGACACCGGACGAATGATGGAGTCGGTGACAGTGTCCGTGCTCTCGCCCGACTTGTCGCCTGTCAGGGGGTGAGGGCGAGCTCAAACGATCAATGCATCACCGCTCTTCAGGAGCTCAGAGTAGACCTCTGGGGGTGTCCGGTAGCCGTGAATCTTGCGGGGCCGGTTATTCAGCTCGGCGGCGATGAAGTCGAGGTCCTCCTGGCTGTACTTGCGGAGATCGGCGTTCTTGGGGAGGTACTGCCGGAGGAGCCGGTTGGTGTTCTCGTTGGTGCCGCGCTGCCAGGGGCTGCGGGGCTTGCAGAGGTAGACCGACATGCCGGTGGTGGCGGTGATGGTCCGGTGCTCGGCCATCTCTCGGCTTCGGTCCCAGGTCAGCGTGCGCCGCAGCTGCGCGGGGATGCCCAGCAGGTGGCGCGTCAGGTGCGGAGTGACCTGTTCGGCCTTGATGCCGTCCGGCAGCGCGATCACGGCCGTGAAACGGCTGGTGCGCTCGACGAGCGTGGCGATGGCCGACGGCCGGCTCCCCATGACGAGGTCGCCATCCCAATGCCCAGGCACCGCGCGGTTCTCGACCTCGGCCGGGCGCTGGCTGATGGAGACCATGTCGCGGATGATGCCCCGGCCCGACGGGCGCCGGGCCGCCCGCGGTTGCCGCATCGGGCGCGCGGTCCGCAGTCGCTGGGTCAGCTTGCGGTTGATGGCCTGCCGACGGCGCGAGTCGTAGAACGAGAGGTAGATCGCCTCGTGCGAGATCCGCATAGCGGCATCACCGGGGAACCGGCGCCGCAGCCACCCGGAGATCTGCTCCGGAGACCAGCTCAGCGCGAGCTTCTCCTCGACGACCGCACGGAGGGCAGGCAGCAGGGCGAGCTTCGCTGGCTTGGGGATGGCGGGCTCGCTGATGCGCGTCCTGGTCTGCGGCGGTGGCCCGGTAGTGCTCGCGCCCGCCGTTGCGTGCGATCTCTCGTGAGATGGTCGACGGTGCCCTTCCCAGGCGGCGGGCGATGCGGCGGGCAGACTCGCCGGCCGCGATACCGCGCGAGATTTCCTCTCGGTCGACGGCTTTGAGATGCCGCTCCGCGCGCCTTCGCGGCGCCTGCCGGACACCTCCGGTCTGGGCGAGAAAGCTGCGGACGACGTGCATCGGGACACCCAGGGCCCGGCCCATCGAGTTGAACGACTCGCCCTCCCGCCACCGCTGCCAGATCTCGTCCTGCTGGACCACCGAGAACCCGTAGTCACGCACCACAACCCCACAACGATGTGATCGTCTACCAGGTGGTGCACTGACCCGTTGAGCTCGCCGAAGGTTCTTCAGCGCGAACCCGAGGGTGCGGTGCCCGGATTCTGGCGGATGGCCCCGTCGGTTCGGCGTCAACTCGCGGGGTGATGGAGACCTTTGAATCTCCTCACCCTGTGCTGAGGATGACCCCGGAGTTGCTCGCCTTGATTCCTCAGGCGTGCAAGTGCTGATCTGCGGGTGGATGCCGAACTTGAGGGCTGGCTCTTTGTCAGGTGGCTGGATGGGTACGAGGGCTGGGACGGGGCGGTCTGGAGTGGGTGAGGCCTCTCCCCTGGCCGGGAATAGGTGGTGTGGGAGCGGGTTCAGGGTTCGATGGCGAGGTGTTCGATGAGGTCGTCGCGCAGCGTGAACCGATAGCGGAGATCGATGGTGCCGCCGGGGAAGTCGCCTTCGAGGTGGTGTGTGGCGATGTAGTGGGCTGTGTCGGTCTGCTGGGTGTTCGTGAGGTGGATGGTGTAGGTGAATTCGTTGGCGGATCGGTCCAGCCACTGCTCGATCGCGGCGCTTCCCTGGTAGGTGTTGCCGTCGTCGATCACTGTGGCGTCGTCGGTGAACGTCGTGACCGCGGTGGCGGTGTCGTGGGCGCGGTGTGCTGTGAGGTAGCGGGTGATCACCTCGGGCAGGTCGTCCGGAGTGATGGTCCGGGGCTGGTTGTCGTGCATGACGCTCCTGATGGTGGTGGCGGGTTCAGACGGTGGGGGTGGTGCCGCCGTCGATGACGTGTTCGGCGCCGACGATGGCCGAGGCGCGGTCGGAAGCGAGGAAGGCGACGAGCTCGGCAACTTCCTCGGGCCGGTTGGGACGGCCGAGCGGGATGCCTCCCAGGGAGTCCATGAGCCGGCCCAGCGCCGCTTCCTGGGTGATATCGGCGTCGTGGGCGATCCGGGCGACGAGGTTGTCGGCGGCCGAGGTCTGGACGAAGCCGGGCGAGACGGTGTTGACGCGGACACCGTGGGGGGCGACCTCGTTGGCCAGTCCTTTGCTGTAGGTCGTCAGGGCGGCTTTGGCGGCGGCGTAGGCCAGGGTGCCGTTCCACAGCGGCATGCGGCGCTGGATCGAGGTGACGTGCACGACCGCGCCCTTGCCCGTGGCGATCATGTGCGGGAGGAGTGCGCGGTCCAGGCGGACGGCGGCCAGCAGGTTCGTGTTCAGCTCCCTTGCCCAGTCGTCCTCGCCGAGCGCGGCGAATCCGCCTGCCGGTGCCTCGGAGCCGCCGAGGGTGTTGACCAGGATGTCGACGCCTCCCACGCGGGCGTCCACCTCGGAGGCGACGTGGGCGGCGCCTCCTGCGGTGGACAGGTCGGCGGCGATGAACGTCTTCTCCTCGACGTCGTCGGGGCGGCTGCGGGCGGTGACCAGCACGGTCGCACCGGCCTGGGCCAGGCGTCGGGCGATCGCGGCTCCGGTGCCCTTGGTGCCGCCGGTGACCAGAGCGCGTCGGCCTTCGAGGGATTCGCTGATGGATGTGGTCACGGTGTGCTCCGCTCCCGGGCGCGGATATACGAGGCGCCGCTCCCGTCTCAGCTGCTAAAGTAGAAGCTACTAACTTCGACTTTAGCAGTAACTGAGGGGATGGTCGGCGTGGCGAGCCGGATCAGGCTGGAGGACCGGGAGTGCCCGCTGTCCACGACGGTGGAACACGTCGGCGAGTGGTGGACACTGCTGATCCTCCACGACGCCTTCGACGGCTACACCCGTTTCGACCAGTTCCAGGAGAGCCTGGGCATCTCCTCCAGCATGCTCACCACCCGGCTGAAGGCCCTGGTCGCGGATGGTCTGCTGGAGCGTCGGCCGTACCAGACCAGCCCCGTCAGGCACGAGTACGTCCTGACCGAACTCGGGCGCTCCCTGCGCCCGGTGATCGTCGCCCTGGCCGCGTGGGGCAACTCCCGCCTCACGCCGACGGAACGGAGTATGATCCTCGTCGACGCGCACAGCGGCGAGGAAGTCGAGCCCGTGGTCGTCGACGCCAAAACCGGCCGCCGACTCGACGACAGCGCCGCCTACGTCTTCACCGCGGGCCCCGCAGCAAGCGACGCGATGCGCAGCCGCTACGCGGCACGGCCGGCCATTCCCGCGGAAGAGGCGAAAGCAGGCCCGGAAGGGTCTCGTACAGCCTTGAGCGGGGCCGCGAGCACGGGCTGCACCTGACCAGCCTCGCGGCACCGGCTTGTCGCCGGCGTGATACCTGCCAGCCCTCCCCAGTCGTTGAGAACTGGATCAAGTGAGGCGAAGGCAACACCAGTCGTTTCCCAGAATCCCCATCAGGGGTCGGTCTCGGCAGCCTGCTCCAGCAGAGCTCGTGCGGACTCCGCGTAGCGCATGGCCGTCTTCTCGTGAAGCCCGAACACCTCAGCGAGGTGGAGGGGGTCAGGGCCCTGGGCCATGGCCTCTTCGAGTTGCCGATCGACGCGGAGCCGCTCCAAAGTCGCCTCCTGGCACGTGGCCAGCTCACCACCCCAGCCGGCGAAGAGCGTTCCGACCTCTGGCTCACTCGGCGGGATCCGCAACTGGGCGTCCTTCGTGCCGCGCGGCCGGTTCATCTCGTCGATCGGGCACTCGATGACCCGGCCGGTCATCCTGTGCAGCTCGACCTTGTGCCGCAGCTCCAGGAACATGAAGTACGTGGTCAGCGCCTGTGATCGGGCCAGCCGGGTGCCGCTCGGCGAGCCACGCAGCACCTTCCCGAAGTACGCGTCGGCGTCGGCCGGCTCCATGTCCCACAGCGGTCGCCCGAACCAGGACCTGATCTGGTCCAGATGCCCGACATCCCCGCGGATCGTGCCGTCAGCCAGTCCTGCCGAGGCGCGTGCGAGGACGCACCCGGATAGCGCGTCGGTCTCGAACTGCTTGAGTTCCTCCGCCGACGCGGGCGCTGCCTTCACCGTGCCGGCAGGCGCCGACTTCGGCGGGATCAAGGCTCTGCTGGAGCGGGGGCAGGCGGAGGGGTGGTGGCATTACGAGGTCGACTGTGGCACCGACGAGTGGTGGAATGCCTGATCCTGCGGGACCTTTTCGCCGCCGGACTTGGCCACTGCGGCCTCGAACTGAGTCGCTCACCTGGGCATACACCCGACGTTGAGGCGGCCTTCGTCTGATCATGTGCTCCGACCAAGGACGCACGTGCCCATGACGAAGGCCGTGAGGGTGAATCTGCTGCCTGATGCTGTTCAAGGCGAAGTGTTCGCGGTGGCGTCCCGCTTCCGGGAGGACCTGTTCGACTGTCTGATCCCGCGCGGAGACGAGCTGTTCGAGCTTGTGGACGCGTTGCTGTGTGCGGGCGGGCGGGTGACGGCGCCGGTGGACCTGACGCTGGTGGCCGAGCACCGGCGCGGGCACGGCGCCATGTACGACGCGTTGAACCGCGGGAGCGTCGATGTGCCGCGGCTGCGGCAGGTGCTGGCTGGCCTGCCCATGCCACAGGCCGCCGACGGGCGCCTGGTCCTGGCGGTGGACATCAGCCACTGGCTCCGCCCCGACGCGCCGACCAGCGCGGAGCGTCTGTTCTGCCATGTCTACGGCCGCAACGGCCGCTCCTCGGACCAGTTCATACCCGGCTGGCCGTACTCGTTCGTCGCCGCCCTGGAATCGGGCCGGACGTCCTGGTGCCAGCTCCTGGACGCCGTGCGCCTGGGACCGGCCGACGACGTCGCCGAGGTCACTGCCCTCCAGGTCCGCCGAGTGGTCGTGGACCTGATCGAGATGGGCCGGTGGCACTTCGGCGACCGTACATCCTCGTCGTCTTCGACGCCGGCTACGACGCCCCGCGCATGGCCCACCTCCTGCGCGGGCTGCCGGTTGAAGTTCTCGGGCGGATGCGCGGGGACCGTGTGATGCGCAAGCCGGTCCCGGTCCCGTGGATCTCCCCGTCCCAGGGCGGACAACCGCCCAAGCACGGCAAGGAGTTCCGCTTCGCCAAGCCGGACACCTGGGGCGATCCCGCCATGACCACGGCCCAGGCCACCGACCGGTACAGCACCGCACGCGCGATGGCCTGGGACCGTATCCATCCCCGTCTGACCACCCGTTCCGCTTGGATCGACCACACCGGCGAACTGCCCATCATCGAGGGCACGCTGATCCGTCTGAAGGCTGTCTCTTATACACATCT
>KL569419.1:25507-29913 GCA_000715685.1 Streptomyces lilacinus
TCAGAGATGTGTATAAGAGACAGGGCTGTGGCTGTGGTCGTCAGCCACCGGACTGACCGGCGAGGACGTCGACGTGCGCTGGCAGGCGTTTCTGCGGAGATTCGACTTGGAACACACCTTCCGGCTGATGAAGCAGACCTTGGGATGGACCCGGCCGAAGCTCCGCACTCCTGAGTCCGGTGACCGCTGGACGTGGCTGGTCATCGCTGCCCACACCCAGCTGAGACTCCTCCGCCAGGCCGCGGTCGACCTGCGGCGCCCATGGGAGAAACTGGCTGAGCCTGGCCGGCTCACCCCTGCCGGGTCCGCCGCGGGTTCAGGAACCTCCGCCCGCACCTCGCCTGCCCGGCCCGTGCACCCAAACCCTCCCGACCGGGCCCCGGACGGCCGCCCGGGTCAAAGAACCGACGGCCCGCCACCCGCTACGACGTGGGTAAAACTGTGAAACGCCCCGAGAACATCACTGAACGAGACCCACTCGGACCATAAAAGACAAGCTGACTTCTTCGGCATGATGTCCGTCTTCGCCAGCCTGCACCGAGAGTTCGTACTGGCCGCGACGAACGATGGCCTGGCCGCCGCCCGCGCCCAAGGCAGGACCGGCGGACGACCCCCACGGCTCACCCCTGAGCAGGCCGAGCAGGCTCAGCAGCTCTACGACTCCGGCACCTCAGTCCTGGAGATCGCCCGCACTTTCAAGGCGGCGCCCGCCACGATCTACCACTACATCACACCCGAAGCAGCGAACTGACAGCCGCAGGGCGGCCAGCATGCTCGTTGCCTTTACTCACTCGACCACCCGTCAACACCATGCCGACGTCACGGCGTCACGATCTGCGGACGCGCGAACACCGAGTTGTCGATGACAGCATCCATCATCCGCAGCGGGTCGACTTCCTGAAGATAGATGCCCTCGGCCACCAGATACCTGTTGCGGTGGATCGACTCGGCTTCAGACCCGGCCCAGTTCTGGTCACGCTCGGCACCTCGCCGAACGGACAGCTCCGCATCCACCTGCAACCAGATCCGGAAGTCCCAGTACTCATTGATCTCAGGCCGGAACGCGAAGACGCCATCCACGATCAGCACAGCGTCCGCCAAAAGCGGCGTCGCTTCCGATGAGTGATCTCGTTGGGTCAGCGGGTCGATGCTGCACAGCACGCAGGATGTCGCTCCCGATGACCGGCAGGGATCCAGCAGCAGGCGCTTGACCGCCTCATAGTCATACGCGTTGCGGTAGTACCCCTCGCCAGACTCCCGGTCATACAGATGCCGGTCCCGCCACGGCTTCTTGAAATCGTCGAGAGTCGCCCGGAGCACGGGCCGCCCCGCAACACTGATCCTCTCAGCCAGTTCATGTCCGAAGCTCGTCTTCCCCGCAGCGGTGAAGCCGTCGATCCCCACGAGCAGACGGCCCTGTCCGAGATTCAGGATGCGCTTGGCGATCTCTTCGACCAGCATGCTGCGCTCGACGGAGGCCGCCGGGGGGCAGGGCTGCCGCCAGGACGAAGCCGAATGATGCACGTCTGCCTGTGGTGATCTCATGGGGTGAACCTATCGGCTGGCCCAACGGCCAGGAAGATCAAGGAAGAGCACCGATCAGCAGTCAGCCGACCTGTCACGGCTGTCCTCCCAGGCCAACAGAGACGATGAAGTGAGACAGCCGTCGGCTTCTGCTCAGCGCGGGCACGACGAGGTGAGACACGGGCGTGGTCCGCTCTCACGCCAAAGGGCGTCATCGCTGGTCAGCAGGCCCCACGAAAGCAAGATTCAATGAGACGGGACACCTCTTTTCGGCTTCCCTTGGCCGGACCCCTGCCACACTCACCGCAGCAGCCAGGCAGGTCTCCACCCGATGGGGCCCCGACTCCTGAGGCACCAAGTCTCACAGCGCGCCAGGCTCAGTACCCTGGGCTCATCACGCTGAGTAGTTCGCCACTTAACTGATAGGCCGTCAGTAAAGTCAGCATTAGGTCAGCATCAGTACCGCCACAGACCGTCACCGACTCCCAGAGCCCACCAAGATCAACTATCCGCTCCATCCCAGCTGACCTGCAAAAAAGCAGGTCAGCGGCCTAACCGCCCGTCACCGAAGGAGCCCCGCATGAAAATGCTCATCAACGTCCCCGAGACCGTCGTCCCCGACGCCCTGCGCGGCATGGCCGCCGCGCATCCCGAGTTGCTGGTGGACGTGGAGCGGCGGGTCGTGGTGCGGCGGGATGCGCCGGTGGCGGGGAAGGTGGGGTTGGTGTCGGGAGGGGGGTCGGGGCATGAGCCGTTGCACGGGGGGTACGTGGGGCCGGGGATGTTGGACGCGGCCTGTCCCGGGGAGGTGTTCACCTCGCCCGTGCCCGATCAGATGGTGCGGGCCGCGGCGGCCGTGGACAGCGGTCGGGGCGTGCTGTTCGTCGTGAAGAACTACACGGGTGACGTGCTCAACTTCAACATGGCCGCCGAGCTGGCCGAGGACGAGGGCATCCAGGTCGCCAGCGTGCTGGTCAACGACGACGTCGCCGTGACCGACAGCCTGTACACCGCCGGGCGGCGCGGCACCGGTGCCACGCTCTTCGTCGAGAAGATCGCCGGCGCGGCGGCCGAGGCGGGGGCTCCGCTGGAGCGGGTGGAGGCGATCGCGCGGCGGGTGAACGAGTCGTCCCGCAGCTTCGGGGTGGCGCTCGCGTCCTGTACGACGCCGGCCAAGGGCGGCCCGACCTTCGACCTGCCCGCCGGGGAGCTGGAGCTCGGCGTGGGCATCCACGGCGAGCCGGGGCGGGAGCGGCGCGCGATGATGACGTCGGGGGAGATCGCGGACTTCGCCGTGCACACGGTGCTGGAGGACCTGCACCCCAACGGGCCGGTCCTGGTGCTGGTCAACGGCGCGGGCGGGACGCCGCTGCTCGAGCTCTACGGGTTCACGGCGGAGGTGCACCGGGTGCTGCGCGAGCGCGGGGTGCCCGTCGCCCGGACGCTGGTGGGCAACTACGTGACCTCGCTCGACATGGCCGGCGCATCCGTCACGCTGTGCCAGGTGGACGACGAAATGCTGCGGCTGTACGACGCGCCCGTGCAGACCCCCGGGCTCCGCTGGGGGCGGTGAGTCCGCACACCTCTCACTCCGCCGCGTGCCACACGGTCGTGACGTTGCAGAACTCGCGGATGCCGTGCCCCGACAGCTCCCGGCCGTACCCCGAGCGCTTCACGCCGCCGAAGGGCAGCGCGGGGTGGGAGGCGGTCATGCCGTTGAAGAAGACGCCGCCCGCCTCCATGTCGCGTACGAAGCGTCGCTGTTCGTCCTCGTCACGGGTCCAAACGTTGGAACTCAGCCCGAAGGGCGTGTCGTTGGCCACGGCGAGGGCCTCGTCGAGGGTGTCGACGCGGTAGAGGGTGGCCACCGGGCCGAAGGCCTCCTCGCGGTGGATGCGCATGGCGGGGGTGATCTCCGCGAGGACGGTCGGCTCGTAGAACCAGCCGTGCTCCTGCCCGGCCGGCCGCCGCCCGCCGCACAGCGCGGTGGCGCCTAGGCGCAGGGCGTCGTCGACGAGCTCCTCCAGGTCGGCGCGGCCCCGCTCGGTGGCGAGCGGGCCGACGTCCGTGGTCTCCGCCATCGGATCGCCCACGGTCAGCCCCTCCATCAGGGCGGTGAAGCGCTCCGCGAAGGCGTCGTAGACGTCGGTGTGGATGATGAAGCGCTTGGCGGCGATGCAGGACTGGCCGTTGTTCTGCACCCGGGCCGTCACGGCGGTCCGGACCGCACGCGCCAGGTCGGCGGAGGGCATCACGACGTACGGGTCGCTGCCGCCGAGCTCCAGGACGGTCTTCTTCACCTCGTCGCCGGCGATGGCGGCGACCGACCGGCCGGCCGGCTCGCTGCCGGTCAGCGTCGCGGCGGCGACCCTGGGGTCGCGCAGGATGGACTCGACGGCCCCGGAGCCCACGAGGAGCGTCTGGAAGCAGCCCTCGGGGAAGCCCGCCCGGTGGAAGAGGTTCTCGAGGTAGAGCGCGGTCTGGGGGACGTTCGAGGCGTGCTTGAGCAGGCCGACGTTGCCGGCCATGAGGGCGGGTGCGGCGAAGCGGACGACCTGCCAGAGCGGGAAGTTCCACGGCATGACGGCGAGGATCACGCCCATCGGTCGGTAGTGGACGCGGGCGTGCGCGGCACCCGCGTCCTTCGTCTCCGCCTCGGGCGGCAGCTCGTCCGCCAGCAGCGCCTCGGCGTGGCCGGCGTACCAGCGCATGGCCTTCGCGCACTTCGCGGCCTCGGCGCGGGCGGCGGCCAGGGGCTTGCCCATCTCGGTGGTCATGGTGCGGGCGATGTCGTCGCGGTCGTCGTCCAGCAGGTCGGCGGCCTGGCCGAGCATCCGGGCCCGTTCGGCGAAGCCGGTGGTGCGGTAGTGCCGGAAGGGGGG
>KL569419.1:30188-37013 GCA_000715685.1 Streptomyces lilacinus
CCGCCGCTCGATCTCCTCCGGACCCAGTTCGGCGAAGGTCTTGAGGGTCTCGCCGTTCGCGGGGTTCACCGTTGCGATGGGCATGCCTCGACTCTGCGGCGCGCCGCCGCGCCGCGCAAGACGTACGCGCACGTACGCGCACGGAGGGCGGGCGCGGCGTACCCGCACCGGCGGGCAGGCGGACCCCGAGCATCGCTCGAACTGACATTCGAGCAAGGCGCGGCGGAGACCCCGGGCCCGGCCATCCGGGCGACGGCAGGGGGCGCACGCGGAGGCACGCGTCCGCTCACGGCGCCGCGCTGCGCACACGAAGGGGGCGACCGTGCGCCCGCGCGCCCGTTCGAGCGCCCTTGGCTTCGGTGTGTGGCGGCTCTGCAATGGGCCGGTGACGGGACTGCGAGAGGAGCAGCGAAGTGATCAACACGTCCGAGACCCTGGCCGTGCAGACGATCGAGAACTTCCTCACCCCGGACGAGACCGCCCAGGTCACCAAGATCATCGACGACCACCTGGCCGCTACGGGTTGGGTTCCCGCCCGCCCCAGCGAGGGGCTCGCTCCGCCCGACGCCGCACAGGAGATCCTGTCGGACGCGATCGACCGGGCGATGCCCGTCGTCCGCCGAGCCTTTCCGTCCGCCAACTCCGTTGCCCCGTGGCTCTACCACGACCTCAAGCCCGGAGACAGGATCCGCTCGCACGTGCACGGCATGGGCGATCCGGACGAGCGTCCCGTTCGTCTGGCCCGTGTGGTGTTCAACCTTCAGGACGCCGACAGCGGCGGGGAGTTCTACCTCGACACCAGTGCTTGCGAGGAGCTGTGGACCGACCGGACGGCCGAGGCCGACGGCGTCTTCGAGCCCGGCACCCGTTTCGTTCACGAGATCACTGCCCGGTCCGGTCCGGTCTCCCTCGACGCCATCGCCGCCACCCGCTGGATCTGCCACCCGCCGGCCGGAGCCACCCTGGTGTACGGGGCGCAGCTGATCCACGGCGTCACCCCGGTGATCTCGGGTCGGGCCCGCAAACTCATCACCGATCTGTGCGCCGGACCGGGTACGCGGCCCGAGGCACCGCGGCCGCACTCACGTCCACTGCGTGCTCCGCACTGAGCGCCGCCAGGCCGTGCTCGAGCCGGTCGACGGCGGAGTCGACGGGCACCAGCAACGTTCCGGAGACCAGCCGGCGCAGCCACGCACGTGCGCCGGGGGCATGGGCGGGCGGCACACCGAGCACGGCGCGGTGGGCCCCGGAGGTGTTGGGGTAGCCGGGGTTGGCGGTGAAGGCCGACAGCACCGTCCCGGCCGGGGCGGGCGGCAGTGTCGTGCCGTTCGGTACAGGCACCTCCAGCGCCACCCGGACGGCGTGGGTGTGCTCCGGCAGTCGGCCGTACAGCACGGCGTCCGCGTGGGCTCGGTGCGGATCGGTGTCCGTACTGGTCCAGCTCATGTTGGACACCCCGCCGAACCGCCCGTTGATCTCGATCAAGTTGAGTCGCCCGCAGCGGGTGACCGCGAAGTCCATCTGCCACGGTCCCACCGGTCGGGAGGTCGCGACGATGTCCCGTACAACGGTGCTCAACGCGGAGCGGACTGCCTCAGGAAGGACGGCGGGCTGCACCCGGGCCCGTCGTCCCGGGGCGCATGCGCCGTCGAGGGGCCCGAGCGAGGCGACGGGCCATGCGGCAGTGCCGGCGGGGAGGGTGAGGAGTTCGACGGCGAATTCCTCACCCTGGACGGCCTCTTGCACCAGCACCGGGTAGGTGACGGCGGCGCCGACGGCGGCGAGTCGGGATGGTTCACGGACGAAGTGTCGACCTGCGAAGGACTCGCTGCGCGCCTCCTTGACCAGCAGCGGGAAGCCCACTTGTCGGGCGGCCGCGCCCAGCCGCTCGGGTCGCTCACAGACCACCCCTGCCGGTACGGGCCAGCCGCGCCGGATCGCCTGCCGGTGCAGGGCCACCTTGTCGCATGCCAGCGTGGCGAACGCTTCGGAATGCACCGGCATCCGCCGAGGACCGACGGACCGGCCCACGCGGGCGTACAGCGTGAGCATCTGCTCCTGGCCCGGGGAGGAGATGCTGGCCACGACGGTGTCCGCCCGGTGTTCGTCCACCAGCGCGCGCAGGGACTCCGCGGTCGGTTCCTTCGGCAATGGCCCGCAGGTCACCCCAGGGTCCAGGAAACCCGTGAGGTCGGCGAAGCCCAGCACCGTCACCTGCGCACCGGACCGTGCGAGGGCGGGCACGAGTCGGTCCGCGCGGAATTCGCCCAACACCAGAACACGCGTCATGGCTCCCCTTGCCGGCCGTGGGGCATGTCGCCCTGAGGGGCCTCTGGCCCCCATCATGCACGCCGGACGACGAACGAGAGGAGGAGGCGCATGGAGACGGAAACCGAGGTGCTCGTCGTCGGCGCCGGCCCCACCGGCCTGCTGCTCGCGGCAGAACTCGCACTCGCCGGCGTACGGACGGACGTCGTCGAGCGCCGCACGTGCCGACAGCAGGACTCGCGAGCCCTCAACCTGCACCCGCGCAGCCTGGAGCTGATGGACCAACGCGGCCTGGCCGGCAGGTTCCTGGCCGTCGGCCGCACCGTGCCCGGCTGGCAGTTCGCCGCCACCTTGAAGACACCACTCGACTTCTCCGCGCTGGCCTCCCCGCACCCCCACGCCCTGCTCCTGGCCCAGTCGTACACCGAGGCACTGTTGGAGGAACGGGCCCGGGAGCTCGGTGCGCGGATCCACCGCGGCCACGAGGTGACCGGCCTGAAGCAGAAGGACGACAGCGTCGAGGTGGACCTGCGCGGCCCGACCGGACCGACCTCGGTTCGGGCCGCCTACGCAGCCGGCTGCGACGGCGCCCGCAGCCTCGTCCGTCGCACCGCCGGCATCGCATTCCCCGGCACCGACGAGTCGTTCACCGCCATGGTGGGCGACTTCGCCGCCGCCGATCACGCGGACGTCGACCGTGCCAGGCGGCACGGCGTCCTCGTCGCCCGATTGGAACCCGGCCTGACCCGATTCGTGGTCATGGACCCCGAACGCATCAGGGTGCCGTCCACCACCCCCGTCACACCCGACGAGTTCCGCGCCGCACTGCTCCGCGTCTGCGGCACCGACTGCGGCATCGGACGCCCCACCTGGCTGTCACGGTTCGGCAACGCCACCAGGCTCGCCGAGCGCTACCGCTCCGGCCGCCTCTTCCTCGCCGGCGACGCCGCGCACATCCACTTCCCCGTCGGTGCCCAAGGGCTCAACACCGGCCTCCAGGACGCGATGAACCTCGGCTGGAAACTGGCCGCGCACCTCCGCGGGTGGGCCGCACCCGGCTTGCTCGACACCTACCACGCCGAACGCCACCCGGTCGGCCGGGCCGTCACCGAACGCACCGAGGCCCAGACCCTCCTGGTCGAACTGCCCCTGGTCGAGCGCTACCACCGTCCCGCGACGCTTCTGTGCGAACTCTTGGACACCCTCCTCGGCCTGGGGGAGGTCAACCGGTACCTCGCCGGACACCTCTCCGCACTCGACACCGCCTACCCACCCGCCACCCCCGCCGCGCACCCGCTGACGGGCCGACGCATGCCGGACCTCCCGCTCGCCCCCCCGGGAGGGCGCCGGACCCGAACCTACGAGCTCCTGCACGACGGCCGATTCGTCCTGCTCCACCTGTCCCCAGCACACACCGACTTCACCGCCCCCGCCCCGGTCACAGCGGTGACCGCCCGCGCTCCCGTCCAGGCCCCCGACCTCGACGGCATCACCGAAGTCCTCATCCGCCCGGACGGACACGTCGCCTGGGCCACCCGCACAACGGACCCCCGCATGCTCCACGCGGAACGGACACGCTCACTGAACGACTGGATCCGGCCTTCACCCGGATGACGAGGCCCACAGGAGCTCGCCGGGTGACGCGCTCAGTACACACTGACCGAAACCACCCGCCCCGGGTTTTCCGCCCAGTCGCCAGGGAAGCCATGCAGCTGCCGTTCGTCCCGGGTGTCCCCGACACGACCCGACACCACCCGATACGACAGGAGTCGCGGCGATGTTCCCCTCCCACGCGCCCTTCCCCCGGCACGATCCGTACCCCACCCGCTATGTCACCGAGTCGGTTCCCGTCGACCGCGGCCACCCGGTCGTGTGGGGCCGCGCCGAGGACGGTCCGCTGGAGGCCGGGGACCTGGCGGCGTACGACCGGGACGGCTTCCTGGCCCTCGACGCGCTGCTGACCGACGACCAGGCCGCTGCCTGCCGAGCCGAGGCCGCGAGGATGGCCGCGGACGACGCGCTGCGCGGGACCGAGCGGATGGTCATGGAGCCGGACTCCGACGGCATCCGGTCGGTCTTCGAAGTGCACGAACTGTCCGCGGTGTTCGCCGAGGTCGTCCGCTCGGACCGGCTGGCGGGGCTCGCCCGGCAGATCCTGGGCTCCGACGTGTACGTCCACCAGAGCAGGGTGAACTTCAAGGAGGCCTTCGAGGGCTCGAGGTTCGGCTGGCACTCGGACTTCGAGACCTGGCACTCGGAGGACGGGATGCCGGCGCCCCGCGCGCTGAGCCTGTCCGTCGCGCTGACCGAGAACATGCCGTGCAACGGGCCGCTGATGATCATTCCTGGTTCGCACCGCACGTTCGTGCCGTCGGTCGGCGAGACGCCCGCCGACTACCACAGGCTGTCGTTGCTGGGGAAGAACCTCCCGGCCGGCTCGGCGGACCGGGCGGGGGTGACGGCGCTCGCCCGGCGCGGCGGGGTCCGGCTGTTCACCGGCGCTCCGGGCTCGGCCGTCATGTTCGACTGCAACTGCCTGCACGCCTCGAGCGGAAACGTCTCGCCGTTCCCGCGGACCAACCTCTTCGTCGTCTACAACAGCGTGCGCAACGCCCTCACCGCCCCGTACGCCGCGCCCAAGCCGCGTCCCGGTTTCCTGGCCTGCCGGGAGGTCGTCCCGCTCCCCCGCCCGCGGCCGCCGGCCGGCGGCCGATGAGCCGGGCCATCTCCCGTGTGGTGTAGCCGCGCTCGAAGTGGCGCGGCTCGGAGAGCATGCGCGCAACGAGGTCCAGCAGCAGCCGGGCGTACTCCCCCACCGTGCCCGGCCAGACGGAGGCGTCCAGCATCCAGGGCTCGGCCTCGCCCGACAGGTCGGTCGTGCCCTCGCGGATGAGCGTCTTGGACAGCTTCGCCCCGGAGTCGGAGAGCACGACGGGGGTGAGTAACCGCGCCGGCGGCACGGCCCCGGGCCAGCACAGGGACGCCTCGTCGAGGAGGCGGCAGCCCGGGGCCCAGTCGGCGCCCTTGACGATGACGGGCAGGGCGTCGTCCCGGGCCGCCACCCGTTCCTTGACCAGGTTGCGGTGCAGGGTCGTCAGGCCCACGAAGGTGCCGGAGCGGGGAGTGATGTCCGCGGTGTACGGGCCGTGGTCGAGGCAGACGGCCGCGAACCGCGCCTCCCGCGGCCCGGACGGCAGGAGTTCGGTGCGTTCCCCGTGCTTCTGCGACCAGCCGCAGCGCGGGCAGGGCAGGCCGACCGGAACGGTGCCGGTGGAGGGCGCCAGCACCCACCGCAGCCGGTCCATCAGGCCGAGGGAGGCGAGGAGCTCCTCGCGGAAGGCCCTGGTGGACTGCTGGTCGCCGTAGGTCTCCACCTCGTAGGGCACGCCGGTGGCGGCGGACAGCTCGTCGAAGAGGCCGCCGTAGTGGTGCTTGACCAGCCCGGCCACGCGGGCACCGCCCAGGGCCTCGCGGAAGGAACGCTCGTAGAGGCTGCCCGTCCCGGGGCAGGTCCGGGTCTCGTACGGGGCGTTGTCCAGGGCCCCGAAACGTATGCGGACCGCTACGCCGAATCGTTCCCGCGCCGCCCGGGCGAGCAGGAAGACGGCGGTCTGCATGACGTTGGTGCCCAGGTGGGGCGCGCCGTTGATCTGCACGCCCGCGTGCAGGACGACGCGGCGCCGGCCGGTGGCGAGCAGCCGGGGACGGATGAGGTCAGCGCTGTGCGAGACCGCGCCGGCGGTGACGCCGACGGGCGATACGAGCGGGGGTTCGGGGGCGTGCACGACGGCCGTCCTCCTCGTTCTCCTCGGGCTCACCAGTGGTGGCGGACCGTGGCCGGCGGCAGGTCCAGGACCCGCAGGGGGCCGGTCCAGCCGTCGGGGCGCGGGCCGTCGAGGGTCTCGAGGCGCGGGGTGCGCGACCGTGCGGCGGTTCGCAGCAGTTCCAGCAGTCCGTCGCCGGTGAGCCGGCCGGCCGGCGCGTCGATGTCCGTACCGTCGCCGACCCAGCGGCTGGCGAGGCCCACGATGAAGTACGCGGGCACCTCGCGCCCCGCCCGCCACAGCACGGCCTCGCCCGCCTCCTCCAGGGCCAGCACCCGCTCCATGTGGGACAGGGTGAAGTCGCCGAGGGGCAGCGGGCACAGGGTGACGGCGTGCACGCGGTAGCCGGCGTCCTCGAGCAACCGTACCGCGGTGCGGGGCGTGGAGTAGCTGCCGATCGTCAGGCCCAGGTCGCTGCCGAGCGCCCGGCCGTGGCCGATGATCGCCGGTGCCCACTTCAGCCCGTCGGTGCCGCCGCTGATGGAGCGGCGCAGGGCGTCGGCCTCCGGGATGAGCGGGACGTAGGGCGGGTTACTGGTGACGACCAGCCGTCCGGGCAGCGGGGTGGGCGCGGTGGCCAGCAGCTCGTCGGTCGACATGCGGGCGAAGTCGCCGCGGGCGACGGTGACCGGCCCGTCGCCGTTCCGGGAGGCGTAGTGGGCGGTGGCCCAGGCCACGGACGCCGCGCCGGAGTCGACGCCGTGGACGCGTGCGGCGCCGGCGCGGGCCATGG
>KL569419.1:37257-39617 GCA_000715685.1 Streptomyces lilacinus
CCGCTGCCCGAGCCGAGGTCCAGTACGGAGCAGCCGTCGGTGAGGAGGTCGTGGACGACCCAGACGCCGATCTCGGTGTCGGCCGGTTCGAAGAAGACCTCGGGCGAGGCGGGCGGGACGAAGTCCGCGCCGGTGAGGTGTGAGTAGGTCTGGACGCGAGAGACCTTCGGGACGACGTTCGGCATGGGACCCCTGTCGGTGACGTGGCGGTACGGGCACGGGCGCGCGGTCGGAGCCGGCGAGCCGGCGTCAGCCGTCCGGGGCGGCCGTCCACTCCAACACCGCCATGGCGCTGGAGAGCTTCATCGCCGCCTGGGTCCAGGCCAGGGACCGGGGGCCGTCGAGGACGCGTCCGGCGACCTCGTCGCCGCGGTGGGCGGGCAGGTCGTGCATGAAGAAGGCCCGGGGCCAGCGGTCCAGGAGTGCCTCGTCGACATGGAAGGGGCGGAAGAGGTCCCGCCAGTCCGGGTCGGGCTTGGAGGTGCCCGTGGTCTGCCAGCGGGTGGTGTAGACGACGTCGACCTCGGCGGGTGCCGGGGCGAGGTCGTGGATCTGCTCTACGACGGTGCCGACGGTGCCGGCCCGCCGTTCCGCCGTGCGCAGTTCGTCCTCGGGCACGCCGTATCCGGGCGGGGTGGCGAAGGTGACGTGGGCACCGGGGACGGCCGCGAGCCCGTGGGCGAGGGCGACGGCGGTGTTGTTGCCCTCGCCGACGTAGAGCACCCGTATGCCGGTGAGGTCGCCGAAGGTCAGGGCGAGGGTGGCCAGGTCGCACACGCCCTGGCTGGGGTGTTCCTCGGCGGCCATGGCGTTGACGACGGGCAGCCGGCCCTGCCGGGAGAGCCGCCGCAGCTCGTCGAGGGGCCCGGCGGTGCGGGCGACCAGGACGTCGAGCATGGAGCCGAGCACCCGCCCGGTGTCGGCCACCGACTCCCCGGTGTTCAGCTGCAGGTCGCCAGGGCCGAAGGCGACCGGCGAGCCGCCCAGCCGGATGGCGCCGACGGTGAAGGCGGTACGGGTGCGGGTCGAGGTCCTGGTGAACAGCACGCCCACCACCCGGCCGTCGAGCGGGCGGTCGTGCGCCCGGGCGTCGTGGAACAGCTCGACGGACCGCGCGGTCAGGGAGGTGATCACCGGCGGCGACAGCTCGGCCAGGGAGAACAGGCCGCGCTCCGGCCCGGGGCCGTGCGGTGTCGGGGTGGTGTCGTCGGCCATGAAACCTCTCTCCATCGGTCGGTGGAGGACCAATCGGTCGAACGGCGGGCCCTCGGTCGGGCGGTCGGCCCCGGTCGGCGCCGCCCGGCTCAACCCAGCAGCCCGGCCGCCGCGAACGCCTCCCGGCCGCCGTCGACGTCCAGCACCCCGGTCTCCTCGAAGAGCCGGACCGCGTGCCGGGACGCCGCCCGGACGCTCTCGTCGACCCGCTCCCTCGGGTACGCGTCCCGTACGACGTCGGCCACCGCCCTCGTGGGCAGGCCGGCGGCGGCCAGCGAGACCCGCACCGGGGTCAGGTCGGGCAGCAGGCTGGAGCGGATCAGGCCGGGCAGGCAGCGCGCGACGCGGCCGCGCCGCGCGGTGGTCTCCTGGGCCCACAGCTCACGGAAGAGGCGGGCGAAGAAGACGTGGTGCCGGCCCTCGTCGCGCGCGTGGTCGCGGACGATGTCCCGGACGAGCGTCAGCACGCGCGGGTCCTTCGGGACGTCGTTGAGAATCGCCGTGATGAGCATTTCGAATACGACGACCTGCAACAGCTGGGCGAGGAGCGGCTCGTCGGGGAGGGCCCGTTCGCCGACCCCGTCGAGACGGCGGAGAAAGGGCGCGAAGTCATAGGGGGCCGGGGCGATGCCGGCGGCCCGGGAAATCTGGTCGACGACGTCGAGGCTGTAAAGGGAGTGATATCCCTCGTCGACGTAGATGCGATAGGCGTCGAGCCGGGTGGCGATCGGTACGTCCATTCCGCTGCGGCCGCCGGCTATGCGTTCCGTGGCTCGGTTGACCACTTGGGTCTCGAACTGCGCGGTGAAATCCAGGTAATGGAAGAGGTGCCGGGCGAGCAGCGCGGTGCGCCGGTCCTCCGGCAGCGCGGCGACCAGCGGGTGGTCGAGGTACGGGACGAGCGCGGGCGGGAAGAACAGCTGCCCCGCGGCGAGTTCGCCGGCCAGCCGGCGGCGCGGCGAGGTGCGCACCCCGGCTCTGTCGTACCAGTCGCGCCCGGGCTCGGCGGCGGTCATCGTGATCCCTTCCGGGGGTCGTCCGGTGCGGGGGTTCCGCGCGCCGTCGACCGGGCGGCGCCGGCACCGGCGGGGTCGCGCGGCGGGTGGGTGACGGCGACGACGTCGACGCCCCTGCCGACGTCGGCC
>KL569419.1:39834-40005 GCA_000715685.1 Streptomyces lilacinus
GTGTATAAGAGACAGAGGTAGCGGTCGGCGCCGTCCGGGCACAGGCAGGCCGCGCTGGTACGCCGAGGGGTGGCGCGGAAGAGCCGGAGCGCGGTGGCGACGAGGGCGCCCGAACTGTCGCCGACGGCCAGGCCGGTGGACTCCTGTCTCTTATACACATCTCTGAGCGGG
>KL569419.1:40260-43566 GCA_000715685.1 Streptomyces lilacinus
GCCGACCGCCTCCTGCGGGGTGACCCGGACGGTGGGCCGGTGGCCGCCGGGCAGGAAGGCGGAGGGGCGGCTCGCGCCGATGCCGGGGAGCACGCGGCGGCCGGGGGCGCCGCCGAGGGCCGCGGAGCCGACGACGTCGACGCCGACCAGTTCCCAGGCGGGGCGGGCGGCACGGACGTAGGCGCGGAAGCCGGCCAGGGTGCCACCGGTGGAGACGGCGACCAGCACGCTGGTGGGCCGGCCCAGGGTCTGCGCGTGGAGTTCGGGAGCGGTCTCCCTGGCGTGGACGGCGGGGCTGGCCGGGTTGGCGTACTGGTCGGGCCAGACCAGCCGGGGCTGGGCGGCCAGCCGCTCCTCGACATGGGCGAGTCGGCTGAGGAGGTAGCCGCCGGCGCCGTCGGGCTTGTCGATGGTCACCACGTTCCCGTCGAGCGCCCGGACGGCGTCGACGAGCGAGGCGCTGCTGGTGGGGTCGACGACGGCGGTGAAGGGGACCCGGTGGGTCGCGGCGACGGCGGCGAGGGCGAGCCCGAGGTTGCCGGAGGTGGATTCGATGATGCCGCATTCGGGATCGACGCGGGGAGCCACGTCCGCCCAGAGCGCGACCGCCGTACGCCCTTTTACGGAACCGTGCGGATGGTGCGACTCCAACTTGAGCCACAGCGTCGCGGGATTGCCGTCGACGGAGAGTTCGAGGGCGACGACCGGGGTGAGGGGAACCGGAGATCCGCCGTCCCCCGGCGGATTCGCCCGGCCGTCCGCAGGGCCTGCCACGACGCCTCCCCGAGACTGTCCCGTACCGGCTGTCCCGTACCGGCGCGCCGCGTCGGTCCGCGCAAGGCTGGGCCGGGCCGGGAATTGCCGTGCCCCCTGATCTTCGAATTTATGGGGAGGGCGGCACCGGCAGCAAGGCGGTGTTCACGCCACCTTCTTCGGGCGGCCGTTCATGACAGTCGCATAATTCCTTTGCTCGGAGCGGTCGTCAGCGACGTGCCGGCGACCTCGCCGGGACTTCGGCGACCGCGTGGTACGCGGTTTTTCGTGGCCGAAATTCCCGGGAGGCGCCGGGGTTCCGCTTCCGCCGTCGGGACGGTCAGCGGGGCGGCTGGTCCGCCGCGTCGTCGGTGGTTCTGGCCGGGCCCGGAAGGCGGGCGGGGTCCTGCGGCCGGTGGCCGTCGCCGGCCGTGGCCGCCGATTCCAGTGCGGGGGCCGGGCTCTTGGCCGCCTTCGCCACGGAATTGGACACGGGTTTCGACGCAGGTGTCGACACGGAATTCGACACGGAAGGGACCACGGGATCCCTGGAGACCACAGGTTCTCTGGAGACCATGGGTTCCCTTGAGACCACGGGCTCCCTGGGCACCACGGGTGCGGCCGCGCGCTTGACCACGGCGCCGCCCCCAGCCGGCCCTTCCGCAACGGGAGTTGCGGAGGCCACCGGTGTTCCCGAGGCCACCGGGGCCGCGGGCGTCACCAGCACTCCCGGGAGCATCCGGGCACGGTGGAGCAGGGCCACGGCACCGGCGGAGGCGAGCCCGAACGACAGGCAGCAGATCCAGGGCAGCCAGGGATGGCCGGTCTGTTCACCGAGGTCCATCGCCCGGCCCACGACGGCGTTGCCCCCGGTGGCGGCGAGGCCGGAGAAGACGTAGAAGAGCCCGAAGTAGGTGCCGGTCAGGCTCTCCCGCCCGAACAGCGGGACCATCTCCATCACGGTGGGGTGGGCGACCATGATGCCGAAGAAGAGCATCACCGAGCCGAGCACCATGACCGCCAGTCGTGCCACCGCCTCGCCCTTGCTGTCCGGCGGGTGGTCGATGCAGACCAGCAGCGGGGGCAGGAAGCTGACCCCCATGACCACGAGGCCCGAACTCACCCAGCGGGTGCCGCCGCCGTTGCGCGCCAGCGCTCTGGTGATGCGGAGCTGGAACATCATGTTGGCGAGGGCGCCCGCCGCCAGCAGGACGCCGGCGGAGGCCTTCCATCCCGAGGCCTGCAGCGCCCCCTCGGGGAGCAGGAGATAGAGCTGGTTCTCCATGGTGAACATGCCGGTGGTGGCGAGGCAGAGGAGCAGGAACCGGCGGTTGCAGATCGCCTCGCGCCAGTCGCCGAGGACGCTCACGGAGGTCCGTGCGGGGGCCTCTCCCCGGATGGGGAGAACCATCGCCTGGGCGACGGTGAGCACTCCGAAGACCGAGGCGCCCACGAGGGCGCACAGCCGGAAGTCCGCGAGGAACAGCACGCTGCCCAGGAGGAGTCCCATCAGTGAACCGGTGGTGGCGTAGACGTTGAGGAGCGCGAACGCCTCGGCCTTGCGCTCCCCCGACTCCAGCGCCACGTACGTCCGGACGGCCGGGTAGAACAGCGCGGCCGCGACCCCGGTGAGCACGGAGGCGCCCAGCAGCAGCGGCAGCGAGCTCCCGAACGCGAAGAGGGCGAAGCCCACGGTCCGCAGGGCGCAGCCGACGATGATCACCACACGGGGGCCCAGCCGGTCGGCGGCCGAGCCGCCGAGGATGAACAGGCCCTGCTGGCTGAGATTCCGCGCCCCGAGGACCAGGCCGACCAGTGCGGCCGACATTCCCAGGCCCTGCTCCAGATAGGCCGCGAGAAACGGCATCAGGAGGTAGAACCCAATGTCGATCCCGAACTGATTGAACAATAGCAATCGCAATGCGAGTGGGAACTCGCGCGTCGCCCGAATCTTTCTCATGCGCGTTCCTGAATCCAGCCCGGGCAGGCGAGAACACCCTGAACCAAGGGCGCGCCATACGGCCGGGGGGTGTGACGGTGCGCCAAGCGGCGGGGACGGCGGCCGGGGCGACCTCAGGCTTCTACCTGATCAGAAGCCTGATCAAGGGTCAGAGCGCTCCGGTGTCCAGATCGTCGGCTCGCTTTTCCGTTCGCAGGAACGGCCGCACTCGCTGACTGGGGGAGGGCGGTCGATCATATGCTTTTGCGGTGCATCCTCACTGACCCCCGACTGCTCTCGGAAGAATGAGCAGAGGACACTTTAGCAAAGCAACCCCTTTCCCAACAGTGCGAGTAGACGGCCGGGGGCACCGCCCGGCTCGAAAGCCGGGCACTGAATTTGCTACCGACTCTGGATTCGAGCGCTGGAACGGCAGTGGCTGGAACGGAAGTGCCTACGAACCGGCATCCGAGCGGCCGATGACGTACCGGGCGACGTCCGCGTGCGTCGCCCACCAGACGTCCTCGTGGCCCGCGATGTGATCCAGAGCCGGTGGATTCGCCGGCGGCCGAGAATTTCGTACGGATCGTCGTCTGTCTCTTATACACATCTCT
>KL569419.1:43842-48869 GCA_000715685.1 Streptomyces lilacinus
GTGTATAAGAGACAGGGCGTGCACCGCGGGCCCACGGGAACGATGACGGCAGCGCATTGACAGTCAGTCAGCTCGCTTTCCACGCCCGCCTGTATCAAACCCGCCCGACGCCGGATTGCGGCCGCGGCGGCTGTGCTTGCCTGTCGGCGGCGGCGTGCGAAGCCCTAACCCGGCGCATTCCCGGCGGAGTTCGATGCCCTTTACGGGACAGCAGGCAACGGCCGACCTACGCCACGCAGAACTCGTTGCCCTCCGGGTCCTGCATGACCCACCAGTGCCCAGCAGGGCCCTCGTTCACCTCCCGGACGCGGGTAGCGCCCAAGTCCTCCAGCCGGGCGACCAACTCCTCGAGTTGGCCGGGCTCGCTGTGGATGTCGAGGTGCAGACGGTTCTTGCCGGACTTGCCTTCGGGCACGTCCTGGAAGAGCAGCCGTCGGCCGCGGCCGACGCCGCTGGTCTCGTCGAACGGGTCGTCAGGGTGGCGGATCGCGGCGTAGCCGCGGAAGGTTTTGCGGCCGCGATGCTCGAGGACAGCCTCCTCGCCCACGTGGCCGGCGGTCAGCAGTTGCTCGACGAGCCTGCTGGGGTCTTCCACCTCGTACTCCAGGGCCGCGGCCCAGAAGTCCGCGAGGGCAGGTGCGTTCGTGCTGTCGATGACCAGCTTCCAATTCAATGCCATGTAACTGGTTATAGTGGTTACATGGACTCCTCTGCAACCAAGGGGTTGACACTGCACTCCCACACCGGTGTCGCCTACCGGTTCGATCCCGGCGCGCTGTGCCTGGAGCTGCTGACCACCGGCGGCCCCGGCCCGTACCGCCGCTACGAGGTCTTGCACGAGCCCGCCGACCTGGCTGCCTGGGCGGACCGGTCGCGGCTGACCCCGACGCCCGTGTTGGAGATCTCCGACGCCGAGGTGGCGGACGCGCGAAGGTTGCGTGACGCGCTGTTTCGGGTGGTCATCGCCCACACGCGCGGCGAGCCGCACCCGTCCGGTGACCTGGAGACCATCAACGAGGCAGCCGCCCGTCCGGCCCTGGCACCCGCCATCGCACCGACCGGGAAGCGGCAGTGGGCTGGAACCGCCGGCGGAACGCACCTGGTGGCCACCGTCGCACGGGACGCCGTAGAGCTGTTGACCGGCCCCTTCGCGCACCGCATCCGTACCTGCGCCGCCGAGGACTGCCACCTCGTCTACGTCGACACCTCACGCCCCGGCCGCCGGCGATGGTGCTCGATGGAGCACTGCGGCAACCGCCACAAGGTAAGGGCGCTCCGCGCCCGTCACTCCGAGAAAGGATGACCGCGATGCCCGCAGGACTCGCCAAAGACGCGGGCTGGCAGATCGGCGTGTCCCGCACACTGCCCCACCCCGCGCCCGTCGTCTGGGACTTCATCAGCAGCCGCGATGGCCTCGCCCTCTGGCTCGGCCCCGGCGCGGTCCTCACTCCGGAACGCGGCGCCCCCTACCGGACGGCCGTGGGAGTGACGGGCGAGGTGCGCGGCTACCGTCGGATGGACCGCATCCGTGTCACCCACGGCACCACCACGGTCCAGGTCGCCCTCGCCCCCACCGCCGACGGCGCCCGGACGATGCTCCGCTTCCACCAGGAGCACCTCGCGAACGCCGAAGAACGGGAGCGGCAGCGGGCGCATTGGCAGCGCGTTCTGGACCAGGTCGCTGCCGCGCTCGACCAGCAATGACGGTGGCGGCCGCCGCCCGGGTGAGCCGGGATGGGGCGGCCACGGACGGGTGGCCCGGCCTCAGGTGACGTTCGGGCCGGATGCGACGGACGAGGCCGTCGTCGGCCGGCCGGACCACCAGACCGAGGCCAGCAGGAGCACGCCCGGGACGATTCCCGAGACGACCCTGATGACGGGGTCGGAAGCACCGCAGGCCGCCAGCACCAGGCCGGCCGCACCGCAGACCGCCATCGACCCGCCGAGCACGCGCAACGAGGGCCTGCGCCAAGCGGCTGCGAGCCCGAAGAAGTGCACGCCGACCACGAAGGCGATCCAGCCCACGGTCGCCTGCGGCGCGTGCAGCACCCTGTTGATCACCAGGAACCCGGCCGCGACCGCGACCACTTCGGCTGCCACCACGTACCAGTAGCGCCTCCCGAAACCCGTGCTCGACGTCCCGCTGCCGCCGCCGGCGGCCCCGCCGCCGCGTCGTCCGAAGACGACCAGGCCGAGGAACGCCGCGATGGCGAGCACGCGTAGCGGAACAGCGGCGGCCGTCGGCAGGGCCCCGGCGTTCGCCTGGATGAAGAAGAGCCCGAAACCGGCACCGATGAGTCGGCCGACCTGATCCTTTGTCATGATCACAGCTTTTCACCGATGTGGATCAACGGACAAATCCGTCGGCGGAGGCCGTCACCGACACCGCGCCCGCGAGGGGGCGGACACCGGCGCGCGCCTCAGCTCACCGCCTGCTTCACGAGCGCACCGATCCGCGCCTCCACCTCGGCCGTCACCTCGGTCAGGGCGAAACCGGCCGCCCACATCGTGCCCTCGTCCAGCTTCGCCTGGTCGCTGAACCCGAGCGTCGCGTAGCGCGCCTTGAACTTCTCCGCGCTCTGGAAGAAGCAGACGACCTTGCCGTCCAGCGCGTAGGCCGGCATCCCGTACCAAAGCTTCGGCGCCAGAACCGGAGCGCTGGCCGTGATGACGGCATGGACGCGCTCGGCCATGAACCGGTCCGAGTCCCGCATCTCGGCGATCTTCGCGAGCACGTCCCGCTCCTCCTCCGCCGCCTTGTCCGCACGCGAGCGGCGGCGCGCTGCCGTCTTCAGCTCTTGGGCGTGGTCCTTCATCGCGGCCCGCTCCTCGGCCGTGAATCCCTCGTGCGTACCGCTTTCGGTGCTGCTCATGGCAGATCTCCCCCTTGAGGATCTCGATGTGCAGGATCTCGAAGGAGACCGTATCCGGGGGCACTGACAACGGGCTCCCGGCGATCAGCGGCGATCAGCGGCCATCAGCGGTGACTTCGAACGCCGGCGGGGTGTCCGTGCCGTCACCTCAAGGCGATCTCGGCGACCTTGGACCGGACGTAGGCGCGGGCCGTGACCGGAGGGTGGGGCACTCGGCCGATCGGCGCGGGGAGCGACTCGACGACGGTGTGCGGATCGCAGTCGTAGAAGTAGACCAGGGACATCAGCTCCTCGGACGGGGCGTCGGCGGGCGGGGCCAGGACGCGGTGGCGGCCGGAGCGCCAGCGGTCGCCGGTCCAGCGGGCCATCAGGTCACCGATGTTGACGGTGAGCGCCTCGGGGTCGTAGGGGGCGTCCTGCCAGCCGTTGTCCTCCGTGTGGATCTGCAGGCCGCCCTTGCCGGGTTGCCGGTCGAGGACGGTGATGGTGCCGAAGTCGGTGTGCGGACCGACGCGGAACTGGCCCGCCCGCGGCGCGCCCGTGGTGTGGATAGCGGGATACCAGTTGAGGGTCAGGGTCCAGTCGGGGCGGGTGGTGTGACGGGTGAAGAAGTCGAGCGGCTGGCGCAGGGCCGCCGCCAGGAGTTCCAGCAGTTCGTCGGCGAGCGCTCGCATGGAACGTACGTACCGCGCGAGGAGGGGCCGCAGGGCCGGGGGCTGGGACGGCCAGGACTTCGGCAGAAGTTCGGAGTCGTACGGGCCAGGAGCCGCCGACCAGGTTTCCACCAGGTCGGGTGGCGTCATCACGCCTTCCGCCCGGCCGGTGGCCACCGCTCCCGGACATGTGTATAAGAGACAGGCGCCAGGAACGGCTGCTTGGCGTCGGCCGGCTGGTGGAAGAAGGTGCGGGCCGCGGTGCGGATCACGGCGGGCAGGCCCGGGTCGACGCCATGACCGGTGACGAGCAGGAAGCCCGCCCGTTCGAGCGCCTGGTCGACGACCGTGGCGAGACGGTCGCGGCCCTGGCGGTCACCGGTCCGCCACAGCGAGAGGTCGATGGTGGGAATGGTGGAAGCACTCATGCTGCCCTTCTCCTCCTTGTTCTTCCGCGTCCCGGGTGGTGAAGCGGTCCGGCCATGGTCGTTCGAGGAGCGGGCGCCACCCAGCCGTCCGCCGGGAAACGGGAGGAACAGGCGGCTTCGGCCGGTGAGATGGGAGAATGCGGCAGGCTACAGGCACGGCCGCTGTCGGGCGCCTATCGTCGGGTCCTGTCGTGGAGAGCACGGGATGGCGTGAACGCACGGGAGGTCACGGTGGGGGGCGCAGGCACCTTCGACGCTCTGGAACTGGGGCTGTTGCAAGCCCTCCAGCTCGACGGACGGGCGGCACTGAGCCGCATCGCGCGCCGGCTGGGCGCCTCGGAACGCACGGTGGGCCGCCGCTACAGCCGACTGCGCACGCTGGGCCTGCGCGTCGTCGGCCAGCCCGTCCCGGCACGGCTGGGAATGACCCGTTGGCTGCTGCGCATCCACTGCGCTCCCGACTCCGCGGGCTCCGTCGCCCGGGCCCTGGCCCGTCGGTCCGACACCAGCTGGATCTCGCTGGCCTCCGGGGGCACCGAGCTGTACTGCGCCCTCACCACCTCCACGCCGTACGAGCGGGACGCCCTGCTCCTGGAGACGCTGCCCCGCACCCCGCGCCTGGTGGGCGTCGGCGCGCACTGCCTGCTACGCCTCTTCACCGGCATCACCAGCACGTGGTACGCCCACGGGATCCCGTTCGGCCCGGCCCACCGGGTCGAGGACGGTGTCCCGGTGCCGGCCTCGGAACACCCCGACCGTCCCGAGCCCCTGGCCCTGGACGCCACCGACCGCGCTCTCCTCGTCGAGCTGGCCAAGGACGGCCGGGCCGGCCTGCCCGAGCTCGCGGTCGCCACCGGTCGCTCGCCCTCCAGCGTCCAACGCCACCTCGAACGCCTCAGGACCCGGGGCGCGCTGGGCTTCTCCGTGGACTTCGCGCCCCGGCACCTGGGCTACCACCTGATGACCCACCTCTGGCTGCGGGTGGCTCCCGGCGAAGTCTCCGCCGTCGGCCGCGCCCTGGCCACCCACCCCGAAATAGCCTTCGCGGCCGCCACCACCGGTCCGCACGACCT
>KL569419.1:49144-50795 GCA_000715685.1 Streptomyces lilacinus
GAGATGTGTATAAGAGACAGGGCTCGCTCCCCGGCGTCCAGGCCGTCGAGACCGCCCCCATCCTCCGCGAGGTCAAACGGCTCACCCAACGGGAGGGCCTGTCATGAGTGTCAATGGCGTGCCGTCGGAGCCCGGTCCTGTCTCGACGGCTTGGGGTGCGCCCCCTTTCGACCCCGAACTGCAGGTTGCGCTGGCGGCTTTGGGGGACGAAGCGAGGGAGCCGTACACCCCGGAGAACCTTGCGGCCCGGCAGGAGCGGGATGCCGCGGTCCGCCCCAGGCCCACGCTCCGGGATCTCCGGGCCGACGGCCGCTTCGAAGTGGACGAGCTGCGGGTGCCGGGAGGGCCGGGCGGGCAGGACGTCACGCTCGTGAGCGCACGGCCCGCCGGGATCGCCGGCCCGCTGCCGCTGCTGTACTACATGCACGGCGGCGGAATGATCACGGGCAATGCGTGGTCCGTCCTTCCGCGGCTGCTGCGCGAGTGGGCTCTCCCGCTCGAGTTGGCCGTCATCTCTGTCGACTACCGGTTGGCACCACAGACGCGGTACCCCGGACCGCTGGAGGACTGCTACGCAGGATTCGTCTGGGTGGCCGCGCACGCGGCCGAACTGGGCATCGACGCGGACCGCATCGTCATCGGAGGAAAGAGCGCCGGCGGCGGACTCGCCGCGGCGCTCGCCCTGCTCACCCGCGATCGAGGCGGCCCCGCACCGATCGGGCAACTGCTCCTGTGCCCGATGCTCGACGACCGCGGCACCACCTTCTCCAGCCACCAGATGGCCGGCATCGACACCTGGGACCGAACCTCCAACGCGACCGCGTGGCAGGCGCTGCTGGGCGACCGGTACGGCGCCGCGGACCTGCCGCCCTACGCGGCCCCCGCCCGCGCCACGGATCTGTCCGGGCTGCCCCCGGCCTACATCGACGTCGGGTCGGCCGAGACCTTCAGGGACGAGGACGTGGCCTACGCCCATGCGATCTGGCAGGCCGGTGGCCAAGCCGAACTGCACGTATGGCCCGGCGCCTTCCACGGCTTCGACACCTTCGCACCACGGGCCGCTGTCAGCCAGGACGCCCGCGACGCCCGTACCCGCTGGCTCCGGCGCATCCTCACGCAATGCTGAACCGACAGACGATCTCCCTCAGTCGTCGAGCAGCCGCCATGCGGTGAGGGCGAGGCCGGCCCGTATCAGGCCGGTGGGTGCGGTGAGGTCGAAGCCCAGGGTCTTGCCGATCTGTTCGAGTCGGCGGGCGACGCTGCTGTGGTGCAGATGGAGGAGGTCGGCGGCTCGGCGCAGGGAGCCGGTGGCGCAGTAGGCGTCCAGGGTCTCGAGGTCTTCCGGGTTGTGGTCGATCATTCGGGCGATCGCGGCCACGTCGGCGTTGTCTCGCGCGGCGTCCTGGGGTACGTGTGCGAGCAGCGCCAACGCCCCCAGACCGGCGTAGTGGACGACCGGCTGGCGTGGGGTGGTGAAGCGGAGGGCGGTGCGGGCCTCGCGCCAGGATCGGTCGGGGCTTTCGGCGGCGCCGATGCCCGCGCGTACGCCTGCCGGGAACCGGGCCGGGTCGACGGTGGTGGCCAGGATGACGCCCACGTCGGCGAGCGGTGCCGCCTTCACCGGGCGGGTCGGGCAGACGAGGCCGCCGAC
>KL569419.1:51122-53412 GCA_000715685.1 Streptomyces lilacinus
CCCCAGGAGCCGTAGCGCCCGCGCTCTGGCGGCCTCGTCGCTGTCGGAGCTGATGGCGAGTTCGACCAGGGCGGGGTCGGCCATGGTGGTACGGGCCGGACCGTACCGCTCGACGACGGCCGCCGCGGCGATGGCGAGTCGGTCGAGCAGCAGTTGGTCGAGCGGGCCGGGCGCGCCGGGGCGTTCCAGCCACACCGTGCCGATCTCCTCTTCGTCGAGGGTGATCGGCGTCGTGGTGGACGCGGGTGGCGGCGGGATGGACGCTTCCCTGCCGTCGGGTGCGAGGCGGATCGCCCGCCCCGTGCCGTGGAGCCGCATCCCGGCCACGCACTCGGCCAGGCCCGCCGAGGCCCGGGCGAGCGCCGGGAGATCGACCCGCCGGCGCATCAGCGTGTCGTAGAACATGACGACGCGGATGGCGCCCTCGACGTGCGCGTCCAGTTGTGACAGCCGTGCGGCCAGTGCCTCCATGGCAGGAGGATAGGCGCCGATCGGCGCGTGATCCGGGCGGGATGGCCGACGGATGGCGGATGAGCTCGGGGGCCGGCGGCCGCGAGGATGGTCGACATGGATCCCGAACTTGAAGCGTTCATCCCGTTGTTCCCCCGAGCCGACCTGACCGACCCGATCGCCGAGCGCAAGAACTTCGCCGCCTTGGCCGCCGCGGTGCCTGCACCGGACACCACGCGAATGGAGATCGAGGACCGCACGGTGCCCGCCGATCCGGACGTGGCGGTGCGCATCTACCGCCCGCACCAGGCGCGGGGCGGCGCCGTCGTCTGGCTGCACGGCGGCGGGTTCGTCATGGGCGACCTGGACACCGAGCACCCGTGGGCCGCCCGGATGGCCGACCTCTCCGGCGTGGTGGTGATCTCGGTGGACTACCGCCTGGCGCCCGAGCACCGGTTCCCGGCGGGCCTCGACGACGCGTACGCCGTACTGACCTGGGCGGCCGAGCACGCGGCCGAGCTCGGCATCGACCCGGCACGGATCGCGGTCGGAGGCCACAGTGCCGGCGCTGGGCTCGCGGCCGCGGTGGCCTTGCGGGCACGTGACCAGCAGGGGCCGCCGATCCGCTTCCAGCTGCTCAACCAGCCCGGGCTCGACGACCGGCAGGAGACGTGGTCGGCGCGGCACTTCACCGACACGCCCTGGATGAACAGCGCCAAGGTCGCCGCGATTTGGCGGCACTACCTGGGCTCCACACCCGCCACCCCGTACGCGGCCCCGGCGCGGGCCACCGACCTGTCCGGCCTCCCGCCCGCCTACATCGCCACCGCGGAGCTCTGCCCGAACCGCGACGAAGACATCGCCTACGCGCTGCGCCTGCTGCAGGCGGGCGTGTCGGTCGAGCTGCACCAGTGGGCCGGCACGTTCCACGGATCGCAGGCGATCCTGTCCGCCGAGGTGTCGCACCGGCAGATCGACGAGCTCGCCGCGGCCCTGCGCCGTGCCCTGGCCGAGTGAGGCACTCCCCCAATGAACGATCACCGCAGAAAGGATGTCTCGGCATGACTGTCACCCCGATCGACCTCTTCTCGTCCTTCATCCACCTTGACCACGGCGGCCAGGTGAGCGCCGAGCGGCAGGAGTTCGACCCCGAGCGGGACGGCTGGCAGGTGATGACCTTCCATGTGGAGACCGAGGCCGATCTCCACGCCGATCATTGGGAACTCCATCCCGACGCGGACGAAGTCGTCTCCTGCCTCACCGGCGGCATACGCCTCTACCTCCGCCCGGAGCGGCCGGGAGACACGGAGGAGGAGATCAAGCTGACACCTGGAACCGCGGTCATCGTGCCGCGCGGACGATGGCACCGCACCGAACTGGACGCTCCCGGCGACATCATGGCCGTCACCCTGCCGCGGGGCAGCCGCCTCGAGAAGCGGACCGAGGCCTGGCTTGGGCGTGTCCGAGGGGTTGTGTGACCGCTCCGTTGAGAGGTGACAGCTCGGAAAGCTTCCCAGCCTGAGCGGTGTGGCGACCTTGAACAGCCCCCACTATGCTCCCTGTTGTTCTATCGAGAGCCACAGAGCACTGGCGACGTGTCCGATGGGGGACAGTGCTCCGGGTCTCGACTGGAAGTGAGCACGATGAGTCTCTAATCGTCGCGGAGCCTCAGCAGGCCATCGCAAGCGGTGGTCGAGCTGAGGCTGCCCGCCGACTGGTCGACCACCTTCGTGGAAGGGGTCGACTGGTGAGGCCGACATTTTCTGTTCAGGTACTTCTCGTGATCTTGTCCTTCGTGTCGTCACTGCTGCTGTCTCTTATACACATCTCTGAGCGGGCT
>KL569419.1:53631-58481 GCA_000715685.1 Streptomyces lilacinus
GTGTATAAGAGACAGGTACAGCGGCGGCGTATTCATCGGCTGGATGACGTTGTGCGTCACCGTGCTGACCGCGCTCGGCCTGCTCGGTGCCCCAAGGGAGGGCGGACATCCGAACAGTCCCGGCGAGTGAGAGCTGCCCGGCGAGCCCCAGTCAGCGACGGGAAGCGGGGCGCGGGCGCTTGGGCGGCGCGATGCGTACCCGCTTTTCGACGGGGGCGTTCTCGATGTCGTCGAGCTGCGCGGTGATCGTGCCGCGCAGGTCGTCGTAGTCCTCGAAGGAGTAGTCGTTGAACAACGTGTAGCCCGACCACATCAGGTTGGCGCACACCCGGGCCGGCACCCGGCCGGTTTGGGCGCCCATGCCGACCAGCGCCACCGACTCGATGCTGCCCGGCGCCTCATTGTTCTTCCGATGGATCGCCTGGAACGCGGCGGCGCATGCCAGGGCCACATTGAGGGTCTCACTCACGTTCTGTGAGGAGCTTTCCATCGTCGGCGTCGATATCAGGAACTTCGGGTTGACCGCCCCGGACGAAACGCACACCGCGCTTCCCACCGGGAGGCTGCCCGTGAACTGGTCGCGGATGGCCCGCTGTACGCGCAGCTGAATTCCCGCTCCGAGATAGTGCTTGATGACGGCGTCGACCCCGCCGTTCATCAGGCCCCGCGAGTTGGTGGGGCTGACCCAGGCGTCAACAGTCTCATCGAGGATCGAGCCCTTGCGGATCTCGATCCCGGGGGTGTCGGCGAACGCCGCCCGCCATGCCTCCACCACATGCGTGTTGATGTCGGTCAACACCACCTTGAGCGGCGTCTGCTCGCGGTTCACGGCCATATTGCACTCCCATCGGGAACGGTCCTTCCAGCGATCACGACGCTACCGCGACCCACTGACAACCAGTCGGGAGCTCGGTTGTCGTACCCCGTTGCTAGCCTCCCGGCCATGATCGATGCCAACGCCCCCGCCCAGCCCGACCCGACTGACCCGCTGGCCCTCGCCGAACTGTTCAAAGGCGGCGGTGAACCGTGGCTTCCGCTGCTGAAGCCGGTCATCGAGGCGCAGCCGGACGCGGCCGGGTTCATCGGCTCCGACCGTGGACCGGAGGTCGTTCCTGCCCGCGAACTGACCTTCCAGGCACTCAAGCCCAATCCACCCCACAAGTGGAAGGTCGTCGTATTCGGGCAGAACCCGTATCCGCGCCCGGAAAGCGCCACGGGTATCGCCATGTTCGACAACACCTTCCACGACTGGAAGGACAGCCAGTTCGGCAGGGTCGTCAGCATCCGCTGCATCATCAAGGCGGCGGCGATGTGGAAGTACGGCATACCCAAGAAGACCCCGATCGCCGACATTCGCGCACTCCTGAAGAAGCAGGACACCGTCCAGCCGCCGGAATGGTTCCAGGCGATGCTCACGCAGGGTGTCCTGCTGTTGAACGCGGCACTCACCGCCGGCAGCGAAGAAGCGAGGGGATCCGACCGGCACACCGCATTCTGGCGTCCGGTCGCCGAGCGGATCGTCGAAGAGATCCTCAAGGCCAAGCAGCACGCCGACGAGGAGGACCGCGGTGTCGTCTTCGCATGGTGGGGCGCTCACGCGCGCAATCTGAAAAAGGTCGTCCTCCAACTCCAGGAGAAGTACCCCGAGGTCGAAGTCCGGCACATCGACCACCCCAATCCCGCGGCGCAGGGCGACATCTTCTGCGAGGGCGACCATTTCGGCATGGTGAACGATGCCCTCGCATCGCTGGGCGCCGAGGGGATCGACTGGCTGCCGAGCAAGGGATGGAACGAGCTCGCGGCGGAGGCCGGCGGAGCGGACGGCGACATCGCCGAACGCATGGGCGCGTTCATCGCGTCCACCATGGAACTGCACCAGCTGTACCTCGAGCGGCTCGCGAGCGTCAAGGACGAGGGGCTCGCCCTCCCCGCGATCACCGGGGTGTTCGACACCCCCCTCATGGACTTCCAGGACGCCGTCAGCCCGGTCGTCAAGCTGCTGTCCAGTCTCGACCGGCACGTCAAGCTGTCGCACGAATTCGGCAAGAGGCGGGCGGACGAAGCGGCCGGTGACCTGTCCGCCGACGCGATCGCCGCCCTTTACCTCTACACCTGTCAGTCCGCCTTCTACCGGGAGATCAACGCCGTCCTGCGTTCCCCGGACCGGGCCAAGGTCGTCCCGTACCTCCCGTATCTGCGGCTGCTGTTCTCGGCGGTGTCACGGCTTCCCGCCCGTACGGAGCCGCTGTGGCGCGGCGTACCGCTGGACCTGCGTGCGCAGTACCCGCGCGGTCGGACCGTGACCTGGTGGGGCGTGTCCTCGTGCACGCCCAAGCTCAGCGTGGCACGGGCATTCCTCGGCAGCCGCGGAAAGCGGACGCTCTTCGAGGTGACCCCCGCCCGGGCGGTGGGCATCAGCAGATTCTCCGCGTTCGCCGGCGAGGAGGAATTCATCCTCTCGCCGGGCACGCAGCTCAAGGTGACGGACGTGAAGACCGAGCGCGGCGGCTTGTGCACCGTGAAGCTGACCGAATTGGAAGAGCAGACCCTCGTGTCCTGAGCGGGCACTCGTGTCCTGAGCAGACGATCCCTGGCGCTCAATGCCGCCGGGGGATCAGCAGGACGGACGTCCGGGCCGGGGAGCCGGCCTCGGGCGCGGGCACCGTGAGGAGGAGGGCGGCCTCGGTGGGGCGCAGCTTCGCGCAGGCGGCCGACGCATCGGGGGTGAGCGGTCCGCTGCGCTGGTAGAGCCGGTCCGAGCGGCCCCTGGAGGGGGTGTCGAACGCGGCGAAGAGCCGGTACCGCCCGGCTTCGTGGTCGGTACGGGAGTTCTCGTCGACGAGCTGGGTGAACAGCCCCTCGGCCCGCTCCCGGGCCGCCTGCAGCTCGATCCAGCTCACTTCGCCCGGCTCGACGTTCCACGCGACGTTCCTGCTCCTGCCACCGTCCCAGGACCAGGAGTGTCCGGCGTAGTGCTCGAAGCCGTCGCCGACGAGTTCCCGGAGGGGCTTGTACTCCTCCTTGGCGAGCTCCGCCCGGCCGACGAGGTTGTTGTGGCCCGGCAGTTCGACCGTGACGGTCCGCCGGTCCCCGATCGCGTGGCGGCCGCAGTTGGCGGAGGCGTCGCCGACGACCTGCGCCGCGTCGAAGTACGGGCGGGTCGCCCAGGGGTGGATCGTGAACGAGCAGGCGGCCCCGCCCCTTTTGCAGAGGGAGAGGGCGTCGTGGACCGTGCCCTCCAGGTTGTTGCCCCGGAAGGCCCGGGCCTCCGGCAGCGTGGTCCTTCCGGACACGGTGGCGGGGCGCGCGGGATCCTGGGAGGCACGGACGTTGGCGAGCATCGGGCCGCAGGAGTCGTTGGGCTCCCGGGTCGCGGTCGTCGAGGTGAAGGTGATGCGCGGCTGGTCCTCCGGCGCCGTGAAGGTCGCGGACCGGGGGGACCACCTGGCCCGCCCCGGCGTCAGCCGCTCGGTGCGGTACGGCCGTTGGCGCGCGGCGTCGGTCCCGGGCCCGGTGCCCCAGGCGAGGGTGTAGCTCTGCGTCCTGTCGGCCCGCCCGTTCGGGCACCCCGGTCGGCTGGTGGGGCTGTCCTCCCAGGCGAGCTCGACCTCGGCGCCCTTGCGGACCTCCCACAGGCGCGTGGAGAGCCGCCGGCCGGTGCCGCGGTGCAGGGTGGCGGCCTGCAGTTTGTCCTTCCGCTGGGCGGAGGCGGCCGAGACCTGTCTCTTATAGCTCCCCGCCGTCCCAGCCCCAGGGGGTGTCGCCGGCCCATGTGTCGCCCGGGGAGGCGGGCTTGGCGAAGTCGGCGTTGACGACGGTCGTCTCCATCGCACGCGTGGCGACCGTCTCCACCGCGCGCGTGGCCTGCGCGGGCGGCGCGGCGAGGAGGGGAAGGGCGAGGGCCGGGGCTGCGGCGAGGGCCAGGAGGGTCCGGGCCGGCGCGTTCCGTCGACGCATGAGGGTTCCTCGGGGGTTCTCTGTCCGCGGACCCGGGCGGAACGCGGCCGAGGAGAGAGTGACCCGCCGGCGAGGATGTTCCCCGACCTCGGGCCGAAGCTTCACTCGCGCGTATCAATATGATTTACCGATTGGCCTACGTAGAGCTTTGTCGACACATCGCCGAAGCGTCAGTCCGACACGTCAGCCGGGCCTCAGTCCGTCCCGATCCCCTCGAACCACGTCGTGGGCCCGTCCTCCGCGGCCCGCTTCACCCGCGTCACCGCGAAGTCCTCCATCGGCGGCAGCGCGTCCGGCTCGAACCACCCCACCTCCAGCGACTCGTCGTCGTTGACGCACGCCTCGCCGCCCACCGCGCGGGCGAGGAAGCAGATGTCCATGAACTGGCACACGTCGCCGTTGGGGTAGACGACCCGCTGCAGGGCCTGCACCAGCAGGACCTTCTCCGGCACGCACCGGACGGAGGTCTCCTCGAGGACCTCGCGCACGATGGCCGCGGCGGGCTGCTCGCCCGGGTCGGGGATGCCGCCGATGATCGACCACTCACCGGTGTCGGCGCGGCGGCCCAGCAGCACACGGCCCTCGTCGTCACGGACGATCGCGCTCACGCCGGGCATCCACAGCAGCCGGCTGCCGACGGCGGTACGGATCTCACGGATGTAGTCGGGAATCGGCATGCGCCGAGCCTAGTGCCCGCTCCCGACCCGCGCCGGACCCGCGTCAACCACCGTTGATCAGCGCAATTGATCAGGGAAGCGGATCAGGAAAAGCGGGAGGTCGCACACGAAAAGTCGGCGCGGGAGGTCACCCGGGGGGCAAAAGTCAGGCCGGGAGGTCACACCGCCGCGGACCGGCCGCCGAGCAGGCGCAACCCTGTCTCTTATACACATCTC
>KL569419.1:58748-60283 GCA_000715685.1 Streptomyces lilacinus
ATGTGTATAAGAGACAGCCCCTCGCCCCGGCGCACCACCACGCCCGTGCCCTTCCCCGGTCGCCAGCGGTAGCCCCAGCCGCCCCACTGGCGCGGGGTGACGCGGGGGTCGAAGTCGGCGCCCACCACGTGGCTGAGCGGGATGCGGGTGCGCGGGACACCGATGTGGCCGCAGCGGATCTCCAGGGTGTCCTCGTCGACCCGCACGGCGACGTGCACGAAGGCGAGGGTGCCGTAGAGGATCAGCAGCCCCGCCGCGACGCAGCCCACGACGGCCATCACCAGGGGTGCGAGGCCGGAGGTCCACGCGCTGTCGACCGCCAGCTCGACGCCGAGCGCCAGGCAGGCCGCGCCGGCGGCGGCGAGCAGCCACTGGCCCCGGTTGGTGGCGCGGCCCGTCCACAGCGCCGGCGCCTCCGGGCCCGACTCGTCCGCCGCTCCCGACCGGTCGTCGCCGTGGGGGTTCTGCGCGCCCTCGCGCCCGCGCGGGCCCTCGGAGTGGTCCCTCATACCGGGCAGCCTACTCAGCTTCCGCCCCCGTGGCAGGGGTGCGCGCGGACGGGACCGGAAGCGGTTGGTCAGGAGCGGGCGGCGCCGACGGGAAGGAGCGAACGGCCCTCGGGGTAGCTCAGCGATGCCTCCCCGAGCTCCCCCTCCCGGCCGCTGAGCAGCACGGTCAGGCGGCCGGACGGCTCGGCGTCCGGGTCCGGGGCGGCGCCCACGCGGCGCAGCGCCTGCGCGGCCACGGCGGAGGCGGAGCCGTAGAGTTATCAGCGGGAGCGTCGAGGGCTCCTGGACGGCGGTGACGGCGGCGCGGATGCGCTCGGCGACGAGCTCGTAGTGGGTGCAGCCCAGGACGAGGCCCCGCACGTCGCGGGGGGTGGCGGCCGCGGCGGCCTTCACGGCGAGGTCGATGGCGTCCGTGTCGGCCCGCTCGACGGCGTCGGCGAGGCCGGGGCAGGGCACCTCGGTGACGTCGACCCCGGCGGCGAAGTCGCGGATCAGGCCGCGCTGGTAGGGGCTGCCGGTGGTGGCCGGGGTGGCCCAGATGGCCACCGGTCCGCCGCCCGCGGCGGCGGGCTTGATCGCCGGTACGGTGCCGATGACCGGGAGACCGGGCTCCAGCTCGGCGCGTATGGCGTCCAGCGCGTGGACGGAGGCGGTGTTGCAGGCCACGATCAGCGCGTCGGGGCGGTGCGCGGCCGCGGCCCGGGCGCAGGCCAGGGCGCGCTCGATGACGTCCTCGGGGGTCCGGGGGCCCCAGGGCATGGTGGCGGGGTCGGAGGAGAGGACGAGATCGGCGTCGGGCCGCAGTCGGTGTACCGCGGCGGCCGCCGCCAGCAGGCCGTTTCCTGAGTCCATGAGCGCGATCTTCACCCGGTCACTTTAATGGATGCGGCCGGCGCGGCCCCGTTTCCCCCCGCGCCGGGCGGCCGGTGCGGCAGACTCCGACGGATGGACCTGCTGACGTGGATCACGGTCGGTTCCCTGGCGGCGTGGGGCTGGCTGCTGCTGGGACAGGGTTTCTTCTGGCGG
>KL569419.1:60573-60864 GCA_000715685.1 Streptomyces lilacinus
TGCTGCCCCTGAGCCTGCCGTCGCTGCTGGCGCAGGATTATCCGGGGCGTGCGGAGGTTTACCTCGTCGACGACGGCAGTACGGACGGCACCGGCGAGCTGGCCCGCGCGCTGGCCGCCGAGCACGGCGGGCTGCCACTGACGGTGACCTCGCCCGGGGAGCCCGCTCCGGGCTGGACCGGCAAGCTGTGGGCGCTCCGGCACGGCACGGAGCTCGCCCGGTCCCGGACGGACGCCGCGTACCTGCTGCTCACGGACGCGGACATCGCGCACGGCCCGGACAGCCTGCGGC
>KL569419.1:61172-61706 GCA_000715685.1 Streptomyces lilacinus
ATGTGTATAAGAGACAGCCTCGATCTGGTGTCGCAGATGGCGCGGCTGCGCGTGGTCACCTTCTGGGAGCGCATGATCGTGCCCGCCTTCGTGTACTTCTTCGCGCAGCTGTACCCGTTCCGTTGGATCAACCGCCCGGGCGGACGAACGGCCGCGGCGGCCGGCGGGTGCGTCCTGCTGCGCCGGGAGGCGGCGGAGCGCGCGGGGGTCCCGGACGCCATCCGGCAGGCGGTGATCGACGACGTGGCGCTGGCGCGGGCAGTCCGGCGGTCGGGGGGCCGGATCTGGCTCGGGCTGGCCGAGCGCGTCGAGAGCGTGCGGCCGTACGAGGGGCTCGGGCCGCTGTGGCGCATGGTCTCGCGCAGCGCCTACGCGCAGCTGCTGCACAACCCGCTGCTGCTGGCGGGGACGGTCGCCGGGCTGGCGGTGGTCTACCTCGCGCCACCGGTGGCCGTGCTGGTCGGGGCGGCGACCGGGGCCGCGGTGCCGCTCGCGGTGGGCGCGGTCGCGTGGGCGGTGATGACGGGCACGTAC
>KL569419.1:61993-62181 GCA_000715685.1 Streptomyces lilacinus
AGATGTGTATAAGAGACAGGCCCTGCTCTATCTGCTGATGACCGTCGACTCGGCGGTGCAGCACCACCGGGGCCGGGGCGCGGCCTGGAAGGGTCGGACGTACGCCCGGCCGGAGGCCGCGCCCTGAGCGGAGACGGTCGGCACCGGGCTCATTCTGTCTCTTATACACATCTCTGAGCGGGCTGGCA
>KL569419.1:62456-63416 GCA_000715685.1 Streptomyces lilacinus
CCCCCAGCCGTAGGCGCGGTCGACCGCGCGCTGGGGGCCGACGCCGCGGTCGGGCACCAGGTAGCGGGCCTCGCGGTGGACGACGAGGTCGTCGCCGTTGTTGGTGATCAGGGCGAGGGCGCAGACGTTGGACAGCACGGTGCACTCGTCGAGCGAGAACTCGACGGGCGCGCCGTGCTGTGGCAGCAGGGTGACGGTGGCGTGGAGGCCGGCGAAGCTGCGGGCGCCCTCGTAGATCGTGACGAAGACGAGGATGCGCCGGAAGGCGTCGGCGTGGTCGAGGTTGATGGTGAGGTTCTCGCCGGTCTCCACCTCGCCGGTCCGGTCGTCGCCGTCGAGGTGGATGTACGGGGGCGAGTGGAGCGAGCCGAAGGTGTTGCCGAGGGCCTGGACGACGCCCTTGGTGCCGTCGCTGAGCTCGTAGAGGGCGCCGAGGTCGAGGTCCAGCTGCGGGGCGAGGCCGAGCCGGCCGCCCCAGCCGCCGGTGGGCCGGTCGCGCATCTGCCAGTTGAGGTTGACCCGCATGACGCCGGAGGTACCGCCCTGTTTGGCGAGGGAGACGGCGGGGGTCTCCTTGGTGAGCGTCACCTTGGCCGGCCGGACGGGCCGCGGCCCGGGGAGCGCGGCGCCGACGGCGGGCGGCACGAGGACGCCCTCGAGGGTCGGCAGACCCGTCGGGACGGGCCGGGGCGCGGGCGGCGCTCCGGTCCGGGCGGGCGGCACGGGCGCCGGGGCGGGCCGGGCGGCGGAGGTGATGCCGAAGGCGGTCTCCAGGCCTTCGAGGCCGTTGTTCCAGCCCTGGCCGACGGCGCGGAACTTCCACTCCCCCTGCCGCCGGTAGAGCTCGCCCAGCACGAGGGCGGTCTCGACGGTGGCGTCCCGGCTGTCGTAGCGGGCCAGCTCCGTGCCGCCCGTCGCGTCGAGGACACGGATGTGGAGGCCGGGGACCTGGCCGAAGCT
>KL569419.1:63663-64793 GCA_000715685.1 Streptomyces lilacinus
AGATGTGTATAAGAGACAGCCACCCGCTCGACGCCCGGCTCGACGGCGGACAGGTCGACGAAGAGGGTGTCGGCGACCAGCGGGCTTGCGACGGACCGATTGCCGTCGTGCCGGACGGCACGGGAGGCGTGCTCCGGCCGGCCGCGGCAGACGAAGTCGGCGTCCGAACGCACCTTCCCCGCCGTGAGCAGCAGCGCGTGTCTCTTATACACATCTCTGATAAGAGACAGACCCCACCTCGACCCGCACCACTTGCGAAAGAATCCGGATATTGGCGCCTTTGAGCATGCCCATACTCCACCCCTCCGAAATCGCCCGGTCTTTACATGATCCCAACGCACCTTGACGACCGATTTTCCCAAGTTCGCTCGGATTGGTAATCCCCCTGCGTCCCGGGAACCGGAATCAACCCTCCTACCGGGCTCCCCAACCGGCACACCATGGGCTTAACTTATGGGCTATGACCTCCCCCCGCAGCACCTACGGCGGTGGCTACTACGCCTCGTCGTCCTTCCCGGACACCCCCATCTACGACAGCCTCGTCGCCGAGCGCGGTACGCCGCAGATCGCGCCGATCCGGGTGTCCTCCCCGTACGACTTCAGCGGCGGCAACCTGCCCGCGCTGCCGGCCCTGCCGTCCGGCCCCTCCTCCCACCCCGCGCCGCAGGCCCCGCAGGGCGGCTACGCCGGGCAGGCGCCGCAGTACGGCAACCAGGCGGCGCCGGGGCAGCCCGGGGGACTGCAGCAGGCGCCCGCTCCGTACATCCCGCAGCAGGCCTCCGCGCCGCGCGGCCCCGTGGCCCCGCAGCAGTACCAGCAGCGCCCGGGCGGGCCCACGGGCCCCGCGGGCTTCGACGCCATGCGCCCCGCCGCCCCGCGCCCGGCGTCCGGGCAGTACGAGGACCCGTACGGCGGCCGCCCGTACCCGGGACAGGGCGGCTACTGACCGTCCTCCCGGCGGAGGTCAGCGAGCCTTGAAGGGGGATCCGTCACCGACGGGTCCCCCTGCCGCACATCTCGGCCAAATGTCATATCCAGGTGGCAAGATGGCCGCATGTCGAAACCCGTGCTGTCCGCGCTGCACTTCTACCCGGTCAAGTCGATGGCCGGCCGCGCGCCCGACGAGGCGG
>KL569419.1:65061-66281 GCA_000715685.1 Streptomyces lilacinus
GAGATGTGTATAAGAGACGGCCTCCTGGTCACCCAACGACAGGAGCCCCGGCTCGCCTTGGCCTCGGCCGTGCCGCTGCCGGGCGGCGGGGTCCGGCTCGCCGCGCCGGGCGCCGAGCCCCTCGACGTCGCCGTGCCCGATCCCGGGGAGCACGGCACGCTCGTCGCGGAGGTCTTCCGGGACAAGGTGACGGCCGTGCCGGCGGGCGCGGCCGCCGACGCCTGGCTGAGCGCGTACCTGGGCACGCCGGCCCGGCTCCTGCACATGGCCGACCCGGAGCGCTGCCGCCCCGTCGACCCCGACTTCGGACGCCCGGGCGACACCGTCAGCTTCGCCGACGGCTACCCGCTGCTCGTCACCACGACCGCCTCGCTGCGGGCGCTCAACTCCCTCGTCGCCGAGGGCGACCGCGCCACCGAGGGCCCCCTGCCCATGGACCGCTTCCGACCGAACGCGGTGGTCGACCACACCGAGGCATGGGCCGAGGACGGCTGGCGGCGCGTGCGCATCGGCGAGGTGACCTTCCGGGCCGTCAAGCCCAGCGGCCGCTGCGTCGTCACCACGACCGACCAGCGCACCGCCGAGCGGGGCAAGGAGCCGCTGCGCACGCTCGCCCGGCACCACCGGATCGGCGGCAAGGCCGTGTTCGGGCAGAACCTGATACCCGAGCACACCGGCACCCTGCGGGTCGGGGACCCGGTCGAGATCCTGGACTGAGCCCGGTCCGAGCCCGGATCGCCCCCGCTTCCGTCGGCCCCCCGGCGCCCTCCGTCAACGCGCTGCCACCGGCGCACTCCACGAGGGGTGATTTTCCTCTCTCCGCCGTCTTCCTCCGCATGCGCCGCCGTGTGTGAGGTATTTACGGACGCGTGAGGACGCGTAAGGGGGTGAGCACCGTGCGCGCGACGCTGTCCTTCTGGTGGTCCCTCCGACGCCGGCGGCGCAGTCCGCTGCGGCGGCGGAGCGACGTCCTCGAGGCCTGGACGGGCGTGGTCGCCGTGCTGTTGATGCTGCTCCTGGGCCCCGTCGCCGGCTGGTTCACGGGCACCGCGGCCCACGGGGCGCTCCGGGAGACCGTCCGCGAGCAGCACCGGCACCGCCATCCGGCCACCGCCACCGCCGTGCGCACCGTGCCGGGCGGCACCGACCTGGAGCCGGTGGCCGACCGGGAGGCCGCCACGGGCCGCGACGGCGCCCGCCGGGTCCTCGCCCGCTGGCAG
>KL569419.1:66544-68151 GCA_000715685.1 Streptomyces lilacinus
TCCTCGCCCGCTGGCAGGGCCCCGACGGCCGGCTCCACACCGGCCTGGTGGCCGTCCGTCACCATGCCCACCCCGGCGAGCGGTTCCCGCTGTGGACGGACGACGCCGGGCAGGCCGTGCCCCGCCCCATGGACGAGGCCGCCGCCTCCGTGCACGCGGTGCTCGCCGGCCTCGGCGCAGCGGGGGCCGCCGTCGGTCTGGTGGAGGGCGCGCGCCGGCTCGTCGTATGGCGCATCGCCCGGCGACGGTACGCCCAGTGGGACCGGGCGTGGGAGCGGGCCTCGCACACCTGGGGCAGGGCGGACACGGGAAGCTGACGAGTCGTGTCGGAAGGGCGGCGCGGCGATGCCGTCGGGAGGTTCCGGCGAGAGCGATGCGAAGCGGGACGAGAGACGGATGAGGGACGGATGAGAGACGGTTGAGACGTCAACTCCCGTGCCTCGCGCGCGCTACGGTGGTGCGGCCGGTACTCATCCGTCCCGGATGCACACACACTCGACGTGGGGGCACAGCAGCACCATGGCACAGGGCACGGTCAAGGTGACGCACACCGGCACCTCGCGCTGGCGGCGGCGCACCGGAGAACGCTCCGGGGAGTACGACTCCCTCGCCTCGGCCCTCGAGGCGGCGGCCGACGGCGACGTGCTGTCCCTGGCCCCCGGCACCTACCGCGAGAACCTCGTCGTGGCCCGCGCCGTCACCCTGCTGGGCGGCGAGGGCGGGCCGGGGTCGGTGCGGATCGCCCCGACCGAGGGCGTGGCGGTCACCGTCCGCGCCTCGGCGACGCTGCGCGACCTGTGGATCGAGGGCCACGACGCGTCCGCGCCCGCGCTGCTGGTGGAGGGCGGGGCGCCGGAGCTGGCCGGGCTGCGCGTCGTGACGCGCTCGGCGGCGGGCATCGAGGTGCGCGGCGCCGCCGCCCGGCCGACGGTGCGGCACTGCTCGGTCGACAACCCCGGGGGCGTCGGCATCGCCGTGCTGGACGGCGGGGGCGGCGTCTTCGAGGACTGCGAGGTGGTGGCCGCAGGACAGTCCGGGGTCTCGGTGCGCGGCGGCGCGGCGCCGCGCCTGGAGCGCTGCCGGGTGCACCACGCGCGCGGGGCGGGCCTGTCGCTGACCGGCGAGGGCAGCGCCCTGGAGGCCGTCGGCTGCGAGGTCTACGAGATCAAGGGCACCGGCGTGCAGGTGGCGGCGCGGGCCGCCGGCCGGCTGACGGACTGCCGGGTGCACCGTACGTCCGCGGACGGCGTGACGCTGGACACCGACGCCGTACTGGCGCTGGTCGACTGCGACATCCACGACGTCCCCGAGAACGCGGTCGACCTGCGCTCGCGGTCGGTGCTGACGATGGCGCGCTCGTCCGTGCGGCGTTTCGGGCGCAACGGACTGTCGGTGTGGGACCCGGGGACCCGGGTGGAGGCCGTGCAGTGCGAGATCCACGACAGCACGGGCGACTACCCGGCGGTGTGGGTGAGCGACGGAGCCGGCGCGGAGCTCGCCTCGTGCCGGGTGCACGACGTGCCGGACGCGCTGTTCGTCCTGGACCGGGGCTCGAGCGCCGCCGTCTCCGACAGCGACCTGTCCCGGGTGCGGGGCACCGCCGTGTC
>KL569419.1:68409-68669 GCA_000715685.1 Streptomyces lilacinus
GGGCACCGCCGTGTCGGTGAGCGGCGGCGCCACCACCCGGCTCGACGACTGCCGGATCCGGGAGGCGACCACGGGCGTGTGGTTCCGCGGCCACGGCAGCGGCGGCACGCTGGCCGGCTGCGCCGTGGACGCGACGTCGACGGGCGTGATCGTCACCAAGGGCGCGGACCCCGTCTTCGAGCGCTGCACGGTGACGTCGCCCACGGAGGCGGGCTTCTACGTCTCGGCGGAGGGACGCGGCACGTTCGACGGCTGCCGGG
>KL569419.1:68920-70864 GCA_000715685.1 Streptomyces lilacinus
GTGTATAAGAGACAGGTACGGAGCGGTGCGCGCGCGGCGGCTACGAGTTCGCGGAGGCCGGGCCGGTCAGCGAGGGCTGCACGAGCGACGAGGACGCCCGGCGCGGGGCCGTGGTGCCCGTGGTGGCGACTCTCGCGCGGCCGGCCGTGCCGACGACCGCGGTGCCGGCGCAGCGGTCGACCGACGCCGCGCCCGCCGGCGGGTCGGCGGGCGCGGGCGCACGGGCGTCGGTGGCCGTGCTCGGCGAACTCGACACGCTGGTGGGCCTGGAGAGCGTCAAGCGCGAGGTGCGCGCCCTGACCGACATGATCGAGGTGGGCCGGCGCCGGCAGCGGGCGGGCCTGAAGGCCGCCTCCGTCCGCCGCCACCTGGTCTTCACCGGCTCCCCCGGCACCGGCAAGACCACCGTGGCCCGGCTCTACGGCGAGATTCTCGCCTCGCTCGGGGTGCTCGAGCGCGGCCACCTGGTGGAGGTCTCCCGGGTGGACCTGGTCGGCGAGCACATCGGATCGACCGCGCTGCGCACCCAGGAGGCGTTCGACCGGGCCCGGGGCGGGGTGCTCTTCATCGACGAGGCCTACGCGCTGTGCCCGGAGGACTCCGGGCGGGACTTCGGCCGGGAGGCCATCGACACGCTGGTGAAGCTGATGGAGGACCACCGGGACGAGGTCGTGGTCATCGTCGCCGGTTACACCGCCGAGATGGAGCGCTTCCTGACCGTCAATCCGGGCGTGGCGTCGCGCTTCTCACGTGTCATCACCTTCGGTGACTACTCGGCGGAGGAGCTGCTGCGCATCGTGCGACAGCAGGCGGAGGAGCACGAGTACCGCATCGGCGACGGCGCCGCCGAGGCGCTGCTGCGGTACTTCACTGCGATCCCCCGGGGCCCGGCGTTCGGCAACGGCCGCACGGCCCGGCAGACCTTCGAGGCGATGGTCGAGCGGCACGCCGGGCGCGTGGCGCGGCTGTCGGCGCCCAGCACCGAGGACCTCTCCCTGCTGTACCCCGAGGACCTGCCCGAGTTGCCGTGAGCCGGGCGGGGCCCGCCGGCCCGGACGACGCGGCCTGGCGCCCCGGGGCACGCGTGGGGAGGATGTGCGCCACGGCGAGCGACGGTCGAGCCGAAAGGACGGGCCGGGTGAGCGACAACCACAATCTCCTGGCGGAGCAGCGGCGCGCGCTGATCCTCGACGAGGTCAGACGGCGCGGCGGGGTGCGGGTCAACGAGCTGACGCGGCGGCTGAACGTCTCGGACATGACGGTCCGCCGCGACCTGGACGCCCTGGCCCGCCAGGGCGTCGTGGCGAAGGTGCACGGCGGCGCGGTGCCGGTGGCGGAGGCGACCACGCACGAGCCGGGCTTCGAGGCGAAGTCGACGCTGGAGCTCGGCGCGAAGGAGGACATCGCGCGGGCGGCGGCGCGGATGGCGGCACGGGGCAGCGCGATAGCGCTGGCGGGCGGGACGACGGCGTTCGTCCTGGCACAGCAGTTGCTGGATGTCCCCGATCTGACGGTGGTCACCAACTCGGTACGGGTGGCGGAGGTGTTCCACAGCGCCCAGCGGACGGTGTCGGCGTCGGGTCCCGCGGCCCGGCCGGGCGCGGCCACGGTGGTGCTGACGGGCGGGGTGCGGACGCCGTCGGACACCCTCGTCGGGCCGGTCGCGGACGCGGCGATCCGGTCGCTGCACTTCGACGTGCTCTTCATCGGGGTGCACGGCGTCTCCGCGGACGCGGGCCTGTCCACGCCGAACCTCGCCGAGGCCGAGACGAATCGTCACTTCGTCCGCTCCGCGCGGCGGGTCGTGGTGCTGGCGGACCACACCAAGTGGGGGACGGTCGGGCTGAGCTCGTTCGCCGCCCTGGAGGAGGTGGACACGCTGGTCACGGACGCGGGCCTGCCGGAGGCGGCCCGGGCCGAGATCACCGAGCGGCTGCCGGAGCT
>KL569419.1:71059-72062 GCA_000715685.1 Streptomyces lilacinus
GCCTGCCGGAGGCGGCCCGGGCCGAGATCGCCGAGCGGCTGCCGGAGCTCGTGGTGGCCGGAGGTCCCGAGGGCGACGGCACAGACATCTGACGCCACGAGGGCTACCGTTAGCGCGATTCGGTCGACCGAACCGACCCCTTGGGGGGTTTCTTCGATGACGCGTGGAGCACATGCCCTCCGCCCGGTGGGCCTGGATTTCGCCGACACCGCGCCCCTGCTGCTGGCGTTCACGGCCCGGATGGCCGCGGCGCCCGAGAACGTCTACCGGGCGCTCGCCGAGGAGGTGGAGGCCTGGCCCCGCTGGTTCCGCGCGGTGACGCTCGCCCGACCGGTGGAGACCGGCGGCCGCGGCGGCCGGGAGGTCCGGGTGATGGGCGCGGTCCGCTTCCTGGAGACGGTGATGGCCGCACGGCCCGCCGAACGGTACGCGTACCGCGTCGACATGATGAACGTGCCGGGTGTACGGGCCCTGCTGGAGGACTGGCGGCTGGCTCCGGTCGGGGGCGGCACGGTCGTCCAGTGGCGGCTCGCGGTGGACGTCCCGCCGCCCGGGCGCGTGGCCTTCCGCCTCGCCCGGCCGGGCCTGGGCCAGGCCTTCCGCGACGCGGTGCGCGCCCTGGACCGGCGGCTCGCGGCGGCGTGAGCCGTACGGGAGGGCCGGGCGCGAGCCGTACGGGCGCAGGGGCGTGAGCCGTACGTACGGGTGCCGGCTGGGCGTACGCGTACGGGACCTCGCCCTCAGCCGGGCCAGCGACCGGTCGCCAGGAACGTGCTGATCGCCATCGTGTACGGCGTGATGTCCAGGCCCTGCGCGGCGAGCCAGGCGTCGGAGTAGTACTTGTCGAGGTACCGCTCGCCCGGGTCGCAGATGAGGGTGACGACGCTGCCCGCGCGGCCCTCGCCGGCCATCTCGGCGACGATCTTCAGCGAGCTCCACAGGCCGGTGCCGGTGGAGCCGCCCGCCTTGCACCCGATGGCCGCTTCCAGGGCGCGTACGGCGG
>KL569419.1:72315-74467 GCA_000715685.1 Streptomyces lilacinus
GCTTCCAGGGCGCGTACGGCGGCGACGCTCGCGGCGTCCGGGACCTTCATCATCCGGTCGATCGCGCAGGGCAGGAAACTGGGTTCCATGCGCGGCCGGCCGATGCCCTCGATGCGCGAGGCGCTGTCGCTGGTGGCCGTCGGGTCGCGGTGGCGCCAGCCGTCGAAGAAGCAGGAGTTCTCCGGGTCGGCGACGCAGACGCGGGTGTCGTACTGCATGTAGCGGGTGTAGCGGGCGATGGTCGCCGACGTGCCGCCGGTGCCCGCGGTGGCCACGATCCAGGCGGGCTCGGGATGGCGCTCGCGCCGCAGCTGGCTGTAGATCGACTCGGCGATGTTGTTGTTGCCCCGCCAGTCGGTGGCCCGTTCGGCGTAGGTGAACTGGTCGATGTAATGTCCGCCGGACCGCTCGGCGAGGGCCGCCGCTTCCGCGTACATCGTCCGGGGGTCGTCCACGAAGTGGCACTGTCCGCCGTGGAACTCGATCAGCCTGCACTTCTCGCGACTCGTCGTGCGCGGCATGACGGCGATGAAGGGGACCCCGATCAGCTGGGCGAAGTAGGCCTCGGAGACGGCGGTGGAGCCGCTGGACGCCTCGATGACGCAGGAGTCCGGGCGGATCCAGCCGTTGCACAGCCCGTAGAGGAAGAGCGAGCGGGCGAGGCGGTGCTTCAGACTGCCGGTCGGGTGGGTCGACTCGTCCTTCAAGTACAGGTCGACGCCCCACTCCTCGGGCAGCGGAAACCGCAGCAGGTGGGTGTCGGCGGAGCGGTTGGCGTCCGCCTGGACCTTGCGGACGGCCTCCTTCAGCCAGGCGCGGTAGGTCGGGTCGCTGCGGTCCACGTCGACGGTGTGGCGGTGCGGTCCGCCGCCTGACGGCGGCTCCCCCGCACCGGTCGCCCCCGGGTGCGCTGTGCCGTTCACGCGCCGCTCCTCACGATGTCCTCGCCGGGCTCATGCGGATCACTCGGGCCTTCCGATCATAAGGGGGCACTGGTGCGCGGGCCCGCTCACGGGCAGACTGCGCTGCAGACAGCCCATTCGGACCGGGAGGTGGTGCGCCGTGGCGGCACCGGAGTTCAACGCGACAGGGGTGCGGATCGAGCGTTCGCACCGTTCCCTGACCCGGGCCGGCCAAGTGAAGATCCAGGACGGCCGGCTGGAGCTCTTGAACAGCCGCGGCAGCGAGATCGACAGCGCGCCGGTGGACTCCGTGCACGCCCGCAGGCCGTGGCTGGCCCGGGACCGGGCGCGGGCCACCGTGAACGGCCATCACTACACGCTCACCCTCGGCGACCCGGACGCGGAGCGGGACGACGAGGCGAAGGACGAGGGGGAGACGGCGGTCAACCGCTTCCTGGAGGTGGTGCGGTCGGCGCACGGAAGCACGCCGAAGCACTGACGGGTGCAGGAGTTGCGAAGGCGGCTGCGAGAGTCGACCCTTGACTCATACCGGCATCACCGAGGGTCTACCGGCGGTCACCCTGCGGCCCAGTCCGCCGAGCGGACCGGCGGAGGCGCCGCCGGGTTCGCAACAGGCGCGTGTCGCAACGCGTTTCGGAATCAGGCTAGCCCTACTTCTTCAGGGAGTCGCAGCCGTGATCAGCCGAGTGAACAAGCACTGCACCGTGGAGCTCCAGGCTCTGCCGCCGCGGATCGGCCAGGTCCGCAGAATCGTCTCTGCACAGCTGCGCTACTGGCATCTCGATCCGCTCATCGACCTCGCGGCCCTCGGAGTCACCGAGCTTCTGACGAACGTTCATCAGCACGCCGAACCGGACAAGCGCTGCACCGTGGAACTCGACCTGGTCATGGACCGCCTGACCGTCTCGGTGCGCGACCACGATCCGCGACTGCCCACCCTCGGTGACCCGGACGTCGTCAGCACCCACGGCCGGGGGCTCGCCCTGGTCGCGGGGCTCAGCTCGAGCTGGGGCGTGCGGGAGCTGCCGGACGGCGGCAAGGTCGTGTGGTTCACGCTGACGGTGCCGGCCGGCGCGCCCTCGAAGCCGCCCCGCACGATGCGCGGCGTGCGCGGCTCCTCGTTCGAGCCGGCCGGCCTCGGACTGCCCGCCCTCGAGGGCGCCGGCCTCGACGAACCCGCCTTCGCGGGCACGCCGATGCCGCTCGGCAGGGCGGCGCGGGAACGCTCC
>KL569420.1:0-5854 GCA_000715685.1 Streptomyces lilacinus
GTCCGGGGCATGAACAATTCGTTTCAGCCCCCGGACAGGGGAATGCGGGCCCAAGCCCATACGGTTGGATAGCCGTATGGCTAACGCACGCGTCCGCGCCCCCGAGCTCACCGGCAAGGGCGGCTGGTTGAACACCGGCGGCGACGCCCTCTCCCTCGCCTCGCTGCGCGGGAAGATCGTCATCCTCGACTTCTGGATTTCATGAACCAATGTGAGCACTCCTCGCTAGCGTTGGGCGCGTGCACCAACACACCACTGCTGACCTGTACTTGCGCCTGTCCCTGGACCGGGAGGGCAAGACCGCGATCGACCGCCAGGAAGCCGACTGCCGCGCATGGGCGGAGCGCAACGGACTGACCGTCCGCAAGGTCCACATCGACCGTGGACGTTCCGGTTACAAGAACGTCAGCCGCAAGGGATTCGATGCGGCGATCACAGCAGCCACGGCCGGCGTCGTGGGCGTTCTGATCGTCTGGAAGCTCGACCGCCTGTCCCGCAAGGGCATCGGCGAGGTCGGCAAGGCGCTGGACGACATAGGCCGGGTCGGCGGACGCCTGGTCTCCGTCATGGACGGCCTCGACACGAAGAACGACAGCGCCCGGGTCACCATCGCGATGCTGGCGGAACTGGCGCGCAATGAGTCCCGCAACCTTGGGATGCGCGTCGGCAACGCAAAGCGGTACTTGCGCCAGCGGGGCCAGTGGATCGGCGGACAGCCGCCTTACGGGCTGCTGGTGGACCCGGAGGCGAAGAAGCTCGTCCACGACCCCGAGACCGCCGTCTACGCCCGCCTGATCGCCGACGAGGCGCTGTCCGGGAAGGCCCTCGTCCACATCGCCCGGCTGCTGAACGAGCACGGGGTGGAGTCCGCCCGTGGGGGCGAGTGGAACTCGTCCAGCGTCATGCAACTCCTTCGTTCACCGGCCTTCGCCGGTCTCATGCCGCAGACCGAGTACGAGGAGCAGCCGGACGGGACACGCAAGTACATGAACCGGGTCTCTCCCTACCGAGACCCGGAGACGCTGGAGACCGTGAGCATCGGTGAGGGGATCATCACGGTCGGGGAGCGTGAGCTCATCCTCCGCCAGCTCGAAGCGCGCACGTTTCCTCTGGCGGGGAAGCGGCACGGTCACAAGCAGGGGAAGTCGCTGCTCACCGGGATAGCACGTTGTGGGCTCTGCGGGGCCCGGATGAGCAAGGCCGGCACGTCGTACCAGTGCTCCAGCCACCGCATGGGGCGGGGATGCTCCGGTGTCTCGGCCCGTGTGGAGAGCATTGACGACTACGTGACTCGGGCGTTCCTCTCACGCCTGCCGTCCCTGGAGCCTCAGGACCCGCTGCTCGCCGTGATCGCCGATCGCTGGGTACAGAGGGAGGACCCGGAGGTTTTCGCGAAGCGGGACGCGATCGAGGCGGAGATCGCGGACGAGGGGGCCCGTCTGGCGGACCTGGAGGAGGCCAGGTACGTCCGTGGCGAGTTCACCGGCGAAGACGCGATCGGCCGGTACAACCGGCTCGCCGGACGACTTCGTACCCGGATCGAGGGGCTGCGCGCGGACCTACTGCGGATGCCGACCCCTTCCGTGGACATCTCTCCGCTCCTGGATGCGAACCTGCTGCGTGAAGCCTGGGAGGCCGACGACGCAGCCGGAAGGCGTGAACGCCTCGGCCTCGCAATCGATCGCGTGGAAGTCCAGCGAGGCAAGGTGGGCGTGAGGTTCAACGGTGACGAGCGCTGCCGGATCGTCTGGGCGACCAGAAGCGAGGCTGGGGTGGAATCCACGGGTGACGAAGTGACGGAATGACGGTCGAAGCCCATTACCCCTTTAAGAGATGTTCTGAGTCTCTATAGATGGAATAGAGCAAAACGTCATTCCGTCACTTCGTCACTGGGGCCATCGGAGGGTCGGCGCGAAGTTGCGCTGGGGGTCACCATCCCGACCCCGGCCCCAGCTCGAAATACGCACGCTGGGTGCGGCGCCGTTTTTCGGGACCATCATCACCCTGACCAGCGGATATTGACCGCCGCAGGCGCCAGAGCGACACAGTTGACGCCGTGCAAAGCCTGCCGAACGCCCCATGATGCAGTCCGGAGGGCAGGGCAACACCACGAGCCTCCGCAGTCGTCCCTCCCGATCGGGAGGGCGGGCTCGGGGGCTCTCGTCCCTTCGCTGGCACCCCAACCGCCCTGTCTTAAGGCCCTCTTGCGCGGCTCAGCCGCAGGGGTGAGGCTCGTGCACGCTGGTGCAACCCACTCGACGGCGGGAGCGACCATGACCCTAAAGTTCCTCGGCATCATCCCGAACACGCCGACTGACGAGTCTCCGACGATCTGGCTCCACGAGGAGACCGGCGACCTTCTGATCCAGTCGTACAAGGCGACCGAGGACGAAGTTAGGGCCTGCCAGGAGATCGGTTCGATCCCGGGCCACTCCACGGACGTTCCGGACCACGAGACGATCATCCGGCTGCCCGCGGTGATGCTGAAGTACATCCCGCGCCCGGACGACAACTGAGAGGCAGGCCGTGCAGCCACCCGCCCGTCATGCACTGGCACGAGCACAGCACTCGGCGGTGCACCTTGAGTTGCGTGACAGCTACATGCTCGATGATCCCGAGTTCATCGCGTGGCAGCAGGGAAAGCGCCTCGACCCCGCTGACCGGTCTTCGTGGTGGGGCGGCTGGCACGACGCGGTAAGCGAAGCGACGGCCCGAGGGGTCGTGGTCCGGCGGCTCCGGATCGTGTCGGAGCCGATCAGCGACTACGTGCGGTACGAGTACGACTGCACCTTCACGAACATCGCGGCGGGCGAACTGGTCCGGTGGCTGCCACGGCGGCAGACGACGGACTTGGCCTTGCCGGGTACCGATTTCTGGCTGTTCGACAGCGCGCAGGCGCTGTTCCACCACTTCACCGGGAACGGGCAGCTCGACCAGGACGGGCGGGAGTACACGGAGGAGCCCGAGCGGGTGAAGCTGTGCGCCGTCGCCTTCGAAGCAGCCTGGCAACGGGCCGTTCCGCACGAGGAGTACCGACCGCGCTGAGCTGTCACCACCATGGCCGTCTCACCTTCATCAAGCGCACAGCAGGCCCGGCAGGCTCTGGCGAATCGACTCGCTGAGCTGTGCCGGGATGCCGGCCTCACCGGACGGGACATCGCCCGTCTGTGCTCCTGGCATCCGTCCAAGTCGTCACGGATCATGAACGCGCGCACGCCCCCGTCCGCTGACGACATCCGGGCGTGGTGCCAGGCGTGCGGGTCGGAAGATCAGACGGAAGACCTGTTGGCCTCGCTGCGTACCGCCGAAGGCATGTGGGTCGGGTGGCGGCGAATGGAGCGCGCCGGGCTCAAACAAGCCCAGGAAGCCCGTCTCCCGCTCTTCGAGCGAACCCGCCGGTTCCGCGCGTACTCCTCGTGGTTCGTTCCGGGCCTGATCCAGACCTACGGTTACACGGAAGCCGTCTTGCGCGCGGTCCAGCGCAGACGGGTCGAAGTGGACGACGTTGCCGATGCGGTCGCCGTCCGCATGGAGCGTCAGCGCGTGCTCTACAAGGGTGATCGGCGGTTCGCGTTCCTGGTTGAGGAATCGGTCTTGGGGAACGGGCTCGGTGGGGCAGAGGTACAGGAGGAACAGCTCCGCCACCTCCTCACGGTCGGCTCTTTGCCCAGCGTCAGCCTGGGCGTGGTCCCCACACGAACCGAACGCTCCCGGATGCCGGTGGAAGGGTTCTGGATTTTCGACACCGGACAGGTCAACGTCGAGCTGGTCTCGGGCTACCTCACGCTGACCCAGCCCAGTGAGCTTGCCGCTTACGCGGACACGTTCAGGGAGCTGGCTGACATGGCGGTCTACGGAGCGAAGGCCCGAGCGCTGATCACGAGCGTCATTCAGACCCTGCGGTGATAGCCGTGCAACCTCATGCAATCTCATGGGAAGTGCGACCTCGGCGTTCCTAGCGTGGTCACCATGCGGACGACACGAGATCGGGCCGTGAAGCCGATCACCTATGCGCAGCCCCCGGTAGAGCTGCCGCTGCGAACGGATCCGGAGCCCGTACCGGCAGCCGGCTGCGGAGTCTGCGCCGCCCTGACCGCGCAGCGTCGAGAGGCCCGCCTCGAAGGCGACGGCTCCGTGGTCAGTGACTGCAACGTGGAGCTCCGGAATCACCCGCATCCGGGGGAGTCGACGTGAGTGTGAAAGCCGTGCTGCGGTACGTGAGCTACGTCATGCGCCGCCACCCATCGGCCGAGACCACGGCAACCGCGCGGTGCCTGAACCCGGACTGCCAGTGGACCTCCGAACCGACCGGGAAGGCTGACGTGTGCACCGACATGTGCATACAGCACACCGGCCGGACCGGTCACATGACCTTCCTCCGGGAGTTCTCGGAAGTCGCTGTGGTGGAGCGGGTGCCCTGAGTCGCTTCGTACGGGCGTGATCCCGCCTTCACAAGCGGATGGCAAGCTTGAAATATGAACGATGCTGCCTCGGCGCCCACCCCCGCGCCCGCGCCCCGCCGTGCCCGTGTCCGTGCCCCCGAGCTGATCGGCAAGGGCGGCTGGATCAATACCGGCGGGAAGGACCTGAAGCTCGCCGATTTCCGAGGTCGCACATTGATCCTCGACTTCTGGACGTTCTGCTGCGTGAACTGCCTGCACGTCCTCGACGAGCTCCGCGAGCTCGAGGAGAAGCACCGCGACACCGTCGTCATCATCGGCGTGCACTCGCCGAAGTTCGTGCACGAGGCCGACCACCAGGCCGTCGTCGACGCCGTCGAGCGCTACGAGGTGCACCACCCCGTCCTCGACGACCCCGAGCTCACGACCTGGAAGCAGTACGCCGTACGCGCCTGGCCCACCCTCGTCGTCGTCGACCCCGAGGGGTACGTCGTCGCCCAGCACGCCGGCGAGGGCCACGCGCACGCCATCGCGCGCCTCGTCGAGGAGCTCGAAACCGCGCACGAGGCCAAGGGCACCCTCCGGCGCGGCGACGGTCCCTACGTACCGCCCGAGCCGGTCGCGACCGACCTGCGCTTCCCCGGCAAGGCCGTGCTGCTGCCCACCGGCAACCTCCTGGTCTCGGACACCACCCGGCACCAGCTGGTCGAGCTCGCGGCCGACGGGGAGAGCGTCGTGCGCCGGATCGGCACCGGGGAGCGCGGCTTCACCGACAGCCCCGCCGCCTTCAGCGAGCCGCAGGGCCTCGCGCTGCTCCCCGACGGGAGGGTGATCGTCGCCGACACCGTCAACCACGCCCTGCGCACGTACGACCCGCAGACCGGCGCCGTCGCCACCGTCGCCGGCACCGGCCGGCAGTGGTGGCAGGGTTCCGCGACCGACGGTCCGGCCCGCGAGGTGGACCTCTCCTCGCCGTGGGACGTGGCGTGGTTCGAGGACCGGGTGTGGATCGCCATGGCGGGCGTCCACCAGCTGTGGACGTACGACCCGGCGACCGGCACCGTCGGCGTCGCGGCCGGGACGACCAACGAGGGCCTGGTGGACGGCCCGGTCGCCGAGGCGTGGTTCGCGCAGCCGTCGGGGCTCGCCGCGACCGGCGACCGTTTGTGGCTCGCGGACTCCGAAACCTCCGCCCTGCGGTACGTCGAGCGGGACGGCGCGGACCTCGTCGTGCGCACCGCCGTGGGCGCCGGGCTCTTCGACTTCGGCCACCGGGACGGCGACGCCGGCCAGGCCCTGCTGCAGCACCCGCTCGGGGTGACCGCGCTGCCCGACGGTTCCGTCGCCGTCAGCGACACCTACAACCACGCCCTGCGCCGCTACGACCCCGCCTCCGGCCAGGTGACGACGCTCGCCACCGATCTGCGCGAGCCGTCGGACGCCGTCCTCGTGGG
>KL569420.1:6167-12391 GCA_000715685.1 Streptomyces lilacinus
GGAGGAGGCCGTACGCGTGGAGGCCGTGGCCCACCACACGCAGCGGGAGGCCACCGAGATCGCCCCCGGCAGGCTGCGGTTGGACGTGGTCTTCCAGGCGCCGGCCGGCCAGAAGCTCGACACCCGCTACGGGCCCTCCACCCGGCTGCTGGTCAGCTCCACCCCGCCCGGTCTGCTGGCGGAGGGCGCGGGCCAGGGCACGGACCTCGGCCGTGAGCTGGTGCTGGCGGACGGGGTGACGGAAGGGGTGCTGCACGTCTCCGCGATGGCGGCCTCGTGCGACGACGACCCGGCGAACGAGTACCCCGCGTGCCACGTCCACCAGCAGGACTGGGGCGTCCCGGTGCGGGTCGTCGAGGGCGGCGCCGCGCGTCTGCCGCTGGTGCTGGCGGGACTCGACGCCTGAGGACATGCGGGGACCTCAGCTGAGGACGTGCGGGGGACCTCAGCGCACGATGCGGTGGTCCTCCTCGACGACGGGGGCCGCCGGGGGCGGCGGCTGCATCCTGCGGCGCTTGAACACGCTGACGTAGGCGCTCAGGCCGAGGATGCCGGCCGCCATGAGGATCAGGCCCACCAGCGGCACGTTCATGCCGTCGATGCGCCAGTCCACCGCGAACGTGAGGATGCCGCCCGCCGCGATCAGACCAATGCACCATCCCATGCCCATGGGAAACGCCTCCAGAAGTGATCGGCCGTGCCGGCGTCGCCGGCCGGGCACAGGGCGGCTACCCCGGCCCGGATCGACCAATCACGCCCCGGGCGCGGCCGGGATCACGGTGGCGGCTACCACTCGAGGGCGGTGCGCTCGTCGTAGAGCCAGTACGAGGTGCGGACGGAGTCGTCGACGTGCAGGCCGCCCGGCAGGGGCGCCTGGGCCGGGTCGCCGTCGAGGGGGTCGCCCTTCGCGGCCTGGAAGGTGACCGACAGCTGCTTGGCCTCCCGGCCCTTGCCGCCGGAGCCGTCGGCGGAGGAGGTCAGGATCCCGGCGTAGGCGGACTTGCCGGGCTTGACGGCGATGCGGTCCTGCGGCCGGCTGTCCTCGACCGCCGCGGCCGTGGCCTGGTCCTGGTCGAAGCGCAGGAAGGGGAAGCCGTAGGCGTAGCAGAGCGTCTTGGAGGTGTTCGTCGCCACCAGCAGCGCGTGGTTGGCGGGTGACTTCACCGCCCTGACCTCGACCTTCATCGCGTCCGGCGCGCAGGCGTCGCCCTTGTCCCGGGGCTTGGCGGTGTCGCCGTCGGTGCTGTCGGCGCCGTCGTCCCCGCCGTCGCTGCCCTCGTCGCTCGTCTCCGCCGGGGTGCCGGTGGTCTGCTCACCACTGGCCGCGTTCTCCTCCTTGCCGCCGTCCGAGGAGCCGCCGTCGCAGGCGGTCAGGGTGAGGGCGGCCGCGGCGGTGAGCGCGGCGACGGCGATCCGCAGGGTGCGGGTGGTCATGGAGCTTCCCCCGGGGGTGGGACGGGTCGAGTCGTACGGGCTGTATATCAGCCCTCGGGCTGTCGGCCTTCGGGAAACCGGTCGTCGGGATGTCGGTCTTCGGGCCGTCAGCCTTCGAGGAAGGCGGTGAGCGCGGCGGCGAGCAGGTACGGGTCGTCGGCGCCGCACAGTTCGCGCGCGGAGTGCATGGACAGGATGGCCACGCCGATGTCGACGGTGGCGATGCCGTGCCGGGCCGCGGTGATGGGGCCGATGGTGGTGCCGCAGGGCATGGAGTTGTTGGAGACGAAGTGCTGCCAGGGCACGCCGGCGCGCTCGCAGGCGGCGGCGAAGACGGCCCGACCGGAACCGTCGGTGGCGTAGCGCTGGTTGACGTTGACCTTGAGGATGGGGCCGCGGTTGGGCATCGGGTGGTGGCCCGGGTCGTGCCGCTCGGCGTAGTTGGGGTGCACGGCGTGGCCGGTGTCGGAGGACAGGCACACGGTGCCGGCGAAGGCGCGGGCCCGGTCCTCGAACGTGCCGCCGCGGGCGAAGACGGATCGTTCCAGCACGTTGCCGAGGAGGGGGCCCTCGGCGCCGGTGTCGGACTGGCTGCCGTTCTCCTCGTGGTCGAAGGCGGCGAGCACGGGGATGTAGGGCAGGCTCGCGGAGCCGGCGGCGGCCAGCAGCGCGGCCAGACCGGCGTGTACGGACAGCAGGTTGTCCATGCGGGGGCCGGCCAGGAGCTCCTCGTCGCGGCCGAGGTAGGCGGGCGGCTCGACGCTGTGGACCATCAGGTCCCAGCCGGCGACCTCGTCGGCGGCGACGCCGGCCTCCTCGGCGACGAAGTGGATCAGGTCGCCCTCGGCCACGTCGCCCAGGCCCCAAAGGGGCTGCATGTGGCGCTGCTTGTCGAGCTTGAGCCCGTCCTGGTTGACCCCGCGGTCGAGGTGGATGGCCAGCTGCGGGACGCGCAGCAGGGGCCGGTCCACGTGGACGAGGCGGTGGCTGCCGTCGCGCAGGGTGATCCGGCCGGAGAGGCCGAGGTCGCGGTCGAGCCAGGTGTTGAGGAGCGTGCCGCCGTAGAGCTCGACGGCGATCTGCCGCCAGCCGTGCGCGCCGGTGTCGGGCAGCGGCTTGACGCGCAGGTTGGGGGAGTCGGTGTGCGCTCCGACGATCCGGAAGGGGGTGGCGGCGGTCGCGCCCTCCGGCACGTACCAGGCGATGATCGCGCCACCGCGCGTCACGTACTTCCCGCCCGCGCTCCCGTCCCAGGCGTCGGTCTCCGCGACCGCGCGGAAGCCGGCGCTTTCCAGCCGCTCGGCGGTGTTGGCCACCGCGTGGTACGGCGACGGGCTGGCGGCGAGGAAGGACATCAGGTCGTCGGTGTGGCCGCGGTCGAAGCGGTGCGCAGAGCTCATGGCCTCAGAATAAGGATCTGGGCAAGAGCCGGACTGCCTTTCGGCGCCCGGCTCCTGCCCATGGTTTCGGTGGAGGGAAGCGTCTTCCGAGGACGGAAGCGTCCTCGGAAGCGGGAAGCGTCCTTCGGAAGGAGGCCTGGGAAGGCGTCCTTAGAAGGCGGCCTCGTCCAGCTCCATCAGGGAGTTGTCGACGGCCTCGGCGAGCGAGCGCTCGACGGAGACGCGCGGCAGGATGTCGGTCGCGAAGAACTTCGCCGCCGCGATCTTGCCGGTGTAGAACGCCTTGTCCTTGGCGGAGGCGTCGGCGAGCTTCTCGGCGGCCACGGCCGCGCCCTTGAGCAGCAGGTAGGCGACGACGACGTCACCGGAGGCCAGCAGCAGGCGGGTGGTGTTCAGGCCGACCTTGTAGATGTTCTTGACGTCCTCGCCGGTGGCGGTGAGGTCGGTGATCATCTTGCCGACGATCGCCTCCAGGTCCACCGCGGCCTTGGCGAGCGCACCGCGGGCGCCGGCGAGGTCCTCGCCGCCGGCCTCGGTGGCCAGGAACTTCTTGATCTCCTCGGAGAGGGTGTTCAGGGCCTGGCCCTGGTCGCGGACGATCTTCCGGAAGAAGAAGTCCTGGCCCTGGATCGCCGTGGTGCCCTCGTAGAGGGTGTCGATCTTCGCGTCGCGGATGTACTGCTCGATCGGGTACTCCTGCAGGTACCCGGAGCCGCCGAAGGTCTGCAGCGACTGGGCGAGCTGCTCGTAGGACTTCTCGGAGCCGTAGCCCTTGACGATCGGCAGGAGCAGGTCGTTGAGGCCGTGCAGCGCCTTGGCGTCCTCGCCCGCGGCCTCCTTGACGACGATCTCGTCCTGGACGGAGGCGGTGTAGAGCACCAGGGCGCGCATGCCCTCCGCGTACGCCTTCTGCGTCATCAGCGAGCGGCGCACGTCGGGGTGGTGGGTGATGGTGACCTTGGGCGCGGTCTTGTCCATGAAGTTGGCCAGGTCCGGGCCCTGCACGCGCTCCTTGGCGTACTCCAGCGCGTTGAGGTAGCCGGTGGAGAGGGTGGCGATCGCCTTCGTGCCGACCATCATGCGGGCGAACTCGATGATCATGAACATCTGGCGGATGCCGTCGTGCTTCTCGCCGATGAGCCAGCCCTTGGCGGGGTGCTTGTCGCCGAAGGTCATCTCGCACGTGTTGGAGGCCTTCAGGCCCATCTTGTGCTCGACGTTGGTGGCGTAGACGCCGTTGCGCTCGCCCAGCTCGCCGGTCTCGAAGTCGAACTCGTACTTCGGGACGAGGAAGAGGGAGAGGCCCTTGGTGCCGGGGCCGTGGCCCTCGGGGCGGGCGAGGACGTAGTGGAGGATGTTCTCCGCCATGTCGTGCTCACCGGAGGTGATGAAGCGCTTCACGCCCTCGATGTGCCAGGAGCCGTCCTCCTGCTTGACGGCCTTGGTGCGGCCGGCGCCCACGTCCGAGCCGGCGTCCGGCTCGGTCAGCACCATGGTGGAGCCCCACTGCTTCTCCACCGCGATCTTCGCGATGTGCTTCTGCTGCTCGGTGCCCTCGTCGAAGAGGATGCCGGCGAAGGCCGGGCCCGAGGAGTACATCCAGACGGCCGGGTTGGAACCCAGGATGGACTCGGCGTAGGCCCAGATCAGCGAGCGCGGGGCGGTGGTGCCGCCGATCTCCTCCGGGATGCCCAGGCGCCACCACTCGGCGTCCATGTACGCCTGGTAGCTCTTCTTGAAGGTGTCCGGAACCGGGGCGGTGTTGGTCTCGGGGTCGAAGACCGGGGGGTTGCGGTCGGCGTCGGCGAAGGATTCGGCCAGCTCGTTCTCCGAGAGGCGCGTGATCTCCGACAGGATGTCCTTGGCGGTCTCGACGTCCATCTCCGCGAACGGACCGGAGCCGTACAGCTTGTCGCGGCCGAGAACCTCGAAGAGGTTGAACTCGATGTCGCGGAGATTCGACTTGTAGTGGCCCATGACAGACGGCTCCGTAGGTGACGGGAGGGCGATCCTCTGTGCGTACCGGTCAGTAAGAAGCATGATGCTACCCACCGGTAATAAGGCGCAAGACCTGATCGGCCAACTGTGACCCTTTACGCTTTGGGCCATGTACGGCTACGACCAGAACGCGGCACAGCAGGGTTACGCGCCTCCGCAGCAGCCGGGCGGCTACGGCGAACAGCCGCTCTACCCCGAGCCGTCGCCCCCGTCGCTCGCCGACGCCGTCCGGGCCTTCACCACCGGGCAGATGTCCGCCGAGGACTTCCAGACGATCTTCTCCGGCTCCAAGGTCTACTGCCCCCGCGGCGAGAACCCCGGCTTCCTCGCCCTGCACAACACCCAGCAGCCCGTCATCCCGATGTTCACCTCGCTCAAGGAGCTGCGGCGGTACGCGGGCAAGGAGTCCAAGTACTTCGTGATCACGGGGGCGGAGGTGCTGGACCTCCTGCCCACGGGGTACGGCTTCGTCCTCGACATGGAGGGGGACCACCGCATCGTCTTCGACGCGAAGTCGGTGGAGCAGATGGTGGACTTCGCGATGCGCCGGATGTACGGCTAGCGGGACCCGGAAGTCCCCTTCGTCGCCCGGCGGTACAACGCCTCCACCGCGTCGCCGAAGTAGGCGCTGTACGAGGTCTCCTCGTCGCCGCCCTCGTCCTTGCCGCCCAGCACCCCGACCAGCGCGCCGCCGTCCGCGAGGAACGGGCTGCCGCTGGTGCCGTTGAGCAGGCCCTCGCAGGGGAAGCGCAGCTGGGTGCGGCTCTCCGCCTCCGTGGTGCCCCGGCAGGCGACCGGCCGCTCGGTGTCGTTCGGGTAGCCCACGACGCGCGCGCCGGCCTTCGCCGGCGGGCCGAAGCGTATGGGGGCCGCCCCCGTCACCCGCTCGAGCGGGGTGTCGCCTTCCACGGGCCGCACCCGCAGGAACGCCACGTCGTAGTCCGGGTCCCGGTCCTCGGCCCATTCGGGCGCGATGTCGATCGACGTCGGCACCCACACCCCGTACGGCGCCGCGCCGTCCTCGTAGCCGGGCACGAAGGCGAGGTCCGTGCGGAAGCCGTCCATGTAGACGCAGTGCGCGGCCGTGGCGATCAGGTCGCCGGCGCCGCTGTGCACGACGCTCGCCGTGCAGCCGTGGGCCGGGTCGTCGCCCTGGGCCGTGTAGAAGAGCGGGCCCACCGTCGGGGTGGCGGCCGTCTCGGCGGCGGCGCCGTCCTCCGTCGCGGCCGCGGCGTCGCCGGCGGGGGCCGCGGGAGCGCTGAGCGGGCGCCGGCCGTCCGTGCGCACGGCCTCCCGCATCCTGCGGCCCGCCTCGTCACCCGGCCCGCCGGGCTGGGTGTAGTGCCCGCGCGCGTCCCCGTCGGCCAGCGGCGCGCCCGCCGGCAGGGCGCG
>KL569420.1:12670-22913 GCA_000715685.1 Streptomyces lilacinus
CGGCGGCCACCGCGAGGGGGCCGGCGACTCTGAGGCGGGGGCGCATTGATCAAGTGTCCATCATGGGAGCGGAATGATGCCTTCCGAGTCCGGGGAATGGATCGAACCTTGCCGGTTGTTCACTGTTCAACTAAATTGAGGGTGGGACGATCCGAGGAGGCCCCATGCCCGCCGTGACTGTCGACAATCCGCTGACCCTGCCGCGCGTGGCCGCGCCCGCCGACGGCACGCGGCGCCCGGTGCTGCACATCGGCACCGCTCCCAGCGGTTTCGAGGGCGAGGGCTTCCCGGTGCGCCGGGCGTTCGCCGGGATCAACTACCAGTACCTCGACCCGTTCATCATGATGGACCAGATGGGTGAGGTGGAGTACGAGCCCGGCGAGCCCAAGGGCACCCCCTGGCACCCCCACCGCGGCTTCGAGACCGTGACCTATCTGATCGACGGCACCTTCGTGCACCGCGACTCCCACGGGGGCGGCGGCACGATCACGGACGGCGACACCCAGTGGATGACCGCCGGCTCCGGCCTCCTGCACATCGAGGCCCCGCCGGAGTCGCTCGTCGTCAGCGGCGGGCTCTTCCACGGCCTCCAGCTGTGGGTGAACCTGCCGAAGAAGGACAAGATGATGCCGCCCCGCTACCAGGACATCGGCAGCGGCAAGGTCAAGCTCCTCACGTCCGCCGACGGCGGCGCGCTGCTGCGGCTCATCGCGGGCGAGATCGACGGCCACCAGGGCCCCGGCATCACCCACACGCCCATCACGATGACCCACATCTCCCTCAACCCCGGCGCCGAGCTCACCCTGCCCTGGCGCCCCGACTTCAACGCCCTCGCCTACGCCCTCGCCGGGCGCGGTGAGGCGGGCCCCGAGCGGCGCCCCTTCCGCATGGGCCAGGCCGTGGTCTTCGGCGGTGGGGGCACCTCCCGCTCGAGCGGAGCCGAGAGTGGGGGAGACGCGATCACCCTCCGGGCGGACGCCACGCAGGAGTCGCGCAGCCCCAACTTCGAGGTCGTCCTGCTGGGCGGGCAGCCGATCCGGGAGCCGATGCGGCACTACGGGCCCTTCGTGATGAACACCCACGCCGAGCTGGCCCAGGCCTTCGAGGACTTCCAGGCGGGCCGCCTCGGCGTCATCCCGGCGGTCTGACCGTACGCCTCGCCCACGGGGACCCCGGCACTGATCGAGTGGTGCCGGGGTTCCCGTGGGCGCAGGGTGGAAAGAGTGGGTGTTACCAGCGGATTCCTCCAGAAACGGAGGCGGTCATGCCGATCAGGCCCTATGGCGTACTCGCGGCCCGTGCCACCGACCGACGTCGGGAGGGCGGCACCCAGTCGCCCCACTACCAGATCTTCCTCAAGGACAGCGCCGGCGCCGGCTACCAGGCCCCGGTGAACGTCCTGTCCAAAGTGCCGCCGTCCGAGGTGATGTTCCTGGCGGACGACGACTTCCGCCATCCGGTGACGGGACTGCTCCCGCCGCCGGGCAGCGGATGGACGCCGCTCGACTCGCAGGCGGGCACGGGCGCCCTCGACTTCATCCGCGGCAATCTCTTCGATCCCTCCCGGATGCGTCCGCTCCCGCCGGACCGCCCCGGCGTGGACAACGACCTCTCCGACTTCCTGGACCACTACGTGGAGCGGGCCATCGCCGATCCCACCGTGGCCGTCTACGTCTTCGGCCAGGGATTCGGGCGCAGGCGTTCCCTCCTCGGCAGGATCTTCCGCCTCCGCTCCGCGCGGAGCCGCCCCGCCGTCGTCGGCGTCCACGACGTGCACATGAACCAGGGCAACGTCGAGGAGTTCCGCAAGGACGACGGCGTGTGGCAGGACGGCGGAGTGCTGTTCCACGTGACCGCCGAAGCACGCTGGGCGGCGGTCTTCCTGGCCTTCCAGTCGCAGGCGTGGCACACCGACGACACCACGGGGCACGCCCTCGGCGCGCCGGGCGGGCCGCTCCGGGCCAGGGAGCTCGAGGCCCCGTTGCGCATCGTGGCCGCGCGCGTCGGCCCGGCGGCTCCGGGCCGGGACGCCGAGTCCGTCACGCTGCTCAACGCCTCCCCCGCCCCCGTCGACATGGGGGGCTGGCGGCTCGCCGACGGACTGGGCCACCTCCGCCCGCTCCCCACGGGCTCCCTCGCCTCCGGGACCACCGTCACCGTCGCGGCGGGCGACGGATTCCGGCTCGGCCCGGAGGGGGGAGCCGTCAGCCTGATCGATCCGGCGGGGCTCAAGGTGCACGGCGTCGCCTACACCCGTGATCAGGTTCGGTATCCGGGGTGGACGACGACGTTCTGAGGGTTCCGGGGGAGTGGCGACGTTGCGAACGACGTCGCCGCGCCCTGCGCCACGGCCCTACGTCACGCCCTCGAACTGCGCCTCCGCGCCCGACGCGGACTCGTAGAGCTCGAACCAGATGTTCTTGCCCTCGCCCCGCGGGTCCACGCCCCACGCGCCGGCCAGGAGCTCCATGAGGACCAGGCCGCGGCCGGACGAGGCCATCTCGCCCGGGTGGCGCCGGTGGGGGAGCTCGTCGCTGCTGTCGGCGACGTCGACGCGCAGGCAGCGCGTGCCGCGCTCGCCGGATATCTCGGCGATGAGGACGGCGTCCCCGTCGGTGTGGACGAGGACGTTGGTGACCATCTCGGAGACCATGAGGACCGCCGAGTCGGTCTGGCCCCCGTCCGGCCAGTCGTGCATGAGCTCGCGGATCTGCTGTCGGGCCTCGGCGATGCGCTCGGGCTCGGCCTGGGCGATGGTCAGGACGGTCCGGCGCGGCGGGCGCGGCACGCCGCGGGCCGGGGCGGGGACGTCGCGGCGCAGGAGCAGCAGGGCGATGTCGTCCTCGCGGCGGTCGATGAGCGGGCCGGTCGTGTAGTGCGAGGGCGGGCCGTGCACGGCCTGGACGAGGGTGTCGGCGAGCTGTTCCATGTCGCCGCCGTCGTCCGCGAGGGGATGGTCCTCGATGATCTCGCGCAGCCGGTGCCAGCCGGTCTCCAGGTCGTGGCCGCCGGTCTCGATGAGGCCGTCGGTGAAGACCAGCACGGTCTCGCCGGGCTCGAGGACGATCCGGGTGGTGGGGTAGTCGGTGTCGGGGATGATCCCGAGCCTGTCTCTAGATGTGTATAAGAGACGAGCATGGTGCCGTCGCTCAGCCGGATCGCGGGGTCGGGGTGGCCGGCCCGGGCGATGACCAGGAGCCCGCTGGTGGGGCAGACCTCCATGTAGAGGCAGGTCGCGAAGCGCTGGTCGGCGCCCTCGTCGCCGTCGCCGTTGATGCCGGCCAGGAAGCGGGAGGCGCGGGAGAGGACCGCGTCGGGGTGGTGGCCCTCGGAGGCGTAGGCGCGCAGGGCGATCCGCAGCTGCCCCATGAGGCCGGCGGCCCGCACGTCGTGGCCCTGGACGTCGCCGATGACCAGGGCGATCTTCCCGTTGGGCAGCGGGATCATGTCGTACCAGTCGCCGCCGACCTGCAGGCCGCCGCCGGTGGGCACGTAGCGCGCGGCCACCGACATCCCCGGGATGTCGGGCTGGACGGTCGGCATCATCGTGCGCTGGAGACCGACGGACAGCTCCTTCTCGGACTCCTGGATGCTGGCCCGGCCCAGGGCCTGGGCGAGCATGCGGGCGACGGTGGTGAGCACCGAGCGCTCGTCGGGGGTGAAGGACACCGGGACGCTGAAGCCGGCCATCCAGGCGCCGATGGTCCGGCCCGCGTTGATCAGCGGCAGGAACGCCCAGGAGGTGCGGCCGAAGTGGGCCACCTTCCGGTAGGCCTCGGGGAAGCGGCGGCGGTAGTCCTCGGGCTGGGGGATGTAGATCGCCCGGCCGGTGCGGATGACCTCGGCTGCCGGGTAGGCCGCGTCCAGCGGCTGGTCGAGGAAGGGCTCGGCCTCGCCCGGGGCGTAGCCGTGGTGGCCGATGACCTTCACCCGGCCGGCCTCGCCGACGAAGACGGCCAGCCCCGACGGCTCGAACCCCGGCATCGACAGCCGGGCCGCCACCCGCAGCACCTCGGCCGTCGAGTGGGCCTCGGCCAGCGCCCGGCCCGCGTCCAGCAGGAACGCCTCGCGGTTGCGGTGCCAGTCGGCGACGACGGGCAGTCGGGCGGTGGAGGTGCCCTCCAGGGCCTCGGGGACCTCCTCGACGGTGCCGAGCATGAGGTGGTCGGCACCGACCGCCGACGGCCGGGTGCGCAGCCGTACGGTGCGCAGCGTCTCGCCCGCCTCGTCCACCACGCGCATCCGGATCTCGCCGAGGGTGCCCTCGGCGGCGGAGAGGGCGAGGACGCCGCGGAGCTCCAGCCAGTCGACCGCGTGGAAGCGGGCGCGGACGGCTCCCTCGGTCGGCTCCACCCCCTCGGGCAGGCTCAGGAGTCGCCTGGCCTCGGCGTCGAGGGTGACGGTTCCGGCGGCGTTGTCCCAGGTCCACAGGCCGGTCGCCAGGGAGGCCAGAACGTCCTCGGTGCGCATTGCCCCACTTTATGCAGGTCTGTGCGCTCGGGACCACTGATGGTATGCGAGGGGCAGTACCCTTGCCTGGTGCTGTATGCACGGCCGGCGTCGGCGCGCCGGGAGAGCCGGAACAGCACCGCCACTGCCGAACAACGCCTTCGACCACGACTTGGATGAACGATGCATCGTTACCGGTCCCACACCTGCGGCGAGCTCCGTGCGGCGGACGTCGACACCGACGTCCGTCTGAGTGGCTGGCTGCACAATCGGCGCGACCTGGGCGGCATCCTCTTCATCGATCTGCGCGACCACCACGGTCTCGTCCAGCTCGTCGCCCGCCCCGGCACGCCCGCCAACGAGGCGCTGAGCCACCTCACCAAGGAGACCGTCGTCCGCGTGGACGGCAAGGTCATGAGCCGCGGCGCGGAGAACGTCAACCCCGAGCTGCCCACCGGTGAGATCGAGATCGAGGTCACCGAGGTCGAGGTGCTCGGCGCCGCCGAGCAGATCCCCTTCACGATCAACACCGAGGACGGGGTGAACGAGGAGCGTCGTCTGGAGTACCGCTTCCTCGACCTGCGTCGCGAGCGCATGCACCGCAACATCCTGCTGCGCTCCGCCGTCATCTCCGCGATGCGCCAGAAGATGACCGCGCTCGGCTTCAACGAGCTGGCCACCCCGATCCTGTCCGCCACCTCCCCCGAGGGCGCGCGCGACTTCCTGGTGCCCTCGCGCCTGCACGCCGGCAAGTTCTACGCGCTGCCGCAGGCCCCGCAGCAGTTCAAGCAGCTGCTGATGATCGCGGGCTTCGACCGCTACTTCCAGATCGCGCCCTGCTTCCGCGACGAGGACGCCCGCGCGGACCGCTCGCCGGGCGAGTTCTACCAGCTCGACATGGAGATGTCCTTCGTCGAGCAGGAGGACGTCTTCCAGGTCATCGAGAAGGTCATGACCGAGCTCTTCGAGGAGTTCGGCAACGGCCGCCACGTCACCTCGCCCTTCCCGCGGATCCCCTTCCGCGAGGCGATGCTGAAGTACGGCTCCGACAAGCCGGACCTGCGCGCCAAGCTCGAGCTCGTCGACGTCACCGACGTCTTCGAGGGCTCGGAGTTCAAGGCCTTCGCCGGCAAGCACGTCCGGGCGCTGGCCGTGCCGGCCGTCCAGGACCAGCCGCGCAAGTTCTTCGACGGCCTCGGCGAGTACGCGGTCGAGCAGGGTGCCAAGGGCCTGGCCTGGGTCCGCGTCGGCGAGGTCCCCCTCAGCCTTGACGGCGAGGGAGGTGCCCCCATCGCCCTGACCGGCCCGATCGCCAAGTTCCTCACCGAGGAGAACGTCAAGGCCCTCGCCGAGCGCCTCGGCCTCGAGGCCGGCCACGCCGTCTTCTTCGGCGCCGGCGACTTCGACGAGGTCTCCAAGATCATGGGCGCCGTGCGCGTCGAGGCCGCCAAGCGCGCCGGCCAGTTCGAGGAGAACGTCTTCCGCTTCTGCTGGATCGTCGACTTCCCGATGTTCGAGAAGAACGAGGACACCGGCCAGATCGAGTTCTCGCACAACCCCTTCTCCATGCCGCAGGGCGGCCTGGAGGCGCTGAACACGATGGACCCGCTGGACATCCTCGCCTGGCAGTACGACATCGTCTGCAACGGCACCGAGCTGTCCTCCGGCGCCATCCGTAACCACGAGCCCGAGGTCATGTACCGCGCCTTCGAGATCGCCGGTTACAGCAACGAGGAGGTCGAGAAGGAGTTCGGCGGCATGCTGCGCGCCTTCAAGTTCGGCGCCCCGCCGCACGGCGGCATCGCCCCGGGCGTCGACCGCATCGTCATGCTGCTGGCCGACGAGCCGAACATCCGCGAGACCATCGCCTTCCCGCTCAACGGCAACGCCCAGGACCTCCTCATGGGCGCCCCGAGCGAGGTCGAGGACGCCCGCCTGAAGGAGCTCCACCTGAGCATCTACAAGGGCCCGGCGAAGGCGACGCCGTACAAGCCGACGAAGTAGTGCCGTAGCGCGACCGAGGGCCGGGACCATGGGGTCCCGGCCCTCGTGCGTGTCGTGGGTGCGCGCGCCTCAGAACCCCGTCGCGCCGTCGGTCCGCTCGCGCAGCAGGTCCGCGTGGCCGTTGTGCCGCGCGTACTCCTGCACCACGTGGAGATAGATCCAGCGCAGCGAGACCGCGTGGCCCCGGAAGTCACCCGTCGCGTCGAGCGGCAGCGGCGCCGCCTCAGCGTCGGCGAGCGCGGTCTCCGCGCGCAGGGCGGCCAGCGCGTCGGCCAGGGTCACGTCCTCGGGCCCCTCGAAACCTTTGCCCTCCCCGCCGTACAACGGGGGGATCTCCCGCTTCGGCAGGACGCGGCGGAACCAGTGCCGCTCGACCTCGGTCATGTGCCGGACGAGCGCCAGGAGGCTGAGCCCGGACGGCGGCGCGGCGGCGGTACGGGCCTGCTCGTCGGTCAGGCCCTCGCATTTGTGGACGAGGGTCGCGCGCTGGAAGTCCAGCCAACTCGCCAGCATGGTGCGCTCGTCGGTCGTCGCCGCGGGGACGCTCCGGCCGCCGGGCAGCGGCGGTAACATTTCGTCTTTGGTGTCGGACATGACGCCCAGTCTCACACCAGGGCTATGCCCAGCGGCAGTCTCGGGCAGCAACCGGCGGCGTTGTGCACCGCCCGCGACAGCCGGCCCGGCGTCAGGCGCTCCCCCCAGAGCACCGACCGGACGCCGTACTCCGCGACGGCCATCAGCTCGGTCTCGCCGAGCTCCTCCGCGACCACGACGAGCGGCGCGCGGTTGGCGCGGACCATCCGGCGCAGGGCGGCCGGGGCGGCGTGGTCCTCCCGCGCCATCAGCAGGATGTCCACGGCGGCCTCCTCGTCCCTCCGGACGACGCCGATCCCCGGCAGCCCGCGCAGCTGTCGGACGATGCGGTGACGGCCCAGATCGTCGCCGGCATGGACGTTTACGGTGATGCGTTTGTCGAACACTGCTCTTCCTCGTCTTCCCCCGCCTACCCAACACCTCGAGGGTGCGGGACCGGGGTCAACGAACGATTGCCGAACGATCAACGCTGTTTACGCATGCCCCCTGGCGATGCGCGACGGGGCCCGGGACCAAAAGGTCCCGGGCCCCGGAGGTTTACGGCCCGCGCGTCCGCCTACTGTGCGCGTCTTACGCGTCGGCCTGCGCGTCGTTGGCGCCGAAGCGCTCGCGGTACGCCTCGAGGTCGTCCTCCGTGATCTTCGCGAAGAGCACCGGCGGAACGGTGAACGGCGTACCGGCCGGGACGAAGGTCAGCGACTTGGCCTCGTCCTGCGTGACCCACGTCGCGGTGTCGCCCTCCAGCTGGAAGGCCGAGCGCATCGCGGCCGCCGAGGCCGGGATGAAGGGCTCGGAGACGATCGCGTAGAGGTGGATCAGGTTCATTGCCGTGCGCAGCGTCAGCGCGGCGCCCTCGGGGTTGGTCTTGATCTCCAGCCAGGGGGCCTTCGTCTCCAGGTAGGAGTTGCCCGCGCTCCACAGGGCGCGCAGCGCCTGCGCCGCCTTGCGGAACTGCATCTCCTCCATGTACCGCTCGTACTCCGCGAGCAGCTCCGCGATCTGGCGGCCGAGCTCGGCCTCGGCCTCGCCCTCCTCCAGGCCGGCCGGGACCTCGTCGCCGAACCGCTTGCGGGAGAAGGACAGGACGCGGTTGACGAAGTTGCCGAGGGTGTCGGCCAGGTCCTTGTTGACCGTCCCCGCGAAGTGCTCCCAGGTGAACGAGGAGTCGTCCGACTCGGGGGCGTTGGCCATCAGGAAGTAGCGCCAGTAGTCGGCGGGCAGCAGCTCCAGGGCGGCGTCGGTGAAGATGCCGCGCTGCTGGGAGGTGGAGAACTTGCCGCCGTAGTACGTGAGCCAGTTGAAGGCCTTGACGTAGTCGACCTTCTTCCACGGCTCGCGCGTGCCCAGCTCGGTCGCCGGGAACATCACGGTGTGGAAGGGGACGTTGTCCTTCGCCATGAACTGCGTGTAGCGGACGTCCTCGGCCTCGTACCACCAGGACTTCCAGTCGCGGTTCTCCGCGTCCTGGTCCGCCCACTCCTTCGTCGCGCCGATGTACTCGACGGGCGCGTCGAACCAGACGTAGAAGACCTTGCCCTCGGCCGCCAGCTCCGGCCACGTGTCCGCCGGGACCGGCACGCCCCAGTCCAGGTCACGGGTGATGGCGCGGTCGTTCAGGCCCTCGGTCAGCCACTTGCGGGCGATGGAGGAGGCCAGCACCGGCCAGTCCTTGCCGTGCTCGTCGATCCACGCCTCGACCTCGCCCTGCAGCTTCGACTGCAGCAGGAAGAGGTGCTTGGTCTCGCGCACCTCGAGGTCGCTGCTGCCGCTGATCGCCGAGCGGGCGTCGATCAGGTCCGTCGGGTCGAGCACGCGGGTGCAGTTCTCGCACTGGTCGCCGCGCGCCTTGTCGTAGGCGCAGTGCGGGCAGGTGCCGACGATGTAGCGGTCCGGGAGGAAGCGGCCGTCCGCGAGGGAGTAGACCTGGCGGATCGAACGCTCCTCGATGAAGCCGTTCTTCTCCAGCTGCCGCGCGAAGTGCTGGGTGATCTCGCGGTTCTCCGGGGAGGAGCTGCGGCCGAAGTAGTCGAAGGAGATGTTGAAGCCCGCGTAGATGGCCTTCTGCACGTCGTGCTGCTGGGCGCAGAACGCGTCCACCGGCAGCCCGGCCTCCTTGGCGGCCAGCTCGGCCGGCGTGCCGTGCTCGTCGGTGGCGCAGATGTAGAGCGCCTCGCGGCCGGTCTGGCGCAGGAAGCGCGCGTACACGTCGGCCGGGAGCATGGACCCCACCATGTTGCCCAGGTGCTTGATCCCGTTGATGTACGGAAGGGCGCTGGTGATGAGGTGTCGAGCCATTGCGGCTGCTCCCTGGTCGCTGTGTGTTGAGGTTTACGTGCACCTTTAGCGTATCCGAGGGCCAAGGGGCGACCACGCTGCTTTTATGACGGCTGTGTCAAGCCTCGTCACACACCGTGACGTGGGCTCCGGGCGGAGCGGAACTCGTAGCGCATGATCCGGGAGATGTCCCGCCAGCCCGGCGTGCGGGCCATCACCCACATGCCCAACTTCCCTGCCGGCGGCAGCCGGTCCGTGTCCGGCAGGTCGACGGCGCGCAGCACGTCGACGCAGCGCAGGCCGCGGTGCCAGCCCTCGAGCTCGTCGGGGTCGTCGATCGCCCAGTGCAGCCGCGCGCCGGCGTGCCGGACGGGCGTGACCAGCTTCTGCAGCCGGATCCCGAGGCTGCTGAACGAGTCGAAGAGCAGCTGCCCGCTCGGGAAGCGACCCGTGACGCGCTGGACGAGCCGCTTGCCGTCCTCCTTGCGGAGGTACATCGACAGCCCCTCGAACACGACGACCGTCGGCCGGTCGGCGGGCACCTCCTCGTACCAGCCCTCGTCCGTGACGGAGGCGCCGAGCAGGCGGTAGTCGCCGGAGGGCGGGGGCACCAGCCGCTCGCGCAGCTCCACGACCTCGGGATAGTCGACGTCGACCCAGCGGACCGTCGGCGGCGGCGCGATCCGCAGGACCCGACTGTCCAGGCCGCACGCGAGGTGCAGCACGGTCGCCGTCGGGTGCTCCGCCAGGAACTCCGCCGTCCAGCCGTCGAGGGTCCGCGCCCGCAGGGCGATCCCGGCCGCGCCGCTGCGGGAGATGCCGGTGCGGCGGAAGTCGTAGTCGATCATCCGCACGGTCCGCGCGGCCTCCCGGTCGCCGAGGATCGGCCGCGGCGAGCGGCTGTCCAGCGCCCTGCCGTACA